>CAIPDP010000147.1 GCA_903863845.1 uncultured Mucilaginibacter sp. | reverse complement strand
CAGAGGTTAGCTCCGGTAACTGCCAGTTTTTTTACTTTATCGGGATGCCTGATAGCAAGTAACAAGCCATTGATGCCGCCATCGCTCCACCCGATAACATAGGCTGAATCAAGATGCAGATGATCAAGCAGCCCGTTCAGGTCGTCGGCCATCATTTCGTAGCTCAGCGAGTCTTTACTATCAACCGATTTGCCTTGCGCACGGCTATCAGCTAATATTACCTGATACTTTTTAGCGAAATAAGGAATCTGGAAAACAAAGTTATTGATAGATCCTCCGTTGCCATGGATGATCAGCAGTGGCTGACCCTTGCCGTAGGTTTCGTAATACATTTTAAAACCACGAATATCAGCGTATTTACCAACTGCGGCATTGCGGCCATAATGTGTGGTATCAAAGCTTTTTTCAAGTTCCTGTGCGAAAAGGGTTTGGGTTGCAAATGCAAACAGGGCTACCAGCAGGAGTTGTTTTATTTTCATGGTTTAAGCGATATGGAATCTAAGTTAGTATTATTTATGGCTTTTTGATGATCAGATATCTGCTAAAAATTTTAGATGATTTTATTCAATTTTTTGGGATTTTGTCTGGTGTCAAATACGGTTAAGATTGTAATTTTATTAGGAAATTCTTTAAAGTAGGCGACATTGTGTTTCGTTAGCACACATCTCCTGACATTTGTATTTTTTCTCGCGATAGGATATTGCTCTGGGTTTTTCGTCAGCAAATCGAGACATTCTTCATAACGTGAAATAAAATCAGCAACCACATTCGCATTCCAATTTTTAAACAAATAATCGGTGATTTTTTCTATGTCTCTAGCAGCACGGCGAGATATGCGTACTTCCTTGGCCATTTAAGCCATATTTTATTCGAATTCTCTTGGTCAATTCCGAAGCAGGTTCATCAAGGCCGGCTTCGGCTTCAGCTAAGCCCTCCTCAATGGCTGCTTTTTGACGATCAGTCAAAATATCCCACTCTTCAACCGAAGTTTGCCCATTGAAATAATTGGTCAGCAGCCCATAGATCTCTCCCAACTGTTTGCTATCAGCATGCTCTATCTTATCTATCAGGTCTTCTTTTAACGCGATCTCGTCTATTTTCATGAGCTTGGTCCCTATATTTTCTGTATCAAATTTAATAAAAATTATTCTTGCGGTAAAGCAAACACATTTTCTGCCCAATTGTCATCTTTTCGTAATCCCTCTCCAGTGTTTGAAATGCGATAAATTAACCTTACCTTTGCGCCCGATTTGGCGATGTAGCCGAATACGTTATTTAAATTCATGAACCCATTTATTCAACTGGGAATCCGTCATGATATTGTTAATGCCATCTCTGAGTTAGGGTTCGAAAACCCTACGCCAATCCAGGAACAGTCAATTCCGGTATTGTTGACAGGCAGCAACGATTTTGTCGGATTAGCCCAAACCGGGACCGGCAAGACAGCTGCTTTTGGCCTTCCATTACTGGAACTACTTGATTTCGAAGAAAATCATCCGCAGGCCCTTATTTTGTGCCCTACCCGCGAACTTTGTTTACAGATCACCAATGATCTGAAAAATTATGCTAAAAATATGCGCAACGTAAATGTTGTTGCTGTTTATGGCGGCGCAAGCATTTCGGATCAGTTACACCAGATCCGCCGCGGTGTGCAAATTGTTGTAGCAACACCGGGCCGTATGCTCGACATCATCAACCGCGGCGCTATTAATTTCAGCGGCGTAAGGTTTGTTGTGCTCGACGAGGCCGATGAGATGCTCAATATGGGCTTCCAGGAAGACATTGACAGTATTTTGTCTACCACCCCCGAAGACAAAAAAACATGGCTGTTTTCAGCCACTATGCCTTCTGAAGTAAGAAGGATCGCCAAAAAATACATGGAAGATCCTTATGAACTGACCATGGGCACCAAAAATACCGGTAACGAAAATATCGAGCACGAATACTATGTGGTACGTGCCCGCGATAAATACGCTGCCTTTAAACGTATCGTTGATTTCAATCCCGAGATCTTTGGTATCGTATTTTGCCGCACCAAGATCGAAACCCAGGAAATTGCTGAGTCTTTGATCAAAGACGGTTATAATGCTGATTCGTTGCATGGCGATCTTTCGCAGCAGCAACGCGATAAGGTAATGAAACGTTACCGCGACCGTAGTCTGCAATTGCTGATAGCAACTGACGTAGCCGCCCGCGGTATCGACGTGAACGATGTTACGCACGTGATCAATTATTCATTGCCCGATGAAATTGAGAACTATACCCACCGCAGCGGCCGTACAGCCCGTGCCGGTAAAACAGGTGTATCGATCTCGATCATCAATGGTAAGGAATTAGGTAAGATCCGCCAGATTGAAAAAACCTTAGGTAAACGCTTTGTTAAAGCCGAGATACCTACAGGCTTTGATGTAGTTGAAAAGCAACTGTTTGCGCTGATCCACAAGGTACACAACGTTGAAGTGAACGAAAAACAAATTGAGCAGTACCTGCCACGCATCATGGATGAGTTTAAGGAACTGAGCAAAGAAGAAATCATCAAACGTTTTGCTTCTCTCGAGTTTAACAGCTTCCTGGAATATTATAAAAATGCCGTAGATCTGAATGCCCCTGCTGACGAACGTCCGCGTGCTGAAGGCGATCGTGGCGAACGTGGTGATCGTTTTAACCGTACAGGTATGCGTTCTGATTTTACCCGCCTGTTCATCAACTTAGGTTCGGTTGACGGCTTTACCCGCGGCGATTTGTTAGGTTATATCTGTAACACCACCAAAATAGCTGGTAAAACAGTTGGTAAAATTGATGTGAAAGGTGTTTACTCTTTCTTTGAAGTTGCAAATGACGATGTTCAGAAAGTACAATCGGGCTTTAAAGGTACCGATTTTCAGGGACGCGACGTTAGGATAGAGATTTCGGGAGAAGGCAGCAGCGAAAGTCGCAGTGGCGGTACTTCTAACAGTTATAAAAAACGTGAAGGTGGCGAACGCAAAGAAGGTGGTTTCCGTAATGGCTCGGGCTATGGCGGTGGCAACCGTGAGGGTGGTAACAGGGAAGGTGGCAGCAGAGAACGTTCAGGCGGCAATAGCGGCGGCGGTTTTCGCGACTTTTCAGGCAAACGCCGTGAGGATCGTGGCGAACGTCGCAGGAAGTTTTGAGGTTAGGTATTAGATATCGGGAATCAGGTATTAGATATCAGGAATCAGGTATTAGGTATCGGGTATCTGGTGACTGGGATCGGGTAACAGGAAACAGGCACATGGTAACAGCTACTGGTTAATAATTATTGAAATCGTTAATCGGCCGTTGTCTTCCTAATACCGGATATCTATTACCAGATCACTAAAGATAGTTTAGTTTAGTTTAAAAAGCCCATCATCTGTGCGGATGAGGGCTTTTTTTGTTAACGATAATGTTTAAGCCTGGCGAATAAAAACCTACATTTTTTTGTCCATCAACTCAGATTTTTTGAGGTACACGCGGTGACCTTTTTTGTTGATGATGTAATAATGGGAGTGCTCATTGATGTAAACGGTTTCGCCATTGGGGCCACATTTCCCTTCGTATTTTTTGTCGACTACTGCCGAAGCAGTATTGGCGGCTATATTGGCGGTTTTATGGCCGACTTTCTTTGCCGTATGACTGATTTTTTTTCCTAAGGTTGTATCCTGTTTTACGATATCTGCCATGCCTTGCACTGCAAATAACATTGCCCCGGAAACCAGGGCAACTTTGATCAAATTTTTCATTGGTTTTAGTAGTTTATATAAAGTACTAACTCAATTGACCCGACAAATGTTTCATTTCAAGGGATGGATTCCGTTTTTCGTATAGAATGGCGTAAACGGCGTTGCATATGGGCATATGCACATTGTATTGTTTGTTGACCTGATGCAGGCAATTTACCGCATAATAACCTTCAGCGATCATATTCATTTCGAGCTGAGCCGATTTAACGGTATAGCCCTTGCCGATCATATTACCAAAGGTGCGGTTGCGGCTAAAATTAGAGTAAGCTGTTACCAAGAGGTCGCCCAGGTAGGCTGATTCTTTAATATCGCGGTCGATGGGGTGTACCGCGGCCACAAAGCGTTCCAGTTCTCGGATAGCATTGGATATCAATACCGATTGAAAATTATCGCCATAGCCAACGCCATGACAAATGCCACTTGCCATTGCGTAAACGTTTTTGAGTACAGCGGCATATTCGGTGCCCCAAATATCGTCCGAAACCGTAGTATTAATATACCGGGTACTGATCATGCCGGCAAATTCGGCGGCAAGCTCAGTATCACCCGATGCGATGGTGAGATAAGATAATTTCTCTAATGCAACTTCCTCGGCATGGCAGGGACCGCTGATGACCATAAAATCATCAAATGATACGCCGTAATGTTTATTGATGAATTCGCCGATGATCAAATTCTCATCCGGTACAATTCCTTTAATGGCGGATACTACTTTTTTACCCTCAAAATCAGCGCTGCTGATACCGGCCAAAGCTTCTTTAAGGAATGCTGCAGGTACATTAAGCAGGATGATATCAGCTTCGCCAAATAAAGACCGCAGGTCGGTTGAAATATGCTGTGCTGGCACCCTGATCTCAATCGAGCTCAGGTAATTCGGGTTATGACCAAACTGACGGATATGGTCGGCTGCATGTTCGCTGCGCATCCACCAATAGATCTCTTTTTCTACCGGGTTGTCGCTGAGTATCTTAATATTTGCTGTTGCCCAACTGCCACCGCCTACTACCAATATCCTGTTTTGACCGATCATAGTTTTAACTGCACCTTGTACGCTGCGAATTTATGCAAATTAAAAAGGCCTGTGCAAATGCACAGGCCTTTTCTTCAATAGGGTTCGAGTCAATTATTTATTATCGACTGTAAAAAGCTTGCTTTTATCAACTTTTTCAACTTCCATTTTATCCGCAAGCGTCTTGGTAATCGCCGAGTAAGGAGCAGATACAACCTCGTCGCCTGCATTAAGGCCAGAAAGTACCTGAATATAGCTATCGTCCTGTATGCCGGTAGTTACCAAAACCTGTTTAACCTTGCCAGCGCTGTAAACAAATACATATTCTTTAGATGAAACTGTCACTTTAGGTTTTGAGTTATCGGTAGAATTATCACTTTTTGGTGCACCTGCATTGTCAGGTTTTTTCTCCTCGCGGGTTGTTACCGATTGAATTGGAACGGTTAAGGACCTTGCATGATTAGTGTTGATATCAACTGTAGCAGTCAATCCCGGGCGGAAAGGCGAAGGGTTGCTATCGCTTTTGTTCAACAGCGCCATATATGATTTAGGATCGATCCTCACTTTTACGGTGAAATTGGTAACCTGGTCGGCAGTATTACCTACCACGTTGGCTGCACTGCCTATTTCAATTACAGTTCCGGTAAATGCCTTGCCGGTGAATGCGTCAACTTCAATCTTTGACGAGTCGCCTAATTTAATGCGATTGATATCATTTTCGTTCACGTCAACAGTAGCATCTAATTGGTTCAGATCGGAGATGGTCATGATCTCGGTACCGGCAAATTGCTGGGTACCCAGTACACGTTCGCCTTTTTGGATCGAGAGTTTTGATATCACCCCATCAACCGGCGAATAAATAGTGGTTTTTACCAGGTTGCCATTAGCTTCTTTTACCGAAGCTTCTGATTGTGCCAGGCCATATTTTGCACCGATCACATTCTGTTTTGCAGCTTCAAGTGCTGCCTTTGCACCTAGGTAACTTGCTTTCGCAGCTTCAAATTCGGCGGTGGTAAGTACTTTATTGTTATACAAAACCTTATCACGGTTATAGATCGATGCCTGGTTGTCATACGTGGCTTCAGCCTGAATCAACATTTGGTTCGAGTTTTCGACATTAGCCTTCTGGGTATTATAGGCTGCCTGCACACGGTCATATTCCGACTGCAAAATATCGGGCCTGATCTTACAAAGCAGCTGGCCTTTTTTTACAACATCGCCTTCATGCACCGGAAGTTCAACCACCTCACCCGAAACTTCCGGGCTGATCTTAACTTCCACGTGTGCCTTGATCTTTCCGCTGGCCGAAACGGTTTCATTTACCGTGCGCTCGGTCACTTTCTCGGTAGCTACCTGTGTTTTTTGCTGTTTGCCAATAACCCCGGTCATTTTCAAGGCTACGAGCAGCACCACCACTGCTACAAGAATGATCAGGATATATTTAGTAGTCTTTCCCATATTATTAAAGTATAAATTCTAATTGCTATTTTTTAAAATTGTTTGTCTCAAAATTACCAGTTACCATTACACGATAACTACAACGAAATCTGGTTGCCTAAATAATAATCGATCACCTTACTTCTGAAGATCACTTCATATTGAGCCTCAATCATATCAGTTTGCGCCTTGTTGTAATTGGTGAGCGAAGTGTTATAATCAAGCGAATTTACCAGCCCAACATTAAAGCGTTGCTGCGTGAAATTAAACGCGTCTTTATTTGCCTGGTAAGTTTGCTGTGTTGATGCAAAGCGTTTCACGGCAGCGTTAAGGTCCAGTACTGCCTGGGTGATCGTTTTGCTAAGCGTAACTTTCGCCAGATCAGTTGTTACCTGTGCATTTTCGAGGTTTAATTTTGCTTTGCGTAATGAAGTACGGGCAGTAAACCTATTAAATATTGGTATCTGTAAGCTGAGCCCGATAGATTTGTTAAAGTTGTTATTTAACTGGTTAGTAAAAGAGATCGGGGTTAAGGTAGGCTGCAATATCGGCGATGAAACCGTTTGACCTGTTGCATCAACCGTGCCTATCTGGGATGAACCTACAACTGTTTCGCCTGTAACTGTTTTGGCCTGGTTAGAATAACCTGTTCCAACGCCACCAAACAAAACCAGACTTGGATAATAATTACCCTGTGCGATTTTGATCGCTTGTTCATAGGTTTTTTGCTGAGCCTCTGCCAGTTTAATATCCGGACTTACCGAGAATGCTGTTTTGATGACATCCTGAGCATCAAACGCTGTTTTGATATCATTTAACTTGCTGATGTCTGGCCTTTCTACCGTTATGCTGGTAGCTGGGTCCATTTCCATATATTGTTTCAGTACCAGTATGGTCAGATCCAATTGGTTTTGGGCATTGGTCAGGTTTAATTCTGCCGTAGAAACACCAGCTTTTGATTGAGACAGATCGGCTTGTGACTGATTGCCAGCATCAAAATTCTTTTGTGTACGATCAAGCGCGATCTTCGCAATATCAATTTGCTGTTGAGCAGCAGTTACCAGATCCTGGTTGGTTAGAATTTGAAGGTAGTCGGTTACCACATTTAACACTAAATCGTTTTTTACTTTAGCGGTGCTCGATTTGTCGACATCCAATATCAATTTATTCTGTATGATCTGGTTCCTCAGCTGGCCTCCCTGATATAAAGTAACCTGAGCCTGTGCGTTACCGTTAATGTTCAATGTCGACGTTGCATAGGCAAAAGCACCTGTAACCTGGCTTTTACCAAAATAATAGCCGCCACTTGGTGTTGCGATCAGGTTGGGCAACAAATTGTATTTACTCTGATTAACATCTTCAATAGCCAGCGCTTCAGTATACTGGGCCTGTTTTATGGTGAGGTTTTTTTGTAGTGTTAGCTCAACCGCTTTTTGCAGCGAAATAACCTGCTGGGCCCCTGCAGTATAAGCACCGCCTGCGATCATCGCAAGCATCATTAACAGTTTGGTTGATATTTTCAGATTCATATTTCTATTTTAATTAGTGAATGAGTGAATTAGTGAATGAGTGAATAATAAACTCAAACTTGCTAATAAACAATCGTTCCACTTGATCCTTTTTAATTAGTCAACAGGTGCCTGAGAGAGAGATAGTCTTCAAATCAAACTAACCATTCACCCACTCAATCGCTAACTGTCAAAATGTTACATTTGCAACATGTACCTTGTAAAAACGCCCTGGTTTATCAAACAGTTGTATTCCAGTTTGTTGTGGAATAAACGTGCTGATGGTAAGCGCATTTTTCTGACTTTTGACGACGGCCCTATACCCATTGTTACACCCTTTGTTTTAAATATTTTACAGAAGCACGACGCTAAGGCTACTTTTTTCTGTATAGGCGACAATGTGCGCAAGCATCCTGAGGTGTTTGAGCAAGTGAAAGCAGCTGGCCATAGTGTTGGTAATCATACCTTTAACCATTTAAAGGGTTGGAAAACAGACAGCCACGTCTACGTAGATAATTACCTTAAAGCGGATGAATTGATACCGTCAAATTTATTCCGTCCGCCATACGGTCGCATCAGACTATCGCAGATCAAACTGCTAAAACAGCAGCGGCCTGAACTCCAGATAGTGATGTGGGATGTGCTAAGCGGCGACTTCGACCCAAATCTTAGCCCTGAAGCCTGCCTTGAGAATGTGCTGCGGCATGTATGGCCAGGTTCAATCGTCGTATTTCATGATAGCCTGAAAGCTTTTGACAGGTTACAATATGTGTTGCCCAGGGCGATGGAGGAGTGGAGTAGTAAGGGTTGGGTGTTTGAGGGGCTGTGATTTAGTTGTATTGGTTGTCCCGATAGCTATCGGGATGGTTGTATTGGTTGTCCCGATAGCTATCGGGATGGTTGTATTGGTTGATTGAGTTGATTAAGTTGAATGGGTTAAATTGCCTAAGTCTACCAACTGCAACTATCCCTATAGCTATTAGGATGGTTATATTAGTTGGTCATAAGGCACTAGTTAACAAATCACTGATTAACCAATCGCCAGTTAACCAATCGCCACTACTTAAGCGTATCTATTCTCAAAATAGCAATCCGTTGATTATGGGTAATATAGGTGATTCGCACATACAGGCCTTGTTTCATTATGCCGCCATCAACCTGGGGTTTGTTGTAACCTAGAACGCCGAGATCAAAGCTTGAATAGTCAAAATATTCGCCATTGACGTCAAAGTGCTCACTGTCGTGACCGCCTGCCGGCATGGGGTGGAAGTTTTGTATGCGCCCTTCAACGACTTGGGATTCCCCGTTTTCGGAGTAATACTTTCCTGACCGGTATTTAATGCCGGATGCACCGATAACGGCTTTGAACATCAAAAATCCGATACCGGCAAATACGATACCGAAGATCATCCCGAAGTTTCGCTTTGACATGCCAAATTTGATACCCCGGCGGTCGCCATAAAAGAAGTTATAAATAAATATACCTACTCCAATAAGGATAGGTACCACAAACAAATAAGCAAAGAACGGAATTGCTGCGGTTTGATGAAAATCGTAGACGGTTTGGAATTTTTTCATGGATTGGGTTCAAGGTTGCCCGGATTTTACCTGGGTGTTGCTAAACTTAAGCTGTTCTATATATCTGATAACTTGCCATTTTGCCTATTAGGGTCAGCAGTAAATATATTGATTTTCTCATAGCCAATCGTACCCCGCTTTAGCGATGGGAGCGGATACCGGCCAATTTGTCTGAACCAGGATTCGTAAGATTAACGGATTTAAGGATTGACTATACACCAGTAAAATACCTTAGCATCAAATACCCGCGTTAGCGATGGGAGCGGATACCGGCCTTGTGAATAAGGCCTGCGGCGTATGAGCGGACAGCGCGGCCCGCAGGGAACGCCCAGATTGTCTGAACCGGTAATCAGTTAATTAGTGACTAGTTAATTAGTGACTCGGTAACCAGTGCCCAATGCCAAACTATCTGAATAGCCATCAGGACAACTAATACAACCATCCCGATAGCTATCGGGACAACCACTACAACCAATACAACTAGTACAACCAGTTCAACTTTTCAAAACACCAATAAAATACAATTTACCGACATCATTTACCTGTATTTTTTATAAATTCGCCGCGAGATAGGCTCATTGCGGCCTGCTATTTATTTCACCTAAAATATCTGAAAGATGGCTTTTGATTTAGATATGATCAAAAAGGTTTACGAACGCTATGGCGCACGCATTGCTGCTGCCCGCAAAGCAACCGGAAAACCCCTAACCCTAACCGAGAAAATTTTATATGCCCACCTTTCTGAAGGTGAGGCACATAGCGCTTACAAGCGTGGTGTCGACTACGTTGATTTTGCACCTGATCGTGTGGCGATGCAGGATGCTACGGCGCAAATGGCGCTGCTGCAATTTATGCAGGCTGGTCGCCCACAGGTGGCGGTGCCATCTACCGTGCATTGCGATCACCTGATCCAGGCCAAAATTGGTGCTGATACCGATCTGCAAACAGCAAAAGACGTTAACAAAGAAGTATATGATTTCCTGGCTTCGGTATCGGATAAATACGGTATCGGTTTCTGGAAACCGGGTGCTGGTATCATTCACCAGGTAGTGTTGGAAAATTACGCTTTCCCGGGTGGTTTGATGATCGGTACCGACTCACATACTCCTAATGCCGGTGGCCTGGGTATGGTGGCCATAGGTGTTGGTGGTGCCGATGCATGCGACGTGATGGCCGGTTTGCCATGGGAACTCAAATTTCCTAAACTGATCGGTGTGCACCTGACCGGCAAATTGTCGGGCTGGACCTCCGCT
Source organism: uncultured Mucilaginibacter sp. (assembly GCA_903863845.1). Taxonomy (GTDB): domain Bacteria; phylum Bacteroidota; class Bacteroidia; order Sphingobacteriales; family Sphingobacteriaceae; genus Mucilaginibacter. The sequence continues at coordinate 8,347 of CAIPDP010000147.1, read as the reverse complement.
AAAGACGTGATCCTGCGTGTGGCTGGTATCCTGACCGTAAAAGGCGGTACTGGTGCCATCGTGGAATATTTTGGTGAAGGCGCCCGTTCGCTATCTGCTACCGGTAAAGGAACTATCTGTAATATGGGTGCCGAAATTGGTGCCACTACTTCGGTATTTGGTTATGATGAGAAAATAGCGGTTTACCTGCGCGGTACCAAACGTGCTGATATAGCCGACCTGGCTGATGCCGTGAAAGAACACCTGACCGGCGATGCGGAAGTATATGCTAACCCTAAATTATATTTCGATGAAGTGATCGAGATCAATCTGGATGAATTGGAGCCGCATGTGAACGGTCCGTTTACACCCGACCTGGCATGGCCGATCTCGAAATTTGCTACCGCAGTTCGTGAAAACGGCTGGCCTACCAAACTGGAAGTGGGGTTGATCGGCTCATGTACCAACTCATCTTATGAAGATATTACCCGTGCGGCTTCTATTGCCAAACAAGCAGTTGATAAACATCTGAAAACGGAAGCTGAATTTACCATTACTCCGGGTTCGGAGCAGGTACGTTATACCGTAGAGCGCGATGGTTACCTCGGCACCTTCGAAAGTATGGGTGGTGTGGTGCTGGCTAATGCCTGCGGACCATGTATAGGCCAGTGGGCGCGTCATACTGACGATCCTACACGCAAAAACTCTATCATTACCTCCTTCAACCGCAACTTTGCGAAACGTCAGGATGGTAACCCTAATACCCACGCTTTTGTAGCATCGCCAGAAATTGTTACCGCTTTCGCGATAGCAGGCGACTTAACTTTTAACCCGTTAACTGATACTTTGACCAACAAAGACGGCGAGCAGGTGAAATTTGACGAACCACTGGGCTTAGAAATGCCGATCAAAGGGTATGCGGTTGAGGATGCCGGTTACCAGGCACCAGCCGAAGACGGCAGCGGTGTTGAGGTGAAGGTTGATCCTAAATCAGCACGTCTGCAATTGTTGGATCCGTTCCCGGCATGGGAAGGCACCGATCTGGCCGGTCTGAAACTGCTGATCAAAGCCAAAGGTAAGTGTACAACCGACCATATTTCGATGGCTGGACCGTGGCTGAAATTCCGTGGTCACCTTGACAATATTTCAAATAATATGCTGATCGGTGCGATCAACTATTTCAATGATAAGGCTGATACCGTTAAAAATGAACTGACTGGCGAATACGGCCCGGTACCGGCTACACAGCGTGCTTACAAAGCTGCTGGTATCGGCACCGTGGTGGTAGGCGACGAAAACTACGGTGAAGGTTCATCCCGCGAACATGCGGCCATGGAGCCACGTCACCTGGGTGTACGTGCCATATTGGTGAAATCATTCGCCCGTATCCACGAAACCAACCTGAAAAAGCAAGGTATGCTGGCCATCACCTTTGCCGATAACGCCGATTACGACAAGATCCAGGAAGATGATGTGATCGACATCAATGGCTTAGCCACATTTGCCCCCGGCAAACAACTGACCGTTGTGCTGCACCATAAAGATGGTTCTACCGATTCATTCGCCGTAAACCATACCTACAATGCGCAGCAGATCGAGTGGTTCCAGGCCGGTGGTGCGCTGAATATTATCAGAAGGCAAATAGCTTAGTATTAGGCGAATGGTTAAAGGTGAAGGGCGAAAGGTTTGAACCAGTAACCTATATCTGCCTTTACCCTTTCACCTTTGTCCTTTTACCTCAAATAGCCCTTTCGGAAACGGAGGGGCTTTTTTTTGAATATCGGATGGGGAGGAAGGATTGCGGAGTGGGAGAGTAGTTGATTGAGTTGGATTGAGTTGGATTGAGTTGGATTGAGTTGGAATGAGTTGATTCAGTTGAATGAGTTGATTCAGTTGATTGAGTTGGATGAAGTTGTACTTTTTTAACCATCCCAATAGCTTTCGGACTTTCCGACTTCCCGGCCTGGCGCGAGAGTGAAGCGCCGGAATGAGCGTTAGATTTCTCGTGCCCGAGAGGGCTACACCACTCTAACAGCCTGCCTCGCCAAAAGCTTCCAGCTATTGTTTTCGCTTTTAACCCAAACCAGCAAAATACTGATGTTGACATTACCCGGGCCCTTGCCTTTGTCGTTGGTGGTAGCCTTGAGAATATGTCGCACAATGGCGGTATCGCCGGCGATGCGGATAGTTTGTTCGCTGATATCAATGTTGGTAAACACAGAAGCGCCGCTGGTAAAAGTATCTACAAATTCCTGCTTGTTTTGTATTTGCCCGCCGGAGTGACCATAGGTCAATTCCTCATGCGCCAGGCTACTGAGCTGCTCGCCATCAGCGCTGAGCATGGCCTGGCGTAGTTGCGCTACCGAATCACTTACGGTATTGATATCATTAACATTTGAAGTCATGGTAATCTTATTTAGTGGGAGCAAAAATGGGATTATTAGGGGGAAGGTGCAAGGGGGGAATGGGCTTGTTTTGAAGAACGCTCCCGCGAGTTTATCTTGTTGGTCCGGATTTGTAATCCGGTTCGAGGTCGCTAGTGTATTTGCAATCCATGTATGCTGTTCTCGGTTTACATATCCTATGCTTTTTGAGTCCGGATTAAAAATCCTCACTAACGAGAAGTCTGGCTTAACGAGATTGAATCCGTAAACTAGAAGCTTTTACTATACACACTTAAGCGTACCCGCTTGTAACTTCGTGAAGTTTTAAATCTAACTTTTACTGTTAGATATTATTTGAATGTTGGAGAGAGGAAATTTTTCCTTTAATAAATTTGCAAGAGTTAGGGCGTCTTTTTCATTTTTACAATGGAAAGACTCATCAAAATTTTCGGTAAAGTATGGGCGGTGTGAAATATGGAAACGAAACCAAATCCAAACATCAAAGTGATGTAAATATTTGCCGTCGACTTGTACAGCAAAAAGATTTTTTTTTTTCCATTATCAAGGAGAAGCTACAGTGATTTACAAATGTATAAATTGAAAATTGGTTTTCAAAAATGAACTTAGGGCGTTTTTGCCCTAAGGCCTACCCATGGTCTGCATTGGTAATTTGCATTACGTGGCTGATTGGTTTACAATCCCGATATTCTATTTACGTACCCCCCGGCCTGGCGCGAGAGTGAAGCGAAGGAATGTGCGCCAGATTTCTCGTGCCCACGAAGCCAGATCATCCCCCATTTAGCTGCTCACCCCCTCCACCAACATCAACAAAAAAGGCAAAGCTTTAGTATAGTCTAATTGCTCATAAAGCAGCCCCAGGTGGTTCAGATTTCGGTAATAGGCGTTTACATTTTGGTAATAATTCAACTCACTTTGTATAAACCAGGCCTGTGGGCCCAGTTTTTCGGCAATGAACCATTTTTCAAGCAGGCGGGCAGCACGGCCGTTGCCATCCTCAAAAGGGTGAATATTTACAAATAAAAGGTGTATAAAAGACGCAAAATAAAAAACTTCGGGATAGGTTAGGTTTTGTTTTTTCAGTGTTTCAATATCATCTGTAAGCGATTCAAAAAGCGCCTTAACCTGCTGAGCCGGGGCCGCTTCAAATTGGATGCGACCGGTTTGATGTTCCAAAACCACCATATTGCCGCTGCGTAAAACGCCCTGTTTATTTTCAGGCAGCAAGTGTGAGGTTATTAATTGATGTGCCTTAAAAATATTTGAACTGGTCAGCTCGTTTTTTTGTGCAAACAGGTAGGCGTTGTATAGATCATTAGGCTTCTGTATCAGGTCGGGCTGATAGCCAAGGTCGAGCATCTTATGTTTAAGATAACTATCAACCTCCATTTGTTCGCCTTCGATCCTTGATGAAGTAATAGCCGAAACCGAAGTGTAAAAACTAAATGTATCCGTGGAAATATCCGCGTCTTTTAAAGAGTCAAAACGATTTTGCAGATCAATAGCTACCTTTTGCCGGTATTCCTCCAGCAAGTCGGTGGGTATCAATTTCAATCTATCGTTCATCTTTTAATAACGGGTCGTGCCATAGAGAAGCGCTTTCGCCCCAAGCATCCTTAGGAAAGCGAAGTTAATTGAATTTTTAAAAGTTTGGTGAAATTTGGATGACTGCGGTTATTGGTAAAAGGCGAAAGGTAAAAGGCGAAAGGTTTGAATCCATCATCTAAATTCCTTTAGCAGTTCAGCTTTTACCTTTCCCACTTTACATTTGTCCTTTCTCCTTTGTCCTTTGTCCTTTCTCCTTTCACCTCCTTCCGCGAGGCGCGATCCGCCAGGCACCCGGATTTACCCTCCAAACACTACTGCAAACTCCTTTGCAAAATCGGCCAGTTTGGTTTTGCCCGTAGGTTTGGTACCTGCGGCGTCGTATTCGGTCCAAAGGATGCCATTGCGTAATGCGGTGTTCATTTCGGCGTACAGGTGGGCGAAATATTCGGGTAATCCGGCCTGTATCATCCCGCTGATGGCTTGTTCGTCGGTAAATTCAACCCATTTTAAATCGGGTTTGCCAATCGCTGCGCCCAGGGCTGCGGTTACTTCGCCGGCAGTACTTTCGTCGCTGCTTACAAAGCGAACGGAATGCCCTTCGAAATCACTTACTATTTCTTCGGCAATAACAGAAGCAATATCATCAGGATGCACCAGTACCAGGCGGGTATCAGCACTGTAATTACCGCCATTAAAGCCCAGGTTTTTGATCATGCCGATATTGGCATAAAGGTTTACATAAAATATACCCGGCCTTATGTGTTTGATAGCTACACCATCAAGTTGGTTAAGTACGATCTCCGCTTCGTGCATACCGGCGATTGGACCCGTTCCGCCATCGATATCGGCACCAATACTGCTTAGATTAACGATGCGTTTGATGCCTGCACTTTTTATGGCTGCTGCGTAGTTATGAGCAAAATCACTTGCGTATTTACGATAGTCGTTTACGGCAAAGCTGGGGGGCACCATGGTATACACCACATCGGCACCGGCAAAAGCGCTGCTTAAAAATTCCGCATCGCCAATGGAGCCTATGGCTGCCGTAGCACCAAGGGCTTCAATGTCTGCTTTCTTATCCGGATTACTACTTACAACAGTGACCTTGTGGCCTGCTGTGATCAATTGTTTGGCTAAGGGCTTACTGATATTGCCTAAGGAGCCTGTTACGGTTATTTTCATTTTCTTTTGGATTTGTTGATGACAAAGGTATATTTGTACTTACTTTTGTACAAGTACTTACCCTAAAGTATGTATCATGGCTCAAATAAAAGAGAACTCCACCATTCAGGAAAATAAGCGCATCGCTTTAGATACATGCCCGGTAACCTATGCCATGGAGCGTATTGGCGGTTATTGGAAACCCATTATATTATACCATTTGATGACGGGCGACAAGCGTTACAGTGAATTGCGCAAAGCGATCCCTGCCGTTACCGAAAAAATGCTTATCCAGCACCTGAAACAACTGGAGGCCGACGGCCTGGTGATTCGGGAGGCCAAACCTGTGGTACCACCTTATGTTACCTATAGCCTCAGCAAATCGGGCCGCAAATTGCAACTCGTGCTCCAAGCCATGGCCAATTGGGCCTTTGAGGACAGCGAGGTTTATGCGGAGCAGAGAAGGGCTTCCTGAGTTTGGTTGTCCCGATAGCTATCGGGATGGTTAGGCATTGGGCATTAGGCATTGGTCAATAGGATTTTGAAAAAAATCTTTTTCTATGGAATATGGACTATGTACTTGCGTCAAAATCTGTGAAATCAGTAAAATCAACCTAAATCTGTGATTCTAACGATACGGACTTACCCAGTTAACCAATCACTAATTAACCAATCACATCTTCTGCACTCTCTTCAAATTCAATAAGTTAAGTGCATTTTTGCTGATGCCGGTAATATTGCTTTGGTACAGGTTTACCAACTTATCGTAATAAAGGATCACAACCGGGGCTCGTTGCATCACAATATTGTCCATCTGCCGGTATAGGGTGTAGCGCTTTTCGTTATCAGTAACCTGGTATGCCTGTCGAAAAAGGGAGTCGAATTGTTTATTGTTGAAGCCTGTATAATTTGGGCCCCAGGGAATTTTGTTTTTGGAGTAGAATAAGGACAGGTAATCTTCGGCATCCGGATAATCGGCGATCCAGGAGCCATAGAAAAAGTTCACCCCGTTTTTAGCAACCAGTTCACGCAGACTGGCACTTTGTACTACTTCTACTTTAGTATTGATGCCAACCTGGTCGAGTTGCCCCTGGACGTATTCGATCAGGTCACGGTAACCGATGGTGGTGGTCAGCGTTATTTCGGGAAGATTTTGGCCGTTTGGAAATCCTGCTTCGGCTAATAGCTGCCGGGCTTTTTCGGGGTTAAAGCTATACCCTTTAACCTGCGATGCGTCATAACCTGGCATACCGGCTGGAATAAATCCGGCAACACCCGGCGTAGCCATGTTGTTACGCAGGTATTTGATCATTTTTTGCCTATCGATCGCATAGTTGATAGCCTGCCGTATTTTCAGCTGTTTCAGGGGCGAGTATTTGACAATCGGCAAGGTGGTATCAACCAAAATGCCCAGGTACATGGTATTTAAATAGGGCGCAGAGTTGAGTATCAGGCGGTCTTTATATTTACTTGTCAACTGGCCGGATTTGGTGAGAATATCATCGCGGTAACTACCATCAATATCATTCAGGAAATCGATCTTGCCGGTGACAAATTCCATAAAAGCGGTTTGTTTATCCCCAATAAAAGTGCTGCGAATGGCATCCAGGTGGGGTAATGGCTGGCCGGTTTTATCTTTTTCCCAGTATTTTTCATTTTTAAGGAATACCAGCACTTCGCCTTCTTTCCAGTATTTGAATTTGAAAGGCCCGGTACCAACAGGGTGATTACGAAAATCTTTGCCATAATGATCAGCCACTTCATGTGGTACTACCGATGCGATCTGTGAGGTGAGCATACTCAGCAAGGGTGGAAATGGTTCTTTTAGTTCGATACGGAACGTGCTGTCGTCAGATGCGCTAAATGATTCTTTTCCCTTCACTTTATCACTAAATATCCAGGAACCTGAAGATGCTACTTTAGGGTCGATGAGTCGGCGGAAACTGTAAACAAAATCGGCGGCAACGGCTTTGCGACCAATGCCCTTGCTAAAAAGCGGGTCGTCGTGAAAATAAACGTCGGGCCTAAGGTGAAAGGTATACACTTTCCCATCTGGCGAAAGATCCCAGTTTTTGGCGATACTGGGCTGCACATGCATGCTGTCATCTATTTGAACCAGTCCGTTATACAATTGGTTGTCCATCCAAATCGTATTCTGATTCCTGCAAAAAGCAGGATCGAGTGAGGTGAGGCCCTCGTCAAGATTGATGTTAAATATGGTTTTATGAGATAATGGCGCGGATGAATGACATGCTGCAAGCGCGAGGAGCAAGGCGATCGGCGCGATATAAGTGACGATTGAATAGCGGCGAAAGATTTTTAGAAAAGCTGCTTTTAACAGGTTCTTATTGCCTGTTGCTTTAAAGCTTGCTGCCTGGTTGATCATTAGCGCTAAGATATCGTTTTGAGGCTAAAGGAGAAAGCTCTGTTTGATCACAGATTTAGGGTGATTTAACTGATTTCACAGATTTTAATCGATAGTCCATAGGCGATAGTCCATAGTCCATAGTCGATAGTCCATAGTCTATAGCCCAAAGTCTATATTCCTGATGCAGTGACCCAATGACTCAATGCCTCAATGCCTCGATGACCCAATGACAAATGACCAATGCCCAATGACAAATACCCCAATGCCCAATGCCTAAAGCCCCCATTGCCCTTTCGCCCTAACCTTTTACCTTTGATAGCGTTAAAGTTGGTAACATGGTGATGAGAAGATTTGTATCGTTAGTGTATGGTTTTGGAATACTGAGCGTATTTGCGATCAGCCTGTGCGGTTGTTTCAAAAAGGAACTGATATCACCCAATCATTATAAAGATTCGACGATAGTTGCCGGTTCCGATTCGCCGGGGTATGCCAATGGCGTGGGGACTGCCGCGCGCTTCAATCATCCTTTCGGTTTGGCGCTGGATCTATCCGGTAACCTTTATGTTGCCGATCAGGCAAATTCGGTAATTCGTACGATAAGTCAGGCTGCGGTGGTCAATACGTTAGCGGGGACACCTGACGTTACCGGAGCGCTTAATGGTTCAGCTACCCTGGCCAGTTTCAATAAGCCATTTGGAGTAGCAGTTGATGGCTCAGGCAACGTTTATGTAGCGGATGCCGGGAACAATTTGATCAGAAAAATAGCTGTAAATGGTACCGTAAGTAATTTTGCCGGTACCGGATCGGCGGGTGCTGCCGATGGTAGGGATTCGGCAAGTTTTAACTCGCCCATGGGCGTTGCCGTAGATGGCAGCGGTAATGTTTATGT
>CAIPDP010000146.1 GCA_903863845.1 uncultured Mucilaginibacter sp. | reverse complement strand
TTCTCTGCTAAGATACGATAACCCAAACCTTCATTTGTGTGATCCTGTTTGATCAGTAACGCTACCTTTTTGTCCATTTTCGATTTACTTGATGTGTAAATCTATTTCAGGACGAGACAGTGAACACTTAATGCAGAAAACGATGCACAGAGCGCTTCATCCCAAATTAATCTTCCGGACTTACGCTGACTTATGCGGACTTTCGGACTAATCCCTACATTTGTAGCCATGCCGGCAGTCCCCCCAAATAAAAAGAATACCGATCGATTGATATGGTATTTCCTGGCAGGCTGGACGCTGTTAAATATCGTGCAGGCCATTACTGCCGAGATCCACGCCGATGAGGCCTATTACTGGCTTTATTCCCGCTACCTTGACTGGGGTTATTTTGATCACCCGCCGATGGTTGCTCTTTTTATCCGTGCGGGAGATAATATCTTGCATTCGGAGTTTGGTGTGCGTTTGGTGACAGTATTATCAAGCACCGTATCGTTGTACCTGTTATGGCTGGTCGTCAAGAAATATGGAGCTGAGGCCAAATGGTTCGTCCTGGTGGCTTCGGGTGTGTTTATTTTTAACCTGTACGGGTTTATGGTGACGCCGGATGCGCCCTTATTTCTCTTTACTGCCCTGTTTTATTTTATCTATCAAAAATATTCTGAACACGATCAGATCAAGTGGGCGCTATTACTGGCGCTGATCATCGCCGGTTTACTTTACAGCAAATACCATGGCATCCTGCTAGTTGGCTTTACCGTGCTTTCGGATCCGACCTTATTCAAAAGAAAAACATTCTGGCTGATCTTGCTGGCTTCCGTAGCACTCTATCTGCCCCATATTTTTTGGCAGGCAAATCACGGGTACCCCTCGGTCAATTATCACCTTTTCGAGCAGACAACAGACCATTATAATTTTGATCAAACTTCGACCTATTTTCCGGGTCAGCTATTGATGGCTGGTCCATTGATAGGCTGGCTTTGGTTTTACAAGGTAACACAGGTAAAAGTGGTTGACAAATTCATTCGCTGTTTGCTGGTGAACGTGGGGGGCACGTTCCTGTTCTTCCTGGTCAGCAGCCTCCGGGGCGAAGTACAACCCCAGTGGACATTGATCGGCTTTGCACCACTGATGCTTTTAGCGCTCATCGCCTTCAAACAGGGTGGCAACTGGCAACCCTGGGTAACACGGTTAGCCATCATCAATACTTTGTTTGTGGTCCTTATCCGGATATTGATCATTACGGCATCACCTTTGATACGTAAAGTTGGGCAGATCAAAAGCCAGTTTGGCTATCGCGAATGGACGCGCATCATCCGCCAAAAAGCAGGCGATAACTATGTGATTTTTAACGAGGGCTTTCAGAACCCATCGAAATATGATTTTTATACCAATAGCACCAAAGGTTTTGCCTACGATAATCGCAACTACCGGCTGACGCAGTTTGATATCTGGCCCATCGAGGAGGGATTTCAGCGTAAGAAAGCTTATTTCGTACTGCGTAATGCGGTTAATGGTATCACCACCGACACGCTGAATACGCCTGCGGGCACATGGTATGCAGGCTGGGTTAATGATGTACGTACTTATCAGCAGGTTAAAATTGAGCTCGCACAATACCAATTTAAAGCCCGGGCTGGTGAAAGATTGTCCTTTGACCTTACCCTGACCGATCCCTATAGCTACCCGATCGATTTCAGTAATAAGGGTTACCAGCATCAGGTGGTACTGGAGGCTTGCACTTTTAAAGGAGTTGACGAACAAAATGTACAAGCATCGGGTTCGGATTTTCACCTTCTGGACCTAAATCCTGGTGAAAGCAAACATTATACTTTTAACTTTACCGCTCCGTTAATGAAAGGGAAATATAACTTGCTTTTTTCCCTTCGGACAGATCCATTTCCGGGCAGTAAAAACAGCAGGATCATCAAATTGAACGTTGAATAAATTAAACTTATGATCAAAAAACTCTACCTGATTTTATTATTCTTTTTTATTTTCGCTACAAAATTACTTGCACAAACCACATTAGATGTTGATTTTTCGGGTCTGGGCTTTCTGGATAACCGCGAGTACAAAGACTTTGTTGCACGTTCGCGAACCTATTCGGGTACACGCACCGCAATAGATTTTGGCTTAAATATTGATTCGATGAACCGGTTTGTGGTCGGAACTAATGCGATCCACGAGTTTGGCGCTCAACCGTATTTTCTTACGGCAAATCCGGTAGCCTACTATAATTTTACCGGGAAGAGCTGGAACTTTTTTGGAGGCGAGTTTCCGCGGAATGGTAATTTGTCACAATATCCCCGCGCCTTATTGAATGATACTATGATGTACTATCGCCCTAATGTGGAAGGCTTACTGGCGCAATACCATACGCCCCATTTTATGGAAACCGGCTGGATCGATTGGATGAGCAGGCAAACAAATACACAGCGTGAGGAGTTTTTATTTGGCTCCTATGGTAAATGGATACCCTCACTTAAAGCACCTTTATACATTACCCATTATGCCGTTTTGCTGCATGATGCCGGTGCTGCGATATTACTGCCCAATGATCATATTGTAGAGAACGGAGGAGCACAGTTATTAGCAGGCATTGACCTTAGCCATAGACAAAAACTATTGGATTCATTGACCATTGGTGCAGGTGCGCTTGTTACATTAGATCGTGAAAGAGGATTGGATGGCTGGCAAACATCTTCGGGGTTTATGTCTGATATTTATGCAGGATATGGTCATTTTGCTATACATAACGAGTTTTATGACGGGCAACCCGGCAAAGGGCTTACTTACGCAGATGCTTTTTATACAAAACGATTTTATGACCGCCTCGACCTG
>CAIPDP010000145.1 GCA_903863845.1 uncultured Mucilaginibacter sp. | reverse complement strand
GCCAGATACACTCTGGGTGGTCTGAATTGCAAATCCACCTATTAAACGAATTTGAAAAAGCTTGAAAATGCTACCCATTATGGTGGTTCGGGTATTTAGATGACAAATAGAATTATCCTATAAAGCCAGATTGTTTAAGACCTGTAATTGCCTTAAAAACTGCCTTTCGCTCTTTCCAATGAAAAATGCAGACAAAAGGATACATATGCTGATAGAGCCCCCACACCTGACACGATACCAATACCCCTAAGTTATGTAGTTATTTAAACCCAACCTTGAATATAATTTCGTTACATGAAAAAAATATTTTGTATCGTATTCCTCGGATTGGCCCTAATGGAGCCAATCGGGTCATTGGCTCAGGTTCCAAAATCCGATTTTCCTTGCGGTGGAAGAGATCCGGATAGCAATTGCAGTCCGATAAAGCCGAACAAACGCAATAAAATTGTTCGAAAAACCAAAGCACTAAACAATCAAAGGTTGCAAAAGAAAGTGGTCAGATCTGGCATTTATTAGATTAAAAGCCAGCTATTGCAGCGGTTGAAAATTTGTCCACACAAAGGCCATGAAACTATTTGCTCTTTAGGGTATTAGAATTATTTTAAGTTAACCACATTAACAAGACGAAGTAATATTTACTAAGCAGAATAGCAGCCTTTAGGAAAAATGAATGTTGCTAAAATATTTGATGTAATTTGAGTGCATATTGCAATAAATGGCTGCAAAACTAAAATCCATGCGGTGGAGCAACCTGGTGATCGCGGTTATTTAGCATAAGGTTGATCACGATCTCGTGTGTGCCGTTACTTACGGTTCTTAAGGCAGAAGTGGTATAATCATAAGAATAGCCGATATTGATCAGCGAGCTGATATTAAGTCCAACCATACCAGCTATTGCGTCACCATTGCGGTAAGCAGCACCTACCCAAAATCGATCTCTGAATGCGACTTTAGCATTGATATCATAAGTTACCGGCAATGGACTGATGAACTTAACTAAAGCCGATGGCAATAGGGTAACATCATCATTCAAAAATATTTTGACACCAGTGGTAATGAAGAATTGAGGTACAGTTTTAGCCTGCGTCGTGCTATTGTTGGTACTGAAAAACTGATTCTGAGACAAAAGCTGCAAAGCCGAAACACCGAAATAATAATTCCCTGAATAACCCCAGATACCTATGCCCAGATCGGGTTTCCATCGGCTATTATTACCGTTAGCTATCGCCGGATCAAGCGGGTTCTCGAGCGTCAACATGGAGGTATTCAGGCTGATATGATTAGCACCCGCCTCAACCCCCAATGACAAGTTAAAATCGCTGCTGATACCCAGATGATAAGCATAGGTCATGTCGACATTTGTTGTGCCGATCGGGCCTGCCTGGTCTGATATAACCATAAATCCCAAACCATGATGCGGAGGGGAGGCTGCGTAAGTTTGCGAAAACAATCGGCTATAAGGGTTAGCATCATTACCACCAGATAAAGCTGCAGCGTCACCGCTAACAAAATCGGAGCCAAATGGAACACTTGCAGTGAGGTAACTGGTTACCGGCGCTCCTTCCAGGCCTGTCCATTGGCTACGATAGCCTGTTTTTACATCAACATAATTTTCGATGCCGGTAACAGCCGGGTTGATAAGCAAATTATTAAATACATACTGAGTGTATTGCGGTTTTTGCTGTGCAATACAGAAATGGAAAGCAAATACAGAAAATAAAACAAATATATATCGCCTCATTATGGTGTTTTAGCTATTTTCCAATGCTTCTCAGTTTTAGTGCAAATGGCGTTGAAGATACTAATTTTAAAACTCAAATTGTGTCCCTTTTATCTAAAATCCGATTAACCCCGATCATATTTAAATTTTTAAAACGCCTGTATATTGCCGCCTTTCAGAAGATACCCTAAGTTTTTATTTTATTCAGGCGTTCCAATTCAAGATTGGCTTGTTTTAATTGTTTCGCCAGATCTTTGTTTTCTAAACGCAAATGATAGATCTCCAATGCATTTTGAATGTATAACCTCAATTCGTCATTTTGCCATGGTTTTACCAGATACTTGTAAACCTGCCCCCTGTTGATGGCGTCCATTACGGCGTTCATATCCGAAAAGCCTGTAAGCAAGATCCGGATAGTATCAGGATAAACATTCAGAATAGATTCCAAAAATTCGATACCGGTCATTACCGGCATCCGCTGATCGGTAATGATGACCCCTATCTCCTGCTCTTCAAGTATCAGGCGGCCTTCTTTAGCAGACTGGGCAACGTAAATATTAAAATCGCGTCGGAATGCAGCCTTAAAACTGTTAAGGTTGTTTATCTCGTCATCGATATAAAGTACACCCGACGTCATAATTTAAGTTTTAATCGTTTATTTGGGTTAAAGGCAGGAATTATTTAAACTCTAAAAATTCGCGAAAGTTTATTTTTCTAAGCAACTTTATAGACAAATAACAGCGCCCGGTACTAAGCAAATCGTAAAAATGAAAAAAATATTGTTGATAATATGCTTGCTGTTTCAAAATAGTTCACTTTTTGCTTTTCAAACTGACACACTTACAATTCACGAGAATGAAACAAAACTACTTACAAACAAGTATTTTTTAGAATTGGAAGAAAATAATCCGGGGTACACTATTCATGATGTTATAAATAATAAAAGTTTCCACCCCGTCAAATCCCTGTTGCCTTTATTAAACTATTCTAAGCCAGTTACCTGGTTAAAATTTGTACTTCGAAATAAAACCACCCGGGCTTTTGTCCCAATAACGATCGGCGCAACTGTGATCGATAATTTTGACCTGTATTTTGCAGATGGCCCTAATGGCCACATCATTCACCTTTCATCGTCTGTACCTTACCGCGATACTAAACTGATCAAACAAAATAACACTTTTATAAACTCGATCATCTTCCCCGACTCCTCCCGTACCTTTTATCTTCGGATCAAAAGCAGTGCTTCAGAAGTTATACCGGTTGAGGTAAACAGTGCCAATACTTTTTTTAAAAACGCCGACTTTGAAAATATACTTGTAGGTGGTTTTATGGGTATCGTGCTGATCATGGCCATATATAATCTGGTGCTTTATTTAACAGTTTCCGATCGAAGCTATCTGTATTATGTGGCTTATATCTTATTATTGGGTATCACTCAGATATTAGTTAGGGGTTATGGTGTTAGCTTTTTCGTTAGCGAAAAAAACTTGTTAAACAATTACCTAATTCCTATTTCCCGGGTCTTTTTCGGTTACTCGGTACTGCTTTTTGCGGCTGAGTTTTTACAGCTTAAAAGCAACCTGAAGCGCAATATAAAATACTACTACCTGCTTTTTGCGATATATACATTTGCGTTATTAGCTGTTTTGTTTGGCAGGATAACTTTCGCTTATAATCTGATCACGCTTTCGGCTGGCATTATGGCTTTTACTTTGCTCGCATTAGGTAGTGTTCTGTACGTTAAAGGTTTTAAACCAGCCAAATATTTTATGATTGGTTGGGGATTATTTTTCATTACCATGCTGATTTCTATCGCCAGAAATCGCGGTTTATTTATACATACCGATTTTACCCAAAACATCATCATTTATAGTTCGGTATTGCAATTGGTGTTATTTTCAATTTCACTCGCCGAAAAAATCAATTTTTATCGCCGTCAAACTGCCGAAATTCAAACGCTATCTCTAACCATCGCACGGGAGAATGAACGACTCATAACAGAACAAAATATACTTTTAGAAACTGAAGTAAATGCCCGTACCCAGCAATTGATAGAAGCGAATGCTGATCTTTCCAAAACCATTGAAGACCTTAAATCGACCCAGATGAAACTTGTTGAGACCGAAAAAATGGCCTCACTTGGACAACTTACGGCAGGTATAGCTCACGAGATCAATAATCCTATCAACTTCGTAGGCTCAAATGTAAAACCGCTGAGGCTTGATTTTCTGGAACTTTTTAACCTGATCGATCGGTATAATGCGGCAGGATTGTCGCCCAACAAAGATGAGATGCTGATTGCGGCTGAGCAATACCGTGAACAAATTGACCTTGTTTTTTTAAAACAGGAAATATTGTCATTATTGGATGGTATTGAAGAAGGCGCAAGCAGAACTACCGAGATCGTTCAAAGTTTACGAACATTTAGTCGTACTGACGAATTGGTGTTGAAACCAGCCGACCTGAATACCGCTGTTTTAAATACCCTGATCCTTTTGCGCAGTACGATTCCTTATAATATTGAAATTAAGACCGTACTTAATAAATTACCATTACTAAACTGCTATCCTGGTAAGATAAACCAGGTATTGATGAACCTGATCAACAACAGTATCCAGGCAATAAAATCTAAGAAAGTAAACGAGCACAATTACATCACGATCACAACAACCGAATTCCCCGAATACATATCGGTAAAAATTGATGATACCGGAATCGGTATGAGTACTGAAGTTAAGCAGCGTATTTTCGAACCTTTTTATACCACAAAATCTGTAGGGGAAGGTACGGGTCTGGGTTTATCGATCGTATTTGGGATAATAGAAGATCACCGTGGTACTATTACCGTAAACTCAGAACCAGGAAAAGGCACATCTTTTACGATCACCCTACCCAAAAACCTTGTTTGATCTTTTTAAAAAAACTTGTCGGGATTAGGAACCAGGTTAAGGAACGATTCGAAATTTTCCTTATACTGCGATTGATCCAGCTTATAGTAAAACGCTCCCTTTTTTGACGACTGTTTGTCTTTTTCGGGCTGTTTTACCAATAGCCCTGTTGATAGTAATTTTCTGCTAAAATTCCGATCGTCAAACTGGGTTTGGAAAACACCTTCATAAAGTGATTGCAACTGGGGGATAGTAAACTTTTCAGGAAGCAATTGAAATAAAATAGGATGCAAAGCAGCTTTATACATCAATTGCTTTTTTGCCAGTTTTACCATTTCAGCATGATCGAAAATCAATTCCGGAAGGTCATTCAATAAAAACCATTCGGCGTGAAACTCATCATTGATCTGTTTTTCATATTGATGAATATCGATCAGCGCATAATAGGCAATGGATAATGTACGCTCAACAGGATCACGTTCGGGCTTGCCGAATACGTGAAATTGGTCCATATAAACATTTTTCAAACCAGTTCGGTATTCAAGAACACGATTTGCTGCATCATCCGGTGATTCGGAAGGTTGAATAAAACCGCCCATCAGGCTAAATTTATCTTTTTCGGGTTCGATGGCTCTTTGTACCAGCAATAATTTTAAATTCCAGCCGTCAAAACCAAATATGATACAGTCAACGGCTACCAGAATGCGCTTCTGGCCGGTATATCTTTGCATATATTAAAGGGGTATGTTCAGGTTAAAGCAATTACGGTAATAATTGTGATACAGTCAATATATATCGCGGGCAATTTTAAACAATTTTCAGAAAGGTTTTACAAATAAAGCTTTATGTTTTAGATTTACCATTAAACCAATTAAGCCATGACAGCCGAACAAAAATCTTTATATGAACGCAATGGTTATGTTTTGATCAAAAATTTCTGCTCAAAAGCCGAGATCGACAAGTTGTACAAAATTGCACTGGAAGATGATGCGATGCGAAAAAATGCCTTGGATCTGAACGATCTTTCGGGAAAAAAAACACGCCTTTCACTCTGGTTTACCCCGGGCAATGATGTATTCGGCTACCTTACCAGGAGTCATAAGGTTATTGATGGTGTGGCTGATCTGCTGGGGCATGAAACACCTGTTTGCCATTTTCATTCAAAACTGATGCAAAAGGAGCCAAAAGTTGGCGGTGCCTGGGAATGGCACCAGGACTACGGCTATTGGTATAAGAACCAATTCATGTTTCCCGACCAGTTGATCAGTGTGATGGTAGCCCTTACGCCTGCCAACAAAGAAAACGGTTGTTTACAGGTTATCAAAGGATCACATAAGCTTGGCAGAGTTAACCACGGTTTTTCGGGCGAACAAGTGGGTGCAGATATCACCATGGTGAACAATGCACTTAAAACCATGGAACTGGTTTATTGTGAACTGGAACCCGGTGACGCATTGTTTTTCCATAGTAACTTGTTGCACCGGTCGGAGGCAAATTTATCTGATCATCCCCGCTGGTCGATTATTTCCTGTTATTCATTGCAATCGAATCTGGCCTATAACGAAACTTCAACCTCCTGGCATACGCCGGTAGCTATAGTACCTGATGAAGCAATACTAACCTGGGAAGCCGGTTCGTTATCCAATAATGATTTCCTTAAAAAAGAGAACGATCCTGCACTAAAGGAAACAGGATGGGAAAAACAGGTTGAAATTTAGGTTATTGAGATTAGTTAACTGGTGATTAGTTAACCAGTAAATAAATATCCAACCCTTACAACCATCCCGATAGCTATCGAACCAACCAAAACAACCATCCCGATAGCTATAGGGACAACTAATACAACTAATACAACTAATACAACTAATACAACCACTACAACTAATACAACCAACAACTAAAATGAACATCGCCGTCCTTGGTTCGGGTTTTATAGCCCGCTTTTATGCCGATTCACTTGCCGCACAACGCCGGAAAGATAAATTGATAAGTGTGTACTCCCGCAGCGCCGAACGTGCAGCAAAATTTGCAAACGACTACGGTCTGCCGCATTATAGCGATAGCATGAACGAAGTGGTTAGCCACCCTGATGTGGATGTTGTTGTTATCGCACTTTCAAACGAACTACATTTATCGGCAGTTGAAGCTTGTGCTAAAGCCGGCAAACATGTTTTGTGTACAAAACCATTGGGCCGTACCGGTGAAGAAGCAAAAAAGATGCTCGAGCTGGTTGAAAATGCCGGGATTATGGGCGGTTATTTGGAAGATCTTTGCTACACCCCTAAATTCCTTAAATCATTAGCGAGCGTAAAATCGGGCAGTATTGGACGGGTACTCTGGGCCAAATCACGTGAAACACACCCAGGCCCGCACAGCGATTGGTTCTGGAACCTCGAACTTTCGGGTGGTGGCGCTATTGTCGATCTGGGTTGTCATTGTATTGAAATATCAAGGAACTTTATTGGTAAAGATATTAAGCCCGTAGAAGTGATGTGCTGGGCAGCCACCCAGGTGCACCCCATCGCTGCAGAAGATCATGCTATTGGCCTGGTTAAATATGCCAACGGTGTCATAGGTCAGTTCGAAGTAAGCTGGTGTTTCCGTGGTGGTATGGACCTGAGGGATGAAGTAATGGGTAGTGAAGGAACCATCTGGCTCAATAACTTTCTGCGTACAGGTTTTGATATGTTCAGCACGGGTAAAGGCAATAATTATGTTGCCGAAAAAGCCGAATCATCCAGCGGATGGCTGTTCCCCGTTGGCGACGAGGTGAACGAATTAGGTTATAATCACATGTTTACTGATATGTTCGATGCAATAGAAGAAAAGCGCGAACCTAATGAGAATTTCTATGATGGTTATTTGGTCAACTGTATCATCGATGCCGCTTATCGCTCCGCCAAATCACGCCAATGGGAACCTATTCAAATAGACGATTGGCGCGGACGCACCGATGTAACCGAGGATCATGAATTTGCATCCTATGATGAAGATTATTACCTCATTAAAGAAGAGATATTGCCTAATGGCGAAAAGAAATTAATATTGAAGCATAAGGTTTCGGGCGAAGTTGTGCGGAGGGATTTGTAATTTGTTAATATTCTGAAAAACTTACGAAGTTTTAAAAACTTCGTAAGTTTCCCGTGAATTGGCTAAACAACTAAACCCAAATTAACCAATCACCAATTAACCAACCACTAACTAACCCTCTTCCCCTGCAACAACATATTGATCGCATTATCCAATGAACCGGCGGGTACAACTTCAGGTGAATTGATAAAGTAGATCTCATCAGCGTTTTGTATCGTATTCAGCCGATGTGCAATGATAACGCGTGTTGTAGAAGCAGGTAATTGATCCAGTATTTCCGTTAGGAGCTGTTCGGTTACGGTATCGATATTGGCTGTCGCTTCATCAAGGATCAGGATCTCCGGGTTACGCAACGCCGCGCGCATAAATGCGATCAATTGCTTTTGTCCCAAACTGATGCTGTCGCTGGCTGAAAGAACTTTAGTATCCAGTCCGTTTTCAAACACGGCAAGCAAACCGTCAAGTTTGGTTTCTTGTAAGATCTCTTCCAGTTTTTCATTGGTATGATGCACAAAATCATCATTGCCATAAAGGATATTCTCCCGGACAGTACCTGTAAACAGGAAAGGTTCCTGCAAAATAAAGCCGATCTTTTTACTTCTTTCTGTTGCATCATAAGCCCTGATATCAATACCATCCAATAAAACTAATCCTTCAGTTGGATCATATAAACGTGCAATCAATGAGGCTGTTGTGGTTTTGCCTCCTCCTGTCGGGCCCACCAGTGCGTAGGTTTTCCCACGTTCCATTTTAAAGTTGATACGATGTAATATTTCCTCGCCACCTGGATAGGAAAAATGCACATTTCTGAACTCCATTAAAGCCTCTGAAACGATATCCTTGTTTTGTTCAACCTTAATCAGATCGGTTTCCAGTGAGAGTATGTTAGCTATACGATCCCATCCGGCCATTGCCGTTTGGAAGTTGGCCCAAAGTGAAGCCAACTGCCTCATCGGATTATAAAAGCTATTGGCATAGGTTAAATAAACGATCAGCGACCCAATGGTAAAATCTTCGGCAGTGGTGGCCCCAAATGGATGCGGGCTAACCGATACCAGGTAAATTCCATAGACCAATACGATCAACTGTGCGAAACCAGCCATTAAGCTATAAACCGGGAGATAAATATTATTGGCGATACCTGATTTGATGGCAGTTTTATAGTTATCGACATTAGACTCCTCAAACTTCTTCCGGAAATAATCGCGACGGTTAAATGCGATAATCACCTTAAAATTATTAAGGCTTTCCTGTATCTCGCCACTCATCCCCCCTACACTTTTTAAATTGGCCGCATTATTTTGCTTTACCCATGGCGACAATACTTTGGTAAATAACCAGGCTATCAGGGCAGGTGCCAGCGTTGCCAATCCCAGTTTGTAATTGATGGCCAGCAAAAAAATACTTGCGCCAGTCATCGTAGCCAGGCTACCTACAAATTGCATTAACGACTGGCTGAAAAAGGTATTGATCTTGTCGGTATCGTTATTTACCCTCGATATCAGGTCGCCGGCTTTATTTTGGTTAAAAAAAGCAACCGGCAGTGATTGTAATTTATTGAAAATGGCATTGCGCAGAGTAAACAGCATCCTTTGCCCTACCCCGCCCATCAGGATGGTTTGCAGGTAGCTGGCAAACAGGCCGCATACGTACATAGCCAATAAAATACCAGAATACAGCAAAACACCATGATAATTACCCGGAATTACATATTTATCAATTGCGTGGCCGATCAATAATGGCCCGAATAAATTAACGGACGAATTAACCAAAATGGCTGAAAAGGCAAGCCAAAGATTCCTTTGTTCATGTTTGATCAATTCCAGCAGCTTTTTTAGCGCACCGAATGTCGACCGTTTTTCCTGCTGTGCCGAAAGTCTATTTAGATCGTAATTCATAGTTGCTAGTACTTTGCTGTGAGTTATAGATCTGCACGTATTCCATGCTGATTTTTATCAGATCGTCGTGTTTGCCCGTTGCTATGATCTCGCCTTCCATCAACAAAATGATCTGGTCATAATGTTCAACAGCCGCAATTTTTTGGGTTACTGAGATCAGCGTTACACCGGGGTAATTATTTTGCACGTTTTCCAGAATTTTCTTTTCCGTATTGCCATCTACCCGGGCCGTAAAATCATCCAGCAATAATATCTTTGGATCAACGGCTAGTGCCCTTGCAAGCATAATTCTTTGCTTCTGTCCACCCGATAAACTCGATCCGCGCTCGGAAACTACAGTGCTCAATTTTTCCGGTAGTGAATTCACAAAATCATATAATTCAGCTGTGCGCATAGCCTTTTCGAGGGAATCGTCAGTTACGGTATCACTAAAAGCGATATTTTCCCGCACACTCATATTAAAAATGATGCTATCCTGGAAAACAAAGCCTACCTGGCTATGAAAAGATTCACTATTATATTCATCGATCGACCTGCCATCAAACTTCACCTTTCCTGTATCGGGCTTTATCAATCCGGTTAATAAATAGAGCAATTGCGTTTTACCAGCGGCAGTAGGCCCGATAACTGCGATCTTTGATCCAGCCTTGATCGATAAATTGATGTCTTTTAATGCAGGCTTTTGTCCGAAGTATACACTAACATCTTCAAGGTCGATATCACCTTTCAACTCGCTTGTCACAGTGCCTACCTCAATAGGATCTGGCGCATCGATGATCGCATTTATGCGCTCGTAGGAAGCTGTTGCTTGTGCGATGATATTACTCATAAATCCTATCACCAGGATTGGAAAAATAAGCTGCATCAAATAACTGTTGAATGCTGCAAAATCGCCCAGCGACATGGTGCGTTCAATAACGAAATGACCGCCAAGCGCCAAAATGGTTAGCGTTGCAACGTTCGCTGTGAAAGTGATCACCGGGATTAAACCAGCAAAAAGGCGCAAAATCTGTAAACCATAATCTTTGGCTTTGGTGTTGGCCTTCAAAAACTTATCGAACTCCAATTGCTGTGAATTGATGACCCGTATCAAAGCCGAACCTAAAATACTTTCGTTGATCACTTTATTAAGCCAGTCGATCACTGCTCTGCTTTGTTTGAAAAGAGCCCTGACCTTTTTTAATACAAGGGCAAAAGTTATTCCTATGATCGGAATGATGGCGATAACACAAAGTGCCAGCTTCCAGTTGATCGTGAGCAACATCACGCTGGCCCCAACAATGATAAAAGCCGATGATACGATAGATACGAAGGCCTGGGAAACAAATAGTTTAATGGAGTCAACGTCGGCCGTTAAGTTGGTCAATAATTTCCCCGGACTAACTTCATCAATAAATGCATTGCTTTGTCGGGATATCTTTTCTGAAAGCTTACTGCGCAGGTCCCTGGCCACTTTTTCGGATGCATAAGTTTGAAGCAGCGCCTGTATGTAGGAGAAAACGAAAATAGCTACGATCGCTGCCGAGAATTTGATGATGATCGGCATGAGGTCGAAATCAAATTTTTGCCCCCTATGCTGAATAATACCTTTGATATAATCGTCAATACCGTGTGAAATGATCTTGGGTAACCAAAGACTACCGTGTTGCTTAACAGAGCAAACAGAACCAGCGAAATGATCAGGCCACGATACGGACTTAACAGGCTGAATATTCCGGGCTTTTTAGCAGGTTTTTGATTGGCTTTTTCCGTCATTGGCGGTTAAAATTTGGTGTCAGTTCAGCAAAAATAACAATGCATTTTTATGCCATTGCATAAAACAATTTATAATTTCAGAGCAATACTAAAGCAGACGAATCAAGCGTAATAATATTTTAAAGCTATATCGCATTAACAGAATTTGCATCAAAACTTAAATAACCAATGCCTTCAAATTTTGACCCTTCCGCCGAATACATTCTGGAAGATTACCGTGTACTTTTGCGCCCCCTGCTGGAATCAGATCTAAAATATTTCCTGCCTTATGCCGTTAATGAGTCTGATACCTGGAATTATTCGGCTGTAAGTCCGAAAGGTGAAGCAGGTATGAGAGCTTACGTTGAAAGCGCGTTGAAAAATCGTAAAGAAGGAAATGAATATGCATTTATAGTGTATGACAAAGAAACCGGCGAATATGCCGGTAGCACCCGCTTCTACGATATACAGCCCGGGAACCAGGTACTACAACTCGGATATACCTGGTATGGCAGCAAGTTCAGGGGGACTGGGTTAAATAAACATTGTAAATTCCTGTTATTGCAATTCGCGTTCGAAACACTCGACATGTACCGCGTTGAATTCAGAGCCGATGCCCGTAACGAACGCAGTATTGCAGCGATGAAGAGCATAGGCTGTACCGTAGATGGCATATTACGCAGTAACCTTTGGCTGGAATACGGCACCCGACGGGATTCTATCGTATTAAGTATTTTGAGGGATGAATGGTTTGGAGGGGTGAAAGAACGCTTGTTTGGTAAATTGTTAGATTGAGTTGATTGGGTTGATTTAGTTGACTTAGTTGGTTAAGTTGTTTAAAATAAATCATGGTAGGGGTATATAATATAATCCAACCTAATCAACCTACTCAACTAAATCAACTAAATCAACCCAATCAACCAATTTTTCACAACTTAATAAACACGTTCTTCTTTACCAACCAATAACAAAGGCCCCATTCGAATACCCAGGTAGTGAGTGCGGTTAAAACATCGGATGTATTGGGTGTGATACCGATCAACCCTGCAAATCCTTTTACAAAAATACCAACCGCGCCATTGAACCATTGGTATCCAACAGTATTAAAAAAATAGTAAATAAAGATCGAATTCATACCAACCACCGCAGCGATCCAGGCATAACGATTTACTTTTTTGATATCGATCAACCAGTACAAAAATGCGAGTAAAAGTAACACCCAGCCTTCAGAGGCGAAAGTAAAAGCGCTCGTAGCAATACGTTTGATGATTGGCGTAATATGTGTCCAGTCGAGTCCAAATCCGATGGCTAAAGCGACGATGCCCGCAATAATGAAATATTTAACTTTTTGAATTGGCGCAACTTCAGACACCAGTAGTTTGCCAGCCAGGCAACCCCAAATGGTATGTGCAGCCGTCGGCAAACAATTGATGGTTACCCATCCTCCTTTGTTTATTGGTTCGTGCAATACCGTATCAAGCCATGCGCCAAAATTGTGATATTCAACAAAAGGCTGATCAAAGCCCGGCATAAGGATTGTTCGGTATAATACCTCTGTAAGTATGAGTAATATAACAGATGCTATTATTTGAAATTTATACGAACGGTCAATGATCAGATAAGCCACAATTGTCGTGAATGATAATTGTGTTAGCACGTTCCATAGCTCCCAAACCAATTTACCTGCATAAAAACATTGTACTGCCGTACCAAGAATAAACAATTTGAGCGCCCTAAAAGCGATATGCTTAAAATTCTGCCGCCAGGTAATACCTTTTTGTTGTTTATGGTGCCAGGAGATATACATACCCGTACCTGCCATGGTCATAAAAGCAGGCTGTATCAGGTCCCACAACCGCAAACCGTTCCATGGGTGATGATCAAACTGCAACATTACCGTATCGAAAAAACCGCCAACGTGCAAATTGTTCAGCGATTCATACACCAGGCAAGCCTCGCCGGCCAAAAATATCATGATCAAACCGCGCATGACGTCAAGCGAAAGCAGGCGACCTTCTTTTTCAGGAATTACAGCATTCATTGTGTTAGGTTTATATAATAAAGATAGTGGTTTAATTATTCTAATTATAGCTAACTGACGCAGGAAGCCTTGAACTACATAAACTCCGCATCACCAAAAAATTGTGGCAGATGAAAATTCGGTGTTGGCCAATCGATATTATTCCAGGCAAGGTATTGCGGTTTTTGGAGGTCATCTCCGCATTTGTAAAAATTGACATGGCATTTTTTTCCCGAAAGTGAGGTGATTGGATCAAATCGAAAAATACTTACCGGAATAAGCAATGCCAATGACCATCGCGACAAGCCATCTGCAACTACCGGCTTTTTAGCAAAGGACTGTATTGTTTTTAATAGCGCCGCAGGCTGATCTGTACGGTGTTCGCGGTTATTGCCATATCCACCCAAACAAGTACCCAGACTATTAAATTCAAGGTTATAATACCCATTTTGATCAAAGCCAATAAAAAATTCAACTGCGCTATCCCGGTAAACAGGTTCGTTGGGCTGTGTAAACCTGGCTAACGTTTCTGTTTCACTTACATCATACCTGAGCAATACAGCAAAACCATTATGAGCAATGCTAAATTGTACCAGCGGCTTTTCATCATATTGTAGCCAGGGTGCAAAATTTAGCTTCATTTTTGGTAACTGATCAAGCAACTGATCTATTTCTGCAATTGGCGTTTTTGACTTAACTTCAGGCAGAAAAGGTATTTGCAGTATTTTTTCGCTCATGCAGCAAGTTATTACATAAATTTGATTTAGTAAAGTAGATAAAAAATACCAGTGTGTGCGCACACAATAATATATTTTTCTAAATTAGTCCAAAAAAATCACAACCTTTAAATTATGAATCGCAGAACATTTGTCAAACAGGGCACCGTAGCAGCTGCCGGGATCACTTTATTACCTTCGGGTATAGTATTTGGGCGGGCAGCTAACAAGGTTCGGCTCGGTTATATTGGCGTTGGTTTACGGGGGCGTAGCCATATTGCTGAGGGACTTCTACGAGATGACGTAGAGATCGTAGCCATTTGCGATACACAGGAAAGCTCGTTGGAATTCTGTCGCCAGCAATTCCGTAAAGCCGGCAAACCACTTCCAAAAGAATATACCGGCAACCTGGATGCCTATAAAGGTTTACTCGATCGAATGGATATTGATGCAGTTATCATAGCCAGTCCATGGCAATTCCACCACCCGCAGGCAATTGACGCCATGAAAGCCGGCAAATACGTAGGCTGCGAAGTGATCGCCGGTCTTTCGGTTGAAGATCACTGGGACCTGGTCAACACTTCGGAAAAAACAGGTATGCCCTATATGACCCTCGAAAATGTATGTTATCGTCGCGATGTAATGGCTGCGCTTAATATGGTGCGTCTTGGCCTTTTCGGCGAGATCATCCACTTAGAAGGTGGATATCAGCATAATTTACGTGACGTACTTTTTAACGATGGCAAACCATTTGGTGGCAAAGGTCCGGAATATGGCCCTAAA
Source organism: uncultured Mucilaginibacter sp. (assembly GCA_903863845.1). Taxonomy (GTDB): domain Bacteria; phylum Bacteroidota; class Bacteroidia; order Sphingobacteriales; family Sphingobacteriaceae; genus Mucilaginibacter. The sequence continues at coordinate 776 of CAIPDP010000145.1, read as the reverse complement.
GCTTTTAGCGAGGCCCAATGGCGCACCCAATTTAACATCGACCGTAATGGTGATATTTACCCTACACATGGCGCAGGCCCAGTTATGCATTATGCTAATATTACCCGGGGTAACAGATTTACAAACCTGGTATCATTTGCAAGCAAAGCAAGAGGATTGAGTACTTATATCGAAGAGATTGCTCCAGGTAATCCCAATGCTAAAATCAATTATAAAAATGGCGATGTGATTACCACCATGATCAATTGCGCCAATGGCGAAACAATTATGCTGAGCCATGATACACATTTACCACGTCCCTATTCTTTAGGATTCAGAGTGCAGGGTACCAAAGGCATTTGGATGGATGTTAACCAATCGGTTTATATCGAAAATAAATCGAAAAATGAAGATGAATGGGATGCCGCCAAAGACTGGTTTGAAAAATACGATCACCCGCTTTGGAAAAAGTATGCTAATGATGCTGCCGGTGCAGGCCATGGTGGTATGGATTGGTTCGTATTCAACGCATTCGTAGAGGCCGTGAAAAAGAAGGGTCCTACACCTATCGACGTTTACGATTCCGTAACCATGAGCGTTATCACTCCACTTTCAGAAAAATCATTGGCAGAAGGTAATATGCCACAACAATTCCCTGATTTCACCAATGGAAAATGGCAAACCCGCAAAAATGATTTTGCGCTGGATGATAGTGGATTTTAAGTTGAGGTGAAAGGAGCAAGGAGAAAGTAGCAAGGAAAAAGGAGAAAGGACAAAGGACAATGGATAAAGGCTTT
>CAIPDP010000144.1 GCA_903863845.1 uncultured Mucilaginibacter sp. | reverse complement strand
GCCTTTCACCTCAAAAACGTACTTTTGCAATCCTTTATAAAACAATGCTATGTTACGGACACACACTTGCGGCGAATTAAATATCAGCCATTTAGGTAAATACGTTACTTTATGCGGATGGGTACAAAAATCCCGCGACCTTGGCGGCATGACGTTTATCGACGTTCGCGATCGTTATGGTTTGACTCAATTGGTATTTAATCCAGATTCTGACGCTGCGTTGCGCGATAAGACCCGTGAACTAGGTCGCGAATTTGTGATCAAAGTTAGCGGTCAGGTAATTGAACGGACCAACAAGAATCCAAAATTATTAACCGGAGATATCGAGATCGCTGTTGATGAACTGGAAATATTGAATCCTGCAAAAGTACCTCCTTTCCTGATCGAGGACGAGACCGACGGCGGTGAAGAGCTGCGTGCCAAATACCGCTATCTTGATCTGCGCCGTAACCCGATACGTAACAACCTGGTGCTTCGGCATAAAATGGCACAGGAAGTGCGTAAATATTTGGATAGCCTGGGCTTTATAGAAGTAGAGACTCCGGTATTGATCAAATCAACTCCCGAAGGGGCGCGAGATTTCGTGGTTCCAAGCCGCATGAACCCGGGCGAGTTTTACGCTTTGCCACAATCACCACAAACATTTAAACAATTGCTGATGGTGAGTGGCTTCGATCGCTACTTCCAGATCGTTAAATGTTTCCGTGATGAGGACCTGCGCGCCGACCGCCAGCCTGAGTTTACCCAGATCGACTGCGAGATGGCGTTTATTACTCAGGAAGATATCCTGCATATTTTTGAAGGGATGACACGTCACCTGTTCAAAGCTGTTAAGGGTGTGCAATTCGAAAAATTTCCGCGGATGGATTATGCCGATGCCATGCGTTTATACGGTTCTGACAAACCGGATATCCGCTTTGGGATGCAGTTTGTTGAGTTGAATGATATTGTTCAGGGTAAAGGCTTTAGTATTTTTGATAATGCCGAACTGGTAGTTGGTATCAACGCTAAAGGATGTGCAGAGTACACCCGCAAACAAATTGATGAATTGACTGAATGGCTCAAACGCCCGCAGATCGGCGCAACAGGACTGATCTATTGCCGTTATAACCAGGATGGGACATTAAAATCATCCGTAGATAAATTTTATAGCGAAGACGAGCTTACCAATTGGGCTGCTGCTTTTGAGGCGGAACCTGGCGATTTAATGCTGATTTTGGCGGGTAATTCTGAAAAAGTACGCAAACAATTGAACGAGTTGCGGCTGGAGATAGGTAATCGTCTCGGACTTAGAAAAAAGGACGAGTTTGCTCCATTATGGGTACTCGATTTTCCATTGCTGGAATGGGACGAGGAAAGCGGACGCTACCACGCGATGCACCACCCCTTCACTTCGCCGAAACCTGAAGATATTGCTTTATTAGACACCGCACCGGGAGCTGTACGCGCCAATGCTTATGACCTTGTGATCAACGGTACTGAAATAGGCGGTGGATCGATACGTATACACGACCGTGAATTGCAGGCATTGATGTTCAGGCACCTTGGCTTTAGCAAAGAAGAAGCCCAAAAACAATTTGGCTTTTTGATGGACGCTTTTGAATATGGAGCACCTCCCCATGGCGGTATTGCTTTTGGCTTCGACAGACTGGTTTCCATCTTCGCCGGACTTGATTCGATACGCGATGTGATGGCATTCCCCAAAAATAATTCGGGTCGCGATCTGATGATCGATACGCCTTCAACCATCTCGCCCGAACAAATGCACGAATTGAAAATTAAAACCGCACTATAATTTTATAGCCTAAAAAGAGTTATACAGTTAAATATTTATTAGATGAAAAAACTGATACCCCTGATCTGCTTTTTCCTGATCACCAGCTACTCTTGTAAAAAAGATAGTTTCGATGCCGCCGCACAAGCTGCCACCGATGATGCATCGATCCAGGCTTATATAAAAAGTAACAACATTACTAATGCGGTTAAGGATCCTTCCGGCTTATATTATCAGGTAGTTACCGCCGGGACAGGAAACTATCCGAAGAGCACATCGGTTATTACCGTAAATTCTGTCGGAAAACTCCTCAATGGCACCGTATTTGATACCGAAACATCCTTAAACATTCCACTTAATAATGTGATACAAGGCTGGCAGATCGGACTACTGCACATCAATACCGGCGGGCGTATACTCCTGATGGTTCCCTCGGCATTAGGCTATGGCAATACAGCTAACGGTAATATCCCCAAAAACTCGGTATTGATATTTACAGTCGATCTGTTAGGATTTAGTAATTGAGTTGTTTAAGCTATTTCAAATTCAACTTGTTTTGATATAGCTAAATCCAATTGCCAAAACATTATATTAGGTCAAAATTACTTTGCTATGAAAAGATTTTGGCTAATCATATTTTGTACCTGTTCGGCTTCAGTATTTGCACAAACAACCGCGCTCAAAGCCCTGGTAGCTAAAAAAGCTGATTCCCTGTTTTCTCAAACGGTAGCCTGGCGCCGTGATTTTCACCAAAACCCCGAATTAGGTAACCGTGAGGTACGTACAGCCGGTATTGTAGCCAGCTACCTGCGATCTCTGGGACTTGAGGTAAAGACCGGTGTGGCAACTACTGGTGTGGTAGCCCTGCTAAAAGGCGCCTACCCCGGCCCGGTAGTAGCTTTACGCTCCGAATTGGATGCCTTGCCAGTAACCGAACACCCGCATGTTCCCTTTGCCTCTACCGCAACCACCACGTATAATGGCCAAACAGTAGGCGTAATGCATGCCTGTGGCCACGATACGCATATGGCTATGCTGCTTACGGTAGCCGAAATATTAACTTCCATAAAAAGCCAATTGCATGGCTCGGTCAAATTTATTTTTCAACCTGCGGAAGAGGGTACCCCAATGGGCGAAAAGGGCGGTGCCGAGGAAATGGTTAAAGAGGGTGTATTGGAAAACCCTAAAGTTGATGTGATCTTCGCGCAGCATATCTTCTCGTACATGCCTGCCGGTACCATTTACTACCGCCCGGGCGGTGCCCTTGCTTCGGTGAATGATATGAAGATCATTATCAAAGGCAAATCATCTCACGGTGCCGAACCATGGTTCTCCGTCGATCCTATTGTAACTTCCGCCGAGATCATTACCAGCCTGCAAACTATCGTCAGCCGTAATGTCAACCTGAAAGAAAATCCGGCAGTGGTTACCATCGCCGCCATCAACGGTGGCAATCGTCATAATATCATCCCCGAAAAAGTTGAAATGCTGGGTACACTTCGTGCGATGACCGTTGCCGATGAGGAACTATTGAAGAAAAGGGTTCGGGAGATCGTAAACAATATCGCCGAAGCCAACGGTGCAAGTGCTGAAGTTTATATACCTTACAGCGTTCATTTCCCCGCTACCTATAACGATCCGGCATTGACAGCGCAAATGCTGCCCACCCTGCAACAAACAGCCGGTGTTGAAAATACCATCCTTGGACCGCCGATGACCGGATCAGAAGACATGAGTTATTTTCAGGAGAAGGTACCAGGCCTGGATGTTTTCCTTGGTGCCATGCCCAAAGGCACCGACCCAAAAACAGTAGCGTCTAACCATTCACCCGATTTTTATGTGGATGAAAGCGTACTTCCGCTGGGTGTAAAAACGCTGTGTAACCTGACTTTGGATTATTTGGGGAAGAAGAATTGAAGTAGCTCTGTTAAATTTTCAATTACATTTCCTTCCATTTAAAAATATCCAGTTTGTCTAACCTGCTCTTTATTTGTAGTAAGAACCAATGGCGCAGCCCTACGGCTGAGCTATTATTTAAGAACCATCCGCTGCATCATGCACGGTCAGCCGGCACCAGTGAAAAGGCTCGGGTTAAGGTGAATCAAAACCTGATCGATTGGGCTGATTTTATCTTTTTTATGGAGTCGAGACATCGGGATATCGCTAAAAAACAATTTCATCTGGGGGAACAGCAAATGCTGGTATTGGATATTGCCGACGAATATCAATTCGGCGATGAGGAACTTATAAAAATATTCCAGACCACATTATTTGAATTCCTCTAAAATCCTTCCCCATCCTCCTGAATGTTAATATGTTAGTATTTATATATTGAAAAAAGATAATTATAGCGATAGCTTTATACTGTCAGTTAAATGTTACTACCTTTTGTTTGTTGGATTGGTTAATTAGATTTCAGATCAGCCGGGCTTGAAAACCTGGCTGATTCTTTTTCTGCCAATTGTCAAATCTGCTGCACGCCTTTCGGAGATGATTTAGTTAAACGTACATTTGTTAGATGGCACAAGTAAGCGAGATCAGATGCCCGCATTGCGGCAAGTGGACGATGTGGCAGGGAAATATCGACGATCGTTGCATCAATTGCAGCGAGTTCCTGGAAACGCGCCGCTTTTCCCGCGAGGTTGAAAAAAGGATCAATAAGCAGTTAAAAGCGGAGTACGATTACTTTTCGATCAAACCCGGAGACAGTCCGTTCAGGCGTCTCTTCAAATTTTCCTTCAATACGGTGAGGTGGAGCATGTACTACGTACAGCTGGTTATTTTCACCTTTGTTACTATTCTCATATTTGTAATTAGCCTGCTGGCTGGCTGATCAACCGTCCGTTTTAACCCTTTTTGCTCTAAAGTTTCAGCCGGGCTCTTGCTTTTATCGAAATTTTTTAACGTAAATTTGATATCAGCCAATTCATCCTAACATGAGCCATTCAAGTGAAATAAAATGCCCGCATTGCGGTCAGTGGACCACGTGGACAGGTAAAGTGCACGAAACATGCCAGCACTGTAACGGTGTATTGGATCCCCAGCGTTTCTCGCAGGCAGCTGAAAAAAAAATTAAAAAAGTTGAAAATCCACGAAAGGCAGATTTCTTTCCGCCTAATGCGAAAGACGGTCCCGTTACTCGTGAACTTAAAGGATTGGTCAACGCAATGGGCTGGATCGTATTTTATTCGGAAGTAGCCTTTTATTGCGCGGTCATAGGGGTGATCGTTATCATTGGCTTTATAGCCGGCTAAATGAAAACCTTATTTAATCCCTGGTTCATCCTCGGTTGCATTACCTGGATCGTGATCTATACAACCCGCAAATTCGGACATCCTGTTCCCTTCATCAACGGCTTTATCGACGATGCTTTTGCCATACCGGTTATTGCAAACCTCACGCTATGTTATATGCGGGTAGTAGTAATACGCAGCAATTACTATGTGCTCTCGCCATGGAAAGTAACTTTTATTGTGGCGTATGTAAGCCTGGTATTTGAAGTGCTTTTACCATTGCTATCAAAACGCTATACAGGCGATTGGATCGACGCGCTGCTTTACGTTGTCGGTGGATTATTTTTCTATTTCGTAATGAATAGGCCCCTGGTTAGCCGGAAGCCTTGAGTGAATTGTCTGGACCGCTGATTCGTGTGCCCCTATAGATATCTGGAATTCGGAAACCGCTGATATATTGTGCCCAAATACCTAATGCCAAATGGCAATTTGCAAATGACTCAATGACCTAATGACCCAATGACCCCTCAAGGTATCTTCTTAAAATCATAGGGATCGTACTCCACAAAATCGGCTACTTTAACACGTACGCCGGTTACTTTTCCATCGACAACTGTAAAAGGGAAAATAGCTTTACCAAGTATAGGGTCTGAGAAAGTGACATAAAAACGATTGCCCCCCAGCGGTTGCAATTTGGCAAACATTTTTGGGTGATGTTCGAACCGCATTTCCAGGTCGTTATTGGCACCATGAGAAACCGTCATATTGCCGTAAAGGTCGTTCACATATTTGCCTACATATTCTGAGGTGGGTAATGTGGTATGCAGGTTCAATGCAACCGTATCGCGCAATTTTTTGTCGTTGGCGGCATCGGCCTGCAGCTGATTTTTGAAATAGGCAAGGTATCTTCCGTTAACATCTTCAAATGGCTTTTGGAGATAGGCATCGATGATATCCCATTTAAGCGCTTCAAACAAATCGTTCTGGTCGGTATTCGTCAGAATAATGATCCCTAGTTTGTCTTTAGGCAACAAAGTAACTGATGAAACGTAACCGTTGACACCACCAGTATGCATTACTATCCGGTGATTGTTATAATCCTCCAGTTCCCATCCCAGGCCATAGAGCGAATAATCAACTTCGCCGCCGACGTGGCCCGAGTTGCCCACGATGTCCTGTGGCTGGCGCGTGAGCCGGATGGCTTCAGCAGGGATAACCTGCCTTTGACCAACTTTACCATCATCAAGCAGCGCCAGTACCCATTTGCTCAGGTCGTTGACAGATGAACTGATGGCACCAGCCGGAGCCAGTCCATCGATATTGCAATACGGTATGGCATTAAGCTGTCCGTTAACCAGGGTATGCGGTGCGGTGCGGTTAAGCGAGCGGATAATATCAGACGAAAGTGCAAGTGTATTGCCCATGCCCAGCGGCGCAAAAATATTTTCTCTTACAAATACCTCCCATGGCTTACCCGTTACTACTGGTATGATCTGCCCTGCTGTTAAAAATGCCGAATTGGTATAGCCCCAGGTAGTACGGAAAGGATAAACGGCCTTAACATGGCTCATTTTTTCCATTACCTGGTCGCGGGTAAGGTCGGTATTATAAAAAGTAAAATCTCCCTGAAAGGTTCTGAAACCTATACGGTGGCACAGCAAGTCGCGGATCATGGCCTCCTGGCTGGCATAGGCGTTATCAAGTTTCCATTGGGGAAGGTATTTATTCACTTTATCATCCAGCGAAAGCTTGCCCTGCACCTGAAGCATAGCCAGTGCCGTTGCGGTAAATGCTTTGGTATTGCTGCCGATCATGAACAGCGTATTTTCGTCAACTTTATTATTCAGACCTAATTCTTTTATACCATAACCTTTCATCTTTACCACTTTCCCATCTTTCACAATACAGATCGCTACACCGGGTATGCGCCAGTTGGTCATGGCTTTATTGATATAGTTATCGAGGCTGTCGCTGATGAATTTGCTGCGGTCAACCTTCTGTGCCAGGGAAGCCGATGTAACGATGACAATACCGAACAACGTGATAAGAAACTTTTTCATGACGGATGATTAAATTGCAGGCTGGTAAATTACTAATTTAACGCCAAAATTCATCCTGAAATAATAGAACTATTAAACTCCAAAATATGAAAACAAGCTTATTTCGCCCCGCTATCGCATTTCTGTTTGTTGCCCTTGCTGTGGGTGTACACAACAAAGTGCTGGCCCAACGCGGCGCTTTTAACTGGGCCAAAGATGGTTACCAGTATTTTTCGGCAGGCAGAAACGGCGGTATCGATGAACTGGATACACGCGATTCTTCTAAAAGGACTACCGTGATCAGCAAAGCAATGTTAACACCTGCGGGCAAATCAACGCTCGGGATCAGTGGCTTCAAATTCTCGGAAGACAATAGCAAGGTGATGATATTTACCAATACCAAAAGGGTATGGCGATACAATACCCGGGGCGACTACTGGGTTTACGATATCAATGCCAAAACCCTGAAACAGCTCGGCATCGGCAAACCTGAATCTTCATTGATGTTTGCTAAATTTTCGCCAGATGGCAGCAAAGCAGCCTATGTAAGCGAACATAATATTTTCGTGGAAGACCTGGCAAGCGGCAATATCAAACAACTCACCTTTGAGGGCGAAAAGAAATTGATCAACGGTACTTTTGACTGGGTTTATGAAGAAGAATTGGAATGCCGTGATGGATTCCGCTGGTCGCCCGATAGTAAGCTGATCGCCTACTGGCAGATCGATGCCCGTAAGATCAAGAATTACCTGATGTTGAATACAACGGATTCGATTTACCCCTATACCGTTCCGGTTGAATACCCGGTTGCCGGCGAGGACCCAAGTTCGTGCAAATTGGGTGTAGTTGATATCAACAGTGCTAAAACAACCTGGATGGATATACCCGGCGATAATGTACAACATTATATACCCAGGATGGAATGGACCACCAACTCGAACGAGATCATCCTCGAACAGTTGAACCGGGCACAAAATGAAAGCAAACTTTTTATTGCCAATGCAGGCAGTGGAGCTGCGCAATTGATCCATGACGAAATATCAGACACCTGGATCGACAGCTGGCGTCGTGATCCAATTGGCTGGAGCTGGCTGAAAGATGGTAAATCATTTACCTGGGAAAGTGAAAAAGACGGTTGGAATCACGTTTATCGCATAACAACAACCGGTAAAGAGACCCTGATTACCAAAGGCGATTATGATGTGATCAGCCTGAATTGTATCGATGAAACCGGTGGCTATTTATATTTCACTGCTTCACCTGATAATGCGACACAAAAATACCTGTACCGCGTGAAGTTGAACGGATCGAGCAAGGCCCCGGAGCGCGTTACACCAAAAGATCTGCCTGGCACCCACGAATACGTGGTTTCGCCTAACGGCAAAGTTGCGCTGCATACTTTTTCAAACAGCTATACCCCCTATGAAACTGAAATAGTTAGCCTGCCTGAAAATAAACACATCAGCGGACAGCATATTGCATTAAAAACCGATGCAAAAAATAAACCGGTATTCTTTAAAGTAAAAACCGTAGATGGTGTTGAAATGGATGGCTGGATGGTAAAACCAACTCATTTCGATTCGACAAAGAAATACCCGGTAGTATTTTATGTGTACAGCGAACCAGCCGGTGCTACGGTAACCGACACCTATGGTGCTACCCGCAACGGGGAGTACATTGGTAATATGGCCGATGATGGTTATATCTATATCTCGCTGGATAACCGTGGAACGCCTGCCCCTAAAGGCACAGCATGGCGTAAAGCGATCTATAAAAACATTGGTATTGTCAATATCCGCGACCAGGCGATGGGTGCCAAAGAAATATTAAAATGGCCCTATGTCGACTCAAGCCGGGTGGCTGTACACGGATGGAGCGGCGGGGGTTCGTGTACACTCAACTTGTTGTTCCAGTATCCTGAGATCTACAAAACAGGTATTTCGGTAGCTGCGGTTGGATGGCAGCTGAATTACGATAATATTTACCAGGAACGCTATATGGGCGTACCTACAGATGATGCCGGACGCGCACCATTTATAAAAGGTTCGCCGATTACGTATGCCAAGAACCTCCGCGGCAACCTGCTTTATATGCATGGTACTGGCGACGACAACGTGCATTACCGAAACGCCGAGCAGCTCATCAATGCGCTGATCAAATACAACAGGCCATTCCAACTGATGTCGTACCCTAACCGTTCACATGGCATTTATGAGGGCGAGGGAACCAGTTTATTCCTCCGCACCATCTTTACCCAATATTTAAAAGAACACTGCCCTCCGGGACCAAGATAGTTTAGAAACCATTGGCAGTAATGCCGATCAATTAAATGCCCAAGCTTATAAATTCATTAACACCTGAAAATTTTCAGGTGTTAATGAATTTATTCAAAAACGTATAAATGATCTTCGGCATGGCGATCTTGTCAAGATCGTGCAATTCAACCCTGATGAATTTTTCAGGGTGCTGAAGGTCTGCTGGAAGGCTGATCATGATGAACTGTGCATAAATATGCTGATGCGTGAGGACGTGCTTCCTTGCTGTTTCAGCCCTTATCAGAACAATAGTATCCCCAAATAATTCTTTCACTTCCTGCCGGCTGATGAGCGAAACGGCAGGTACAGGACCCGGAGTTTCAAGCAAAGGCAGATCGTACATATTGGCCCATATGTCATTATCGCCTCTCTTATTCATCAGAATGGTATTACCGTCACTGATCAGAAAATAGTTAAAATACCGCTCCTTTATCCTGATCTTCCTGAGCTTTACAGGCAGGCTAGTCACTTTATCATTCTGGTAGGCCATGCAGGATAAGCGCAGTGGGCAAATACCGCAATCAGGGTTTTTAGGTTGACAGAGCATCGCACCAAACTCCATTAAAGCCTGGTTATGCAATCCGGCATTTTCGCTGTCAAGCACCTCGTCGGCCAGTTCCTGAAATATTTTTTTGCCGGGGGTAGAGTTGATCGGTTCTTCGATACCAAAATAGCGTGCCATTACCCGGTAAACGTTCCCGTCGACCACCGCCCGCGCCTCGTTTGAAGAAAAGGACGATATTGCGGCAGCTGTATATTCGCCGATGCCTTTCAGTTTGATCAGTTGTTCGTATCGCACCGGAAAGACACCATTATACTCCGAAACCACCTGTCGTGCAGTCTTCAACATATTCCTACCACGTGAATAATATCCCAGTCCCTGCCAAAGTTTTAAAATTTCATCTTCACTTGCGGCAGCGAAAGCCCTTACATCAGGATATCGTTCTAAAAAGCGATTGAAATAAGGTAAACCCTGTTCGACCCGGGTCTGTTGCAAAATAATTTCAGATAGCCAGATCACGTAAGCATCAGTTGTATCACGCCATGGAAGCGAACGTTTATTTTTATGGTACCAGCTGGTCAGTTCGTCAGAAAAAATCATTCCCCAAATGTAACTTCGTGACAATCAATTATACTAAGAATTGTATCGAACAGGTTTAATTTCCTGTTTCCCCAAAAAAAATCCAATATTTATTTCAATAATTGCTAATAAACCAATACTTTTGCAACCCCAAAACAGTTAAGTATTTACAAAATTTATAAAAAGAAAATCTGATATGACTAAGGCAGAAATTATAGCTGAGATCTCATCTAAAACAGGTATCGAGAAGGTTGACGTTCAGGAAACTGTAGAGGCGTTCTTCAAAGTAGTTAAGTCGTCTATGGTTAGCGGCGAAAACGTTTATGTTAGGGGCTTCGGTAGCTTCGTGGTAAAAAAGAGGGCCAAGAAAACCGCCCGTAACATTTCAAAAAATACGGCTATAATTATTCCTGAGCATTTTGTTCCCAGCTTTAAACCTGCTAAAACCTTTGTTGACAAGGTAAAATCAGGTAACAAGAAAGCAAGTAAGTAATTTTCGGTCATGAACGGAAAACAAATAATCGTAGTAGCAATTGTTGTTGTTATATCCGGTTATTTGTATTTCCAGCCCGTTAAAGGTTTAACAAAACCAAAAGCAGCCAAACAGACTTCAGCTGTTACAGCCGGTGCAAACCGGGCGGCTTCAAAAGTAACGGTTGAGCAGGTATCAATTCCTGCAAAATCAGCAATAGGTGCAGCACTGGCGGCAACAATAAACGACCTGGAAAGCCAGTTAAAAAACGCTTCATCAGCTGCAGATAAACTGGAAATAGAGAAGAAATTAGCGAAGCAGTGGGACGATGATAATCAGCCCGCCCCTTCGGCATTCTATTACCTTGCAGTTGCAAGGGCTGACAATAGTTTCGACGATTGGATGAAAGCCGGAACCCACTTTAATGATGCGTTCAAAGGCACTCAGGACACGGCGGTGCAGCCAGCTTATATAGCAAATGCTATTGAAGCATTTAAAAATGCAACGAAACTAAAACCCGAAGACCTGGAAGCAAAAACAGGTTTAGGTGTAGCTTATGTAAACCAAACGGCATTGGGTATTGCTGATGCGGATGGAGGTTCGCCAATGCAGGGCATTATGCTTTTGCTGGACGTGGTTAAAAAAGAGCCGAATAACTATAAGGCTAATTTGAATCTGGGATTGTTTGCAATACAGTCGAAGCAATTTGACAAAGCTGTGATCAGGCTCAAAACAGCCATAGCCAATGCACCGAAGGAAGACCTAATTGAACCTTACTTTTTCCTGGCCGAAAGCTATAGACAACTCGGCGAGAAAAAAGAAGCGATTGAGGCCTACCAGAAATGCAGGCAAATGATAGCAGACCCTGTAGTCGATCAAAAGATCGATCAATATATAAAGGAACTGAAAAATTAAAATTATAACATTTAAAAATTATTACTATGCCAAGCGGTAAAAAAAGAAAACGTCACAAAATGGCTACCCACAAACGTAAAAAACGTTTGAGAAAAAACAGACACAAGAAGAAATAGTTGGCAGTTGATTGCGTGAAGCGGTTGCTTAAGTTGATTTGGTTATAAATTATCCAGATATATAGAACTTAATTAACTTAATTCAACCCAATCAACGCTCAACTATATCTTATATTGTTTTACCACATAATGAGCAGCTTATTTGCTGCTTATAGAAATGGAGTAGCAGTTGATAAAAGAATTAATTATCGATTCAACCCCGAACGGGGCTACCATTGCGTTATTACAGGACAAACAACTTGTAGAACTTCATAAAGAGCAGGTCACCAATAATTATACTGTTGGCGATATCTACCTTGGCAAGATCAAAAAGATCATGCCCGGGCTGAATGCTGCTTTTGTTGACGTCGGCTACGAGAAGGATGCCTTTCTGCACTATCTTGATCTCGGCCCGCAGGTTCAAAGCCTGATGAAGCTGACCAAGCTGGTGCGCAGCGGTGGCTATCAATCAAAGTTGCTTGATAATTTCAAGTCGGAACAGGATATCAATAAATCGGGAAAAATTTCCGATGTGTTCACCAAAGGTCAGCTGATACCGGTACAGATCGCGAAAGAACCTATTTCTACGAAAGGCCCGAGGCTCAGTTCCGACCTGTCTATTGCAGGTCGTTACGTAGTTTTGGTACCTTTTTCAGAGACGATCTCCATTTCAAAAAAGATCAAAAGCAATACCGAGCGTAACCGGCTGCGTAAGATCATCGAAAGCATCAAACCCAAGAACTTTGGCGTTATTATCCGTACCGTTTCCGAAGGGAAAGGGGTTACCGAGATGCAATCCGACCTGCGCGACCTGGTATCTAAATGGGAGACCTTTATCACCCGTTTGCCTACTGTCGAACCTGCCAAGAAAGCACTGGGTGAAATTGACCGCACTTCAACACTGCTGCGAGATATATTGAACCCCGATTTCCAGCATATTTATGTAAACGAGAATACCATTTTCGAGGAAATTCGCACCTATGTGCACCAGATCTCGCCCGAACTGGAAAACATCGTTCGCCTGCACAAACACAAAGAGCCGATATTTGAATATTACGGTATCGACAAACAGATAAAGGGTGCATTTGGTAAAACTGTAAACCTGGCCGGCGGTGCCTACCTGGTTATAGAGCATACCGAAGCATTGCACGTTATCGACGTTAACAGCGGCAATCGTACAGCCAATAAAGAAAACCAGGAAGAAAATGCCTTCCAGGTGAATAAAGAAGCAGCGCGCGAAATTGCCCGCCAACTACGCCTGCGTGATATGGGCGGTATTGTAGTGATCGATTTTATCGACATGCATAAGCCGACTAATCGGAAGGAGTTATTCGATTACCTTCGGGCCGAAATGTCGCACGACAGGGCCAAGCATACCATCCTTCCCCCAAGTAAATTCGGACTGGT
>CAIPDP010000143.1 GCA_903863845.1 uncultured Mucilaginibacter sp. | reverse complement strand
TTTCGCCCGAGGCTGCTGCGATGACACCCGCAGGCCAGCGCTTTTTTATCTGCCTTTTAAAAAATTTGTCCTTGCGAGGAGCATGCCAGGGGATGCGCGATGGCTGCGACGTGGCAATCGCAAGGTTTGCCTTTAAGCCCTCATCCAACAAATCCCTAAAATCCTGAAATCGTGTCTTAATCGTGTCCTGCGTGGCAATCGCAAGAGAGGTGTAGAGCACGCAGTAGTTTGCCGATATTAAGTTTAGTTTTTCTAAATTCGCTTACCAGCTATTCATAGCCCAACCAAATTCGAACCAGCAATAGGCAAAGATCATGAAAACGCTATACTGCACACCCTTTCTTTTATTTGATGGCAATTGTGCCGAAGCAATGACTTTCTACCATACCTGCCTGGGTGGAGAACTGACCTTGACGAGATTGGGCGACACCCCGATGAAAGTCCAGTTTCCATCGGAGACCCATGATAGAATTATCTACGCCCAGCTGAAAAGCGGCTTGATTGATATTTCTGCCACCGATTGGATGGCATCCCCGGCACTTGAACCCAGGCAGGGGAATATGTTTAGCATTTTTGTTACCGGCAGATCATATGATGAGCTTAAGGAGGTTTTCGATAAACTCGCCGAAGGTGCAGATCGCGACAGCAGAATTTTTGCTGAGCTACAAACTATGCCCTTTGGTATCTACGGACACTTTGCAGATAGATACGGTGTTTCCTGGAAGTTCAGGGGAAATATTGCCGAATAAACAGGACACGATTTTTGGATTTTTTGGATGGACAGGATGACTAAGGTTTTAGATGTCATGCTGTTTATTTATCAGAATCATTAAATCGTTTTCAAATTTTTGCTGGTAATATTTATGTTGCAAATTTCCCGGTTATGGTAGACGTTCATTTGGCCGGTTGCTTTTAGAAAAATTTCCCTAAATCGACCTTGCTCTCCGTTTACTTAAAACCTAAATTCCTAACTGCCTAAACCTATGATCACTCGCGAAATAATTGAAAAATTCATTTCAGAAAGTCTTTTTGAATTTCATCCTAGGCAAACCAAACTTTGTATTCCAATAATCCAGCATATTTGTAAGAAGATGCAGGCGGGTATTAAATTTGAGGAGATCAAAATTTGTGAAAATATGCTGATAGATGGGCATCATCGATATATCAGTGCACGACTGACAGTTTACAAGATCGAAAGCATGATGTAACTGCCAGCGTCAATAAATTTAACCTGAAAGCTGCTACACTTATCGAAAATAAAGTACTGGCCGGCAATGCTAATGAAATAGCTATGGCTACTTATTAAGCAATCAACGCAAGTTTCAATATATATTAGTTAATGTAAAAAGGGAGCCTTCCTGCAAATTGCAGGGGGCTTTTTTGTTGTGTATAAAACGGCAAATACCTTTGAAAGGCTTACTTTTATTGAATGAAGAAGACAGCCGCACGTCGCGATTTTATAAAACTATCAGCGCTGGCTTTGGGTGGATTGGCTTTAGGGCCTGTATCGGCTAAAGCAGAAGTTGAAATAGGTTTGCCCTTACCCAACTTAATAGCCGGCGACAAAAAGCTGAACATCGTTTGCCTGGGCGGCCACCCCGGCGATCCGGAGTTTGGCTGCGGAGGCACCATGGCTCGTTACAGTGAGGCAGGGCATAAGGTTACTTTTCTCTATATCACCCGCGGAGAGGCCAGCGATCCCCAAAAAACTTATGCCGAAATGGCTGCCCTGCGTACCAAAGAAGCGGAAACTGCTTGCACAATACTGAATGCAAGTCCCCAATTTTTTGGCGAGATTGACGGTAATACAGTTTTGGATAAAGACAAAAATGGCGAAATGGAAAAGCTGCTTAATGCACTCGCTCCAGATATCGTTTTCACCCAATGGCCGGTTGATGGCCATCCCGACCACCAGGTAACCGGTATGCTGGCATTGACCGCCTGGGTACGCGCCAAAAGGCAATACCATTTATATTTTTACGAGGTGAATACCGGCATTGAAACCATGGGCTTTGTGCCGACTGACTATGTCGACATCACTTCGACCCATGAAAAGAAAAAGGCCGCCATGTTTGCCCACAAAACCCAGGACCCGGTAAATACTTACAACAATTACTTTAAACCCCTCGAAGAATTCCGCGGGCTGGAAGCTGGTGTGAAACAAGCGGAAGCCTTTATTCACTTTAAGGCAGAAGGAGAGCGGGCTGTTATTATGGGATTGAAATAGTAAGATCGCATTTATTATATATCACGAAGCTCGTTGACCCGGAATTTTACCGCCCTGCTTAACAGTTCGAGTGGAAGCGGATCATTTTTAGGTAAGCGGATGGTTGATTTGGAAATATCAAGAGAGGCAAATTCTGTAGCAAATGCATCAAATACAGTCCGCGGATGCGGGATGGTAATATGCACATGATTTTTAAATGCTGCGAAATAAATAAAAACTTCACCGCCATAAGCCAATGCAGGTATTTGGTAATGGATCAACTCAACAGCACCAGGCGCAGCGTTTAATAGGGTGGTTCGAATCAAATCCAGGATCTGCCTGTCGGCATTTGCCAGGCTATCGAAATACTGATCCACAGTTTCAAATTTGATCCTGGTTGCCATCCCTTGAAGTATTTGTTCAAATATAATTGCTTTACCGGCCTTTACCAATGACCGGTATTTTAACTAAGAAAATAATGGCCGGTCTCCCGGCTTCAGCGCGATCAGCCGAATCAAACGATTCAGCGGTCGGGTTCACCGACACTAATCCCTGCTTCACCGATAAAAGCCCCTCTTATGCCTAATTGAGCCCTTTTTGCTGTAACGAACCCCTGCTTTTGATGGTCTTATGGGTGTATTTAGAAAATAAAAAAAGAAACAACATCAAAATATTCAGATCATGAAAACTAAAATATTATCCATCGTAGCAGTTGCAGCAATCGCCCTTGGAATAGGAAATACCGCCATGGCAGCAGACAATGGATCGGTCGCCAAAAAAAGCAAAACAGAGGTCAGCACCGTTTTGAATAATGTAAGTAAGATCAACAAGGTCGAAGTTCGGGGTAACGTAGAAATATATGTGTCGGACGGAGAAACCGATGAGGTAAAAGTCTACAATAAGTATTATGCAGAAACTGCACTGGTACAAAGCCAGAATGGTGTATTGCGCATCACTTCTTACGCTCCCCAGAAATTGGTAGTTTGGGTAAAAGCTGCCGATCTGCGTGCTATCACCGCTTATGACAATGCTGAAATCAAATCATTCGGAAAACTGGCGCCGCTTGAATTGACTGTTACCTTGAACAACAATGCCTACGCCAACTTAAACATCAGCGGTTATGGCGTAAATGTAGTACTTAATGATCGTGCCAAAGCCGACTTAAAAGGTAGCGCAGAAGTGAGCAGTTTGAAATACAGTCAATCATCAACTTTAAATATTAGCGAGTTTGCTGCCACCCGGCTCAGCAAAACTACAGGTGGTGTTACAACCATTTCTCAAAAAGTTGACGAATTCGCCGGACTTTGATCAACCATGCAAGGGTTTAATATAAATGTTCAAAAAGCCGCCCACGTCAAAACCGGGTGGCTTTTAATGTAGAATCAATAATTATAGGTACTTGATTTTCAAGGCTAAATAATATCTTTGAATTAACCATAACAAATCTTCAATCTCTAAACTAAAAAAACCGATAAATCATGAAAAAGAAAAATTTACTATTGATAGTATTGGTCTCGACGCTGACTATAGCATTATTATCTGCCTGTCGGAACCGTTGTATCAAAGGTTCCGGTCACCAGGTAACGGAGAACCATAAACTGGCGAATTTTAACGAACTTGAGATAACAGGTGGTTTCAGGGTAAACCTGAAGCAGGATAGTAGCCTGGCCCTGGACATTACGGCAGATGATAATATCTTAAAATATATCCATGTCGAATCAGATGGTTACCGCCTGCATATCTATTCCAAAAAGTCGATTTGCGGCAGTGGCGAGATCATTTTAAATATAGGGATCAAACAGCTTAAAAGGTTAACCGGCTCAGGGGCGGTAAATTTTGTTTCACAAGGGAAGATCAATACCAAAGACCTCCATATTGGTTTGAATGGCGCCAGCCAGATCGACATGGACCTTACAGCCGACAATGTATCGACTGAAGGAACCGGATCGAGCGAGATCAGCCTGAGGGGTCAGGCCACCTCACACCACGTTCAGCTTACAGGTGCAGGAAAGTTGCGTGCCTTTGATTTTGTTGTTGGTAAATATGACATCAGCAGCACAGGTGCATCTGATTGCGAGATCAATGTATTAACTGATCTGCGTGTTAGTTCAACGGGCTCGTCTGATGTAAAATACAAAGGTAACCCGGCAAATGTGAACAGCACAAAACTCGGTGCCGGTAGCGTTACAAAAGTAAATTAATATAGGATTGATTATTTTTTTTAGAAAGCCCTGCCCCGACGAAAGTTGAGGTAGGGTTTTTTTGACATTGCTCTGGCTATTTTCAATCCAACCGGTCTGCTGCTTTTTTTAATAAAATTACTTACCTTTGCCCCCTCCAAAATCGGTTGTGCATAAACTGTTTATGCGCTTTCCGGTTAAATTTTAAAGTAAAAACACGCCGAAAAGATGAATATTTCACAGGAAAAAATCGACAACCTGAACGCAGTTGTAACTATCAATATCAAGCCCGAAGATTACCAGCCAAGGGTTGACAAGGCAATTAAGGACCACGCCAAAAAAGCAAAGATACCAGGATTTCGTCCGGGTATGGTACCGCCTTCGCACATCAAGAAAATGTACGGGAAAAGTATTTTAGTTGACGAAGTGAACAATTTGTTGTCGGATTCTCTGAACAATTATATCGACGAACAGAAACTTCAGGTTTTGGGTCAGCCATTGCCGAAAAGTGATGATAAAGAGTATAACTGGGATTTCTCTGACGACTTTGTATTCAACTACGAATTAGGTCTTGCTCCTGATTTTGATATCGACTTTTCTTCTAAAGACACGGTAACTGAATATGTCATTAAACCTGATCCTGAAACGCTGGCTGCACGTATTACCAATATCCGCAAAAGCTATGGTAAAATGACAAATCCTGACGTATCGGCAGATGGCGACGTGCTTTATGCCGATTTGGTGCAACTTTCGCCAGATGGTTCTGTTTTTGAGGGTGGGATCAGTAATACTACATCGGTTCGTTTAGACCAGGTTCAAAATGCAGAGATCAAAAAATCGCTGATCGGACTGAAAAAAGGGGATGTAGTTACGCTGGATATTCAGAAGGCTTATGATGAGGACGCGGTTCGCATTGCGGCTATCTTAAAGATCGATGAGGAGACAGCAACTGACTTGAGATCGAACTTTCAATTAACGGTAAAAAATGTAAACCGTTTAGAAGAAAGCGATTTGAACCAGGAGTTCTTTGACAAATTATTTGGTGAAGGTATAGTAACAACAGAAGAAGGTTTCAGAGACGAGATCACAAAAGAAATTGAAGCGATGTTTGCCCAGGATTCTGATCGTAAATTGCAGAACGACCTTTATAAGCTGGCCATCGAAAAAGCGCAATTTCAATTGCCTGACGAATTTCTGAAACGCTGGTTAAAAGTTACTAACGATAAACTGACCGACGAAGAATTAGCAGGTGGCTATGAGGATTTCGCGAAAAACCTGAAATGGACGCTGATCGAAAATAAAGTGATCACTGATAACAAGATCGAGATCAAATACGAGGAAGTTTTCGCAGCAGCAAAAGCGCGTCTTGATGCACAATTCAGAATGTATAGCCCACAGCCGTTAGGCGAAGAACAATTGGCTCAATACACTGTACAGTTCTTGCAGAACAAAGAGCAGGCAAACAAGATATTTGAAGAAGTAAAAGCGCTGAAAGTGTTAGATCACTTAAAAAGCATCGTTACGCTTGATAAAATAGAGATCACAGATAAAAAATTCGCAGAATTGGAAAAATAGGCGGGCGGATGGCGTAAGGCGCATGGCGTTTTTTTGAATGAAGCAAAATGCTAATTTGCGCCATGTTTCAATTTAGGTTTCAAAGTCTTGAGGTTTGGCAACTTGCCATTAATGTCACCGAACAATTATGTGACATTGCCGAAATATTAGAAAGCAAAAATAAATTTAGATTTGCAGAGCAGCTTAAAGGGGCTGCTCTGAGCATTTCTAATAATATCGCGGAAGGAAGCGGTTCAAATTCAAACAAAGAATTTTCGCGATTTCTTGATTATTCGCATCGATCATATTTCGAAAACGCAAACATTCTGATCTTACTTCACCGAAGGAAATATATTTCAGAAGAACAACTAAATTATTTTTTGCAGGAATTGAATAAATTAGCTCGGAAAAATAATAGTTTTCAGAAATATTTAAATAAAGAACCTAATATTTAGTAAAGTTAAAATTAGAAAATATGTATGACGGGAAGCAACTTTATACGCCGAGCGCCATGCGCCAACCCAAACAACCATGAATAACATAGACAAAAACGAATTCAGGAAGTATGCTGTTAAGCATCATCGTATCAATAGCCTGTATGTAGATAAATTTATCGGTAATGTAGAAAGGGCAAACTTTCCAACCGGTATCGCAACAACTGGTATGACGCCTTACATCATTGAAGAGCGTCAACTGAATGTAGCACAAATGGATGTGTTTTCACGTTTGATGATGGACCGTATCATTTTCCTTGGTGATGCGATCTATGACAATATTGCCAATATTATCCAGGCACAATTGTTATTTCTCCAGTCGGCTGATGGGAAAAGAGATATCCAGATCTATATCAATTCTCCGGGCGGTTCAGTTTATGCCGGTCTTGGAATTTATGATACCATGCAGTTTATCTCGAACGACGTGGCAACTATTTGTACCGGTATGGCCGCATCAATGGCTGCCGTATTACTATGTGCAGGAACCAAAGGGAAGAGGGCAGCGTTGCCACATTCAAGGGTGATGATCCACCAACCTTCCGGCGGTGCACAAGGTCAACAGTCGGATATCGAAATTTCATACCACGAGATCACCAAATTGAAAAAGGAATTGTACCAGATCATTGCCGATCATAGCGGTGCTCCTTACGACAAAGTTGACAAGGCATCTGACCGCGATTACTGGATGATAGCAGAAGAAGCGCTTGAATTTGGAATGGTAGATGAGATATTGCGTGGCAATGGCAAAAAGTAATGCCCTAACAACAAGGTCATTTACAACGTATTAATAATAAATACCTTACAAAAAACGTTGCATTAATGCAACGTTTTTTGTAGTTTTGATCGAATATAGATCCTGATGACTAAAAATAGCAAAGAAATAAGGTGTTCATTTTGTGGTGCCGGTAAGCAGGATTCCTTAATGCTGATCGCCGGGCTGGATGCGCATATTTGCGATAAATGCGTCAACCAGGCCAATGAGATCTTAGCTGAGGAGCTAAAGGTTCGGAAGGTGAAGACCTCGGCTTCCCAACCTTCTCTGTTGAAACCTGCCGAGATCAAAGTGCATCTCGACCAATATGTTATCGGTCAGGATGATGCCAAAAAGATACTTTCAGTAGCTGTATACAATCATTATAAACGCCTTAACCAACGTATCGATAAGGATGATGTGGAGATCGAAAAATCCAATATCATCATGGTTGGTGAAACGGGTACCGGCAAAACATTGCTCGCCAAGACGTTGGCAAAAATATTGAATGTGCCTTTTTGCATTTGCGATGCTACGGTGCTTACTGAGGCAGGCTATGTTGGTGAAGATGTGGAAAGCATCCTGACCCGCTTGTTGCAGGCCGCTGACTACGATGTTTCGGCAGCCGAAAAAGGTATCGTATACATTGACGAAGTAGACAAGATCGCCAGAAAAAGCGATAATGCTTCCATAACCCGTGATGTATCGGGTGAAGGTGTTCAACAGGCGTTGCTTAAAATACTGGAAGGAACAATGGTAAATGTTCCGCCTCAGGGAGGACGCAAGCACCCCGATCAAAAAATGATCACCGTAAATACCAACAACATATTGTTTATCTGCGGTGGTGCATTTGATGGTATCGAGAAGAAAATTGCAGGTCGTTTACGCACCCAAACGGTTGGATATAAATTCAAAAACCACGACGGTGAGGTTGACCTGAAGAATCTTTATAAATACATCACTCCTCAGGACCTGAAATCATTCGGTTTGATACCGGAGTTGATTGGGCGATTACCGGTACTTACCTATCTTAACCCCCTTGATCGGGAAGCCTTGCATAATATACTTACAGAGCCTAAGAATTCATTGCTGAAGCAGTATAAGAAATTGTTTGAATACGAAGGTGTAAAGCTGGAATTTGACGAGGAAGTGCTCGATTTTATTGTAGATAAAGCGATGGAGTTTAAGTTGGGTGCCCGTGGTTTACGCTCGATTTGTGAAGCGATCATGATTGATGCCATGTTTGAGTTCCCTTCACGTAAAGATGTGAAAAGGCTCAGCGTTACGATGGACTATGCAAGAGAGAAATTCGAAAAATCAGACTTGAAAAAGTTAAAAGTGGCTTAACAAGCTCAATAGTTTAAAGACCTATATTTGTGTAACGAGCCCTGGTTAATCGCCGGGGTTTGTTGTATACAAACAATCGGTTGGAATGAATCATATCAAACATTTACCTTATGAATGAAGAAAAAGACGTAAAAAAGGAAGCCACAGGCGAAACCAAGCCAACTGAAATAAATAGTGCAGTCAGATCCGGACTAAAAACAAAGGAAGCCATTGTTGCAAACTGGCTGCCGCGGTATACCGGGCGTGCTTTAGATGATTTTGGAGGCTACATCATCCTGACCAATTTTTCGAAATACCTGCAGCTGTTTTCGGAATGGAACGATCATGCGCCTATTATGGGGCTTGATAAACCCATGCAAAGTGTTTCAGCTAATGGTATCACGATCATCAATTTCGGAATGGGTAGTTCAGTCGCAGCTACCATTATGGACCTGTTGACCGCAATTAAACCTAAGGCAGTGGTTTTTCTGGGCAAATGCGGCGGTTTAAAGAAGAAAAATAACGTAGGCGACCTGATTCTGCCGATCGCAGCGATAAGGGGCGAGGGGACCTCTAATGATTACCTGCCGGCTGAAGTTCCTGCGCTACCTGCCTTCGCACTGCAGAAAGCTATTTCCACTACGATCCGTGATTTTGGTCGCGATTATTGGACCGGAACCTGTTATACCACCAACCGCAGGGTATGGGAGCATGACAAGGAATTTAAAAAATACCTCAAATCGCTCCGAGCAATGGCGGTAGATATGGAAACCGCTACTATTTTTACCACCGGTTTTGCAAATAAAATACCTACAGGCGCCTTGCTGCTGGTATCAGATCAACCGATGATCCCGGAAGGGGTAAAAACCAGCGAAAGTGATACCTCTGTCACCGAGCAATATGTGGAAACCCATTTGAGGGTCGGAATAGAATCACTAAAACAATTGATCAATAACGGTTTGACGGTGAAGCATTTGAAGTTTTGAGATGGCTTTGGGTGCGGCGGTTGGCGTCAGGAGGAAATTTTAACAAATTACTGAGGTGGGAGTGAATGATTTTCATTCATGATAATTCAACGATGAACCTTAATTGTCAATCAAATCCTCAATAATTTAGCATTTTTGCTCATGCCCTCTCCCGACCAGATCGCCCAGGCCTTCCCGCATGAGCCTACGCCACAGCAATCAGAGCTGTTCGGGAAGCTGCATGCTTTCCTGCTGAGCGATAACGGCGATGAATGCTTTATATTGAAGGGTTATGCCGGTACCGGTAAAACTACTGTTTTAGGGGCCCTTGTGA
The DNA here is from genome assembly GCA_903863845.1 of uncultured Mucilaginibacter sp. GTDB lineage: Bacteria > Bacteroidota > Bacteroidia > Sphingobacteriales > Sphingobacteriaceae > Mucilaginibacter. The sequence goes on along the minus strand of CAIPDP010000143.1, from coordinate 7,066 downwards.
AGGCATTGCGGGCATACAATTACCGCTCCATTTTACTCGCACCTACGGGACGGGCGGCTAAAGTCATCACCAGCTATTCGGGACGAAAGGCATTTACGATCCATAAGAAGATTTATCGCCGAAAATCAGCGATGGGGCTGGATGAACCCTTCCGTATCGTAGAAAATATCGCTGCCAATACGCTTTTTATTGTTGATGAGGCTTCGATGATCTCGGATGAGGCTGCCAGCGGTAACCATGAAACACTCTTGCGCGACCTCGTCAGCTATGTTTACAATACCAAAAACTGTAAACTCGTGCTGGTAGGCGATACTGCCCAGCTGCCACCTGTAGGTTCGGTCGATAGTCCTGCGTTGGATTTTAACCTGATGACAAAAACCTTTGCTTTGGATATTTTCACTTTTGAGCTGACGGATGTGTTGCGGCAGGAAAAAGACTCGGGTATCCTGTACAATGTTACAGCCATGCGCGAACTGATCCGTACGGGTAACATCATCGCACCGCATATTACTACTAAAGGCTACAAGGATGTTTTTCGGATGACGGGTGAGAAATTGGAAGAAGGACTTAATTATGCCTACAATAAATACGGGCACGAAAACACCCTGGTTATTTGCCGCTCCAACAAAAATGCCAATTTGTATAATCGCCAGATCCGCGGCCGTATACTTTATCGGGAAGAGGAATTAACCGGCGGCGACCAGGTGATGGTAGTGCGCAACAACTATTTCTGGCTACAAGGCGGCGAGGAAAATAGCACTGATTTTATAGCTAATGGGGATATTGCCCGAATCAGGCGGGTGCGGAAAGTAGAGGAGATATATGGTCGCCGTTTTGCTGATGTGCAATTGGAGTTCATAGATTATGCAGAAGACCCAACATTAGAATGCAAAATATTACTGGACACCCTTTATACTGAATCGCCGGCACTCCCTGCAGCCGATCAGAAAGAGTTCTTCCTCGAAGTGATGAAAGATTACGAACACATCAAAAGCCGCAAGGCCAAGTATGACGAGTTGAAACAAAACCCCTATTACAACGCATTGCAGATCAAATTTGCCTATGCCATTACCTGCCACAAGGCGCAGGGCGGGCAATGGGATGCGGTATTCATCGACCAGGGCTATTTAACCGATGAAATGCTTAATATGGATTTCCTGCGCTGGTTCTACACTGCCTGCACACGGGCAACGAAGGAGTTGTTTCTGGTTAATTTTGATTCGCGGTTCTTTGGTGCATAGTCCATAGACCATGGTCCATAGTCCATGGTTTTCTTGCATATAATAATGAAGATATGTCCAACAACTTTGCGACGATTCCATGAGCCCGCTACAATAGACTATTTACTACCAGCCCTTTACTATGGACCATGGTCTATGGACTATGGACCATGGACTAAAAGGACCTAATGCCCAATTGCCTACTCCACCAACGGCAACCGTATCGTAAACGTCGACCCTTTGCGGTCCTCGCTGGTTACTTCGATGGTTCCGTTGTGGTTTTCGATGATCTGTTTGGCGATGCTGAGGCCAAGGCCGGTAGACTGTTCGCCACGAACGCCCGGACGGCGCGCTTTTGAGAAGCGCTCAAAAATAAATGGAAGGATGTCGGCCGGAATGCCCACACCGTAGTCGCGCACTTCTATTACGGCCTGGTTATCCTTCTCGCTCAGGTAAATATCGATCTTACCGTTTTCTTTGGAGAATTTGAGCGCATTGGTGATCAGGTTATCGATCACCCGTTGAAATTTTTCAGCATTTATCTCGGCAAATAACTGATTTTTCGAGCCTATAAGTACCAGGTTGTTCCTGGCATTTCTTTGCACTTTCCAGTCGCTGATGATCCTTTTCAAAAAGTGGTTCAATTCCGTGCGCTGTGTATCAATGATATTGATGTTTTCGTTATTGGCGGCCTGGAGCAGGTCGGAAATGATACCCCGGGCTTTGGCGCAGGAAGCTTTGATCATTTCAAGGTTTTCGTGGGTGTCCTTATCCACGTCTTCCATTTCCATCATCATGGCAATTGTTTCTACAGCCCCGATAGGATTGCGCAGGTCATGCGCTACCATGCCTAATATCTCGTTCTTAAATGCATTTGCTTTTTCAATAGCGATATTTTTTTCGCTGATATCGGCCAACTGCAAAAAATGGCTCGATTTATAGGTGTAAAAGTACCTCGAGATAAAATAGAAACAGAATAGTAAAGTAACCGATATCAGTTGGTTGTAGACCATTTCCATAGGCTCAGCAGTGGTGTAATACAACAGGTAGGTAAACACCAGTTCGGTAAGCATGATCAGCAGGAGCGTCTCGAGGCTTTCAAGTACAAAAACTACACTAATGATACTGAGGGCTGTTAGATACAGGGTTAAGGCATTTCGTGGGTCGGACGTAGCGATAAAACTCGAATACATTCCGCAAAAAATAATATAAAAAGCAAAGGCAAACACAAAGCTGCCCATAAAGAAATCCGCTTTTTTCTGCCTTTTGAACAAATAGATCAACAGGTAACTGCCACCCAGAAAAACTGGTGTTATACCGATGTATATCCAGTTGGTATAGTTAAATTCGGGATAGTTTTGGGCACGTGTCAGGCTCTCGGGGAATACCGCATACAATATGCGCAGAATGATGTTTAGGATCAGAAAAATAATGCTACCCGTCCGTACCGCGCCCAAATTTTTCAGCATATAGTAGTCGCGATAAGATGTTCTTAACTTACCAGATAATCGTTTATGCTGCTGACTAGTCAAAATTTATTTAGGATTGAAACGGTTTATCAAAAATATAAAAATAGGAGCTCAAACTCAAAAAAACAGGCCTTTATGGCTGAAAATGTTTGAGTTAGCGCCATAAATGTAGACAAAATGGCCATCGTCAAGCAAAATACAATGTCATTTTTGCATCTATTGTTCTGTGGCAGTTGTTTTGACCAGAGTTAGATATGAATTTTAACAACTTTACGATAAAGGCCCAGGAAGCCGTACAAAAGGCGACCGAGATAGCTGCCGGAAATCAGCAGCAGGCCATAGAAAGCGCACACCTGCTGAAGGGCTTGCTGTTGGTGGACGAAAATATTGTTAGCTATTTGCTAAAAAAGCTCAATGTAAACCTGAACCGACTGAATGAAACGTTAGATCAGCAGATCGCAGCATTTCCTAAGGTGAGTGGCAGCGAAGTTTATTTATCATCGGAAGCCAGTTCGGCGCTGCAAAAGGCACAGTCGTACCTGAAGGAATTTAAGGACGAATTTGTATCTGTAGAACATATTTTGCTCGGTATACTGGCCGCTAATGGCAAAACCGGTACCGCATTAAAAGATGCAGGTGTAAACGAAAAGGATCTGAAAAAAGCCATCCTTGCACTGCGTGGAAATAGTAAAGTGACGGATCAGAATGCTGAAGCCACTTATAATGCTTTAAATAAATATGCCCGTAACCTTAACGAATATGCCGAATCGGGAAAATTGGACCCGGTGATCGGCCGTGATGAAGAGATCAGGAGGGTGATACAAATATTATCACGTCGTACAAAAAATAACCCGATCCTGGTAGGAGAGCCGGGGGTAGGTAAAACTGCTATCGCAGAAGGGATCGCTTTCAGGATCATCAAAGGAGATGTTCCCGAGAACCTGAAAAGTAAGACTGTATACTCGCTGGATATGGGAGCACTTATTGCGGGTGCAAAATACAAGGGGGAATTTGAAGAGCGGCTAAAAGCGGTGATCAAAGAAGTAACGGATGCTGACGGCGAGATCGTGCTCTTTATCGACGAGATACATACCCTGGTAGGAGCCGGTGGCGGTGAAGGAGCCATGGATGCGGCCAACATTTTGAAACCAGCCCTTGCCCGTGGCGAACTCAGAGCGATTGGTGCAACAACGCTGAATGAATACCAGAAATTTTTTGAAAAGGATAAGGCGCTTGAGCGTCGTTTTCAAATGGTGTTAGTTGACGAACCCGATACTCAGGATGCTATTTCAATTCTGCGCGGATTAAAAGAACGTTATGAAACACACCATAAGGTGCATATCAAAGACGAGGCTATTATTGCCGCCGTGGAAATGTCGCAACGTTATATTTCCGACAGGTTTTTGCCAGACAAGGCCATCGATCTGATGGATGAGGCTGCCTCTAAATTGCGTTTGGAAATGGATTCGGTACCCGAAGAGGTGGACGAGCTCGATCGCAAGATCATGCAATTGGAAATTGAACGTGAGGCGATAAAACGCGAGAAAGATGAAAAGCGGGTGAGTGAATTGAGTGAAGAGATCGCTAATCTTTCAGCTAACAGAGACTCCTTGCGGGCACAATGGAAGAGTGAGAAAGATGTGGTAGATAATATCAACCAAAAGGTTGAACAGATAGAAAATTATAAACTGGAGGCCGAACAAGCCGAACGTGCCGGTGACTATGGAAAAGTGGCCGAATTGCGTTACGGTCGCATCAAAGATACCCAGGACGAGGTCGAAAAACTGAAGGCTGTTTTACTCGAGAATCAGAAAGATCACCGCATGCTGAAAGAGGAAGTTACGGCGGAAGATATTGCTGGGGTGGTATCACGCTGGACGGGTATACCGGTTTCGAAAATGATTCAGAGCGAGCGGGAAAAGTTGCTACACCTGGAAGCCGAGTTGCATAAACGTGTAGCAGGCCAGGACGAAGCGATAGAAGCTATCAGCGATGCAATAAGGCGTAGCCGTGCCGGATTGCATGATAAGCGTAAGCCAATCGGCTCCTTCATTTTCCTGGGAACTACCGGTGTAGGTAAAACCGAGTTGGCAAAAGCTTTGGCCGAATACCTGTTTAACGATGAAGCTGCTTTGGTAAGGATAGATATGTCAGAATACCAGGAACGCCATGCTGTATCGCGGTTGATCGGAGCGCCTCCGGGCTATGTAGGCTATGACGAAGGCGGACAACTAACAGAAGCCGTGCGGCGCAAACCCTACAGTGTGATCTTGTTAGACGAGATCGAAAAAGCGCATCCCGACGTGTTCAATATCCTGTTGCAGGTACTGGATGATGGGCGTTTGACCGATAATAAAGGTCGGGTGGTAAATTTTAAGAACACCATCATTATCATGACCTCAAATATTGGCTCTGGTATCATTCAGGAAAACTTCCAGAATTTTGATGAAGGAGATAAGGATGAAGTGATAGCCAAAACCAAGTCGCAACTGTTTGAATTGCTAAGGCAAACGATCCGTCCAGAATTTTTAAACCGGATCGACGAGATCATCATGTTTACACCGCTGAGTCGGGATGAGATCGCAGATATCGTTAAGCTGCAGTTTTCGCAATTGCAACAGACTCTGGAAGAACTGGGTATTCATATGGATGCTTCTACTGAAGCCTTGGACTGGCTGGCCCAGTTGGGTTACGACCCGCAATATGGTGCCCGTCCGCTTAAGCGTGTCATCCAGAAAAAGATACTGAACGAACTATCAAAACAAATTCTTGCCGGTAAGGTAGATAAGGATAGCAGGATAAAGCTGGATATGTTCAATAATCAGTTCGTTTTTCTTAATCCGAAGGAAACGGAAAACGCATAACAGCATATTATAAAACTTATTTTATAACCAAAGCCACTCTTTAAACAGGGAGTGGCTTTTTGGGTATGATAAATATCGAAGCTGATTATCAATGTTTTGCCAAAATACGAAAAAAATAAGCAAAGGCTTCGCTGGTATTAAAAAAGGTAAGCCAGGGAAATATTATATTTATAGTCGGCCGCAAAAAATTACGGCCATCAATTCATGGAAAAACAAACTGGCCGTCTGGAGGCATTTAGCGATGGGATATTTGGTGTGGCTATTACGCTACTGGCGGTTGAGATCGGGATCAAAGAATTTAGTGGCGCAAGTAACACCGGTTTGTGGCAAAAGATACTGGAGAAATGGCCCGAATATTTCGCTTATTTCAATTCGTTCGCAACGGTTTTGTTGATCTGGATGGGGCATAATCAGGTGATCAAACATTTGCGGGCAAGTAACCATTGGATAGTTTTATTGAATGGTTTTGTATTGCTGCTGGTCGTGTTATTTCCCTATCCAACACGAATGGTTGGGACCTTTATATTTACCGACGCCAGGAATACTGCGATAGCTTTTTATGCCGGTTTTACCGGCACCATAACGGTAAGCATGTATTTTTTAAATCTGGGGATAGTTTATAACAAAAAGTTGTTGCTCGCGCCAGAAAAGAGTTTGCCATGGTTCCGAACGATGATGCGCGGGCAATTATTAGGTATACTCATCTATGCTGTTGCAGTTATAGCGGCTTTTTATTCTCCCTATATTTCATTGGGAATCACCTTTTTTATGTGGGTATTTTGGGCCGTTAAAACACAGGATAATGACGAGGAACTGGTATAAAACCTAAATAACCAGGTCTTCTCCATTGGCATCTGTTGTCAGCACTTCACTCATATAGTTGAGGAAAGGGCGCATCTTTTGGAAGCCGGCGATCACATTTTCAAGGAAATCCGGACTTAACACATCCTCATCGCTAAAATGATGTCGTAATAAAAATTGTTTGTACCGGAGCAAATGGATAGCAGGATGATTTTTATCATAGCCGCGTGGGGCTGTCGCCAACTGTTCCCCAGCCAGTTTTCCGAAAGTTCTCACTATTTCGGGTTCGGAAAGCAGACCATTCCAATCCTCATAATTTGAATCTATATCCTGTCGTATTCGCGCCATGTCATCCGGATTCGGGCCGAAAAATCCGCCAACAATCCTGGAATTACCAGGCTCGATCCTGAAATAATAGCCTCCGCGCAATTTTTTCGTCGCCCGTTTCAGCGAACCGCTCCAATGTTGATTATAAGGGATTTTTTCTTTAGCAAAACGCACATCTTTATATATTCTGAAAAGGCTTCGCCGTCCGGTTGCAGTTTCGATCTGGTCGATCTTATTCATACCGAGGATCAAAGCATCTGCAAAATCAACAATATTCTGGTGCGCTGCCTGGTAACGTTCCTTGTTATTATTGAACCATTCGCGATGATTATTTTGGCCAAGTGCTGTTAAAAAATTGAGGGAATCTTTGTTGATTATCATAGTA
>CAIPDP010000142.1 GCA_903863845.1 uncultured Mucilaginibacter sp. | reverse complement strand
GCGCCTCATTCTGCTGTTTTGAAAGCAATTTCCGATCAGCTCGAGCACCCGGCCTGGAATGGGTTTCACCTTTACGACCTTATTTTCCCATTATTTTTGTTTTTAGCTGGTGTATCTACCCCATTTTCTGTCGGCCGTGAGCTCGAAAAAGGAAAAACACGTAGCCAGCTTTTATTAAGGGTAGCCAAAAGGGCATTGATACTGATCCTGTTTGGTATCATCGTCAACAATGGTTTGGTGTTAAAACCAATTGCCGAATATCGCTTCCCATCTGTTTTAGGTCGTATCGGTGTTGCTTACTTTTTTGCCAATGTCATCTACCTGTATGCTAAAGAAACAGCCCAGATCATTTGGTTCTGGGTCTTTATTATCGGTTATTGGCTTTTGCTAAAATTCACCTCTGCACCCGGCTTCCACGCAGGCGACCTTACGCCACAAGGGAATTTCGCATCCTATATGGACCGAAGCATTTTACCAGGTCGTTTATATGTACCCTTCCCTGATGGCAGGCCAAATATGCACGACCCGGAAGGCTTATTCTCAACCATACCAGCAATCAGCACCGGCCTGTTAGGGATATTGACTGGCAGCCTGTTAAAAAAATCAACATTTACCCAGGATCGGAAAGTAGGAATCATGTACCTGGCCGGTATCCTATTTATTGGCCTTTCGTTATTATGGAACCTCGATTTCCCCATCAATAAAAACCTTTGGTCGTCCTCATTTGTTCTTCTCGTTGGTGGCATAAGCCTGGTTTTGCTATCGACATTTTATTATGTAATCGATGTTCTGGGCTATAAAAAATGGGCCTTCTTTTTCAAAGTCATCGGGATGAACTCCATTTTGATCTATATGTCGGGGCATTTTATTGATTGGGAATATACCACCAAAGGCTTTTTCCAATGGTTGATCCAGTGGATAGGCGGTCCCTGGGGATTGGTTGCCGGCGTTGCCTGCTTCCTGTTGATCAAATGGCTTTTCCTGAACTTTTTGTACCGGAAAAAAGTGTTTTTACGCGTATAATTGCAAAACAAGATACCATACGAATAACAATTAATGGACCGGAGATCATTTGTCAGGCTATCTGCCTATACAGCTGCGATATTAAGTCTGCCGGTTGATCTCAGTTGTACCCGAAAATTCGCCAAGACCTGGGCACAGCCTCTTTTTATTTCTCATTTGGTTGATCTGAAAACGGTAATGGCAATCGGACAAAGCTACCGAAAATCGGTGCCTGCTGAAGACAGCCGGCTCGTGTTGTATATCAGGCTAAAAGGACATAATGAATGGGATGATGAGGAAGGTTTAAGAGCAGCTTTGGATAGCCTCGTGGTCACCGATTTTCTGTCTGATCGTACCGTAACGGTCAATGGTTGGATTCTTTCAGTTACAGAAGCGCGGCAATGTGCACTTTTTTCAATCATTAACGCGTAAAACATGCATATCGACGCCCGGCAACTTCCCGATCATTCTCTTATTGAAGGTGATATTTGTATCATTGGTGCTGGCGCTGCGGGCATTAGTATGGCGCTGGAATGGATCAACACCCCCTATAAAGTAATATTACTGGAAGGCGGTGGTTTTGAATATGAGGCTGCGATGCAAGACCTGTATAGAGGCAAGACCACCGGGCAACGCTATTACCCGCTTGAATCGGCTCGCCTGCATTATTTTGGTGGGACAACGGGACATTGGGCAGGCTTTTGTTCGCCTTTCGAGCCGATCGATTTTGAAAAGCGCGACTGGATACCTCATAGTGGATGGCCAATTAAAAGGGAGGACCTTGACCCATTTTACGCCCGGGCACACCGTAATCTCGACCTGGGCCCGTACGAATACAGTTACGAATATTGGGCGAAAACAGACCCGACAATGATTTCGCTGCTTTTCGACAAGGAATCGTTATTCAATAAAATATGGCAATTTAGTCCGCCTACCCGCTTCGGTACTAAATACAAGGATGCGATCGTAAAAGCATCCAATATCCATCTTTACACCTATGCAAACGCGGTAGATATTCAGGCAAATGAGAATGCTTCGTCCATTGAACAGCTAACTGTAAAAAACCTGGCTGGCAAACAACATACAGTCAAAGCCAAATATTTCGTTTTAGCATGCTGCGCCATACAGAATGCCCGGCTGCTGCTGGCATCCAATAGACAAGCGCCAAAAGGACTTGGTAACGATAATGATAATGTTGGCCGCTACTTCATGGAGCACCTCGAGATCAAATCTGCTGAAATGTGGTTTCCCCGGGTCGATCCACTGAAACTATACGCCATCGATTTCGCAAAAACCAAATGGCGCGCAGAATTGGCTATCACCGCAAAAAAGCAACAGGAATATAGAATACTTAATGGTACGGCTTCATTTACACCCCTTGCTGCGGCTAAAGATCAACCGGCTTTTATCGACATCTGGAAGTCGAGCGATCCAAACGAACGCGCAAAAGCATTCGACAGGTATGGCGAAGCTGAAAAGAAAATAAAAAATAAAACCGGGTACAAAGCCTACCAATTGTTTACACGTATGGAGCAGGCACCCAATCCAAACAGCCGCATCACCCTGGATACTGAAACGGATGCACTTGGAATGCCCCGGGCAATGCTGCATTGGGAATTAACGATGCTCGAGAAGCATAGTTTGAGAGGCATTTATGAGATCATCGGCAAAGAAATGGGCAAAACGGCGAAAGGACGTGTGCGGCTTTTAGAATACCTTCAAGATGTAAACGACAGTTCGTGGCCCCAATTTACAGGTGGTGGCTGGCACCACATGGGTACCACCCGGATGGGTACCGATGTTAAAACCAGTGTGGTAGATGCCAATTGCCAGGTGCATGGAATCGCTAACTTGTTTACCGCCGGCTCATCGTGTTATGTAACTGCGGCTGCACCCAATCCCACCTTAACACTGGTAGCACTGACATTGCGCTTATCCGATCACCTGAAAAGTATTGTAGCAAACCGTGCCTGATCAACTGCCAACATTGCTTTCAACTGACAGGAGCTGGATCAAACTGCCAACAAATGAAAATAATGGTTTGTACTGCTGTCAGCTTGTCCGCTTTTATACAATGGCAGAATTATTGATTTGCACCGTTGAATCATGAATCTGAACGACATGCTTAAGAAAAAAAGAAAAGAAGATATCGAAAATAATCCGTTGACAGATGAGGTGCCTGCAACCGAAGGAAATCCGGTGGAAACCGAAGAGGAAACGCCGGAACAACTTTTGAAACAGGAAATTGCTCTTGCAAACGACAAATACCTGCGTTTATATGCCGAATTCGACAATTTCAGGAGGCGGACAATCAAAGAACGCCAGGAACTTTTACAAACAGCTGGTCTTGACGTGATTGTATCACTATTGCCGGTACTCGACGATTTCGATCGGGCTACACGCTATATGGAAACCTCCGGCGATGTTAAAGCCGTAAAAGAAGGTGTGGTATTGATACAGCAAAAACTAAAGAATGTGCTTGCACAAAAAGGATTAAAAGAAATGCAGGCGATCGGCACCGCTTTCGATCCGGAATTACATGAGGCCATCACCAATATCCCTGCTGCAAATGAAGAGCAGAAAGGAAAAGTTTTGGATGAAGCTGAAAAAGGCTATTACCTGAATGATAAAGTGGCTCGCCACGCGAAAGTTGTTGTTGGAAACTAATTCAATGAGCGAATTAGTGAATGAGTGAGTCTGTTAATAGGTTTTAAACGCCTTGTATACATATTCACCCATTCACTCATTCACTAATTCACCAATTAAAAAATATGGCGAAAAGAGATTATTACGATGTTTTAGGTGTTTCGAGAGGCGCAGATGCCGACGAAATAAAGAAAGCTTACCGCAAAATGGCTATCAAATATCACCCGGATAAAAACCCGGGTGATAAGCAGGCGGAAGAAAATTTCAAAGAAGCAGCTGAAGCATACGAAGTGCTGAGTAATGCGGAGAAGAAAGCCCGTTACGACCAGTTTGGTCATGCCGCAAATGCACACTCTGCATCCGGCGGTGGTGGCTATGGTGGTGCCGGCATGAATATGGAAGACATATTCAGCCAGTTCGGTGATATTTTTGGTGGTGGAAGTCCGTTTGATGGCTTTTTTGGCGGCGGACGTCAAAGCGGCGGCGGCCGGCGCGTACAGCGCGGCAGCAACCTGCGCATCAAAGTGCGGCTTACCCTGGAAGAAATAGCCAATGGCACCGAAAAGAAAATAAAGGTAAATAAACAGGTAAGTTGCAAAACCTGTGATGGAACCGGCGCAAAAGATCGTACTTCCGTTCAAACCTGTAAAACCTGTGGCGGTGCAGGAGCAGTGCGGAGGGTTACCAATACCATCCTGGGCCAGATGCAAACTACCAGCACCTGCCCTACCTGTAATGGCGAAGGAACTATTATTACAGCAAAATGTACCACCTGCCATGGCGAGGGCGTTACCCGCGACGAAGAAACCATCAGCATCAATATACCTGCCGGCGTAAGCGAGGGCATGCAATTGAGTATGAGCGGCAAAGGCAATGCTGCCCCAAGAGGCGGTGTACCCGGCGACCTGATCATACTGATAGAAGAAATACCGCATGAAACGCTGAAACGTGATGGCAATAACGTTATTTACGACCTGCACATCAGCTTTATCGATGCGGCATTAGGCACAAGTGTCGAAATACCGACGATAGACGGCAAAGCCAAAATAAAAATTGATGCCGGAACCCAGGGAGGTAAAATACTTCGTTTAAAAGCCAAAGGTGTGCCGGAAGTAAATTCTTATCACCGTGGCGATCAGTTGGTGCACATCAACATCTGGACACCCAAGGCACTGAGCCGCGAAGAGCGCGAACTGTTGGAACAGCTGCAGGGTTCGCCAAACTTCAAACCAAGTCCGGGTAAGAACGAGAAGAGTTTCTTTGAGCGGATGAAGGAATATTTTGAGTAGGAAAGTGAAAGGAGTGCGGAGTGCGGAATGTGAAAGGTGAATAAAGTACTATAAAAAGAGGCTGTATCATAAATCATGATCAGCCTCTTTTTTCTTTGATTTATACGGATACGTGGTGGAGATAGTTTTCGTATAGACGATTCTCAAAGGGGTAATTTTATTTATGATACAGCCTCTTTTTAAGGTAATGTACAATTTAAGCAATTTCTAATTGTGTGAGCTCCTTTCCTAACTCTTTAATTCCGATCATAATTTTGTGCACTTGCTTTCCAGATGGTGTACGTTTCCCATTAATATATTCTGATAAAAGACTTTTGTGCATACCAATTCTGGTACCGAGTGCCGAAGTATTTATTTCCGGGTAATATTCAAAAAAAGATGGCAAATCAAACTGCAGGGAAACTTGATCAGGTAAAATCTGCTTTTTACCGTTAGATTCCGCATATAAGTTGTAGGCCTCTACTATATTTTTTCGCAATTCCGTAATATTATTACCAGTAGTTACTATAATACCATTTTTTTCCTCACGATAAGCACTATAGCCTTCGGTGGTTTTTTCGACTATAAATTTTGTATGACGTTTTAATTCCATTGTGTTGAGATTTAAGTGCTTTTAAAGCGTATAAGTGATTTTCTCTATCTATCGACTAGTACAAATTGCATTTTAAATGCAAGGTTTATTTAAGCCCTGCCTGATTTTTCAGCTATTCCTTTTCCTATCTCTTTACTACCATGATTCGGAAAAATGATGGTGTATGTTTTTTCTGGATGTTTCAAAATAATATGGCTCCCAGACTGGCGATCTTTGTACCAACCAGCCCTTTTAATTAATCTCAATAATTCAGAGCATTTCATTTCAATAGTTTAGGCAAATAAAGGTAAACAATAGTTTACTATTTTTCAAAAAAAGCGAAAGAAATTACACTTATTTTGACTCATGACAAGCTTAGTTTTGGAATTACCATACAGCAAATAAATTCGATGATAGAAAAGATACGGACAATTTTATCAGCGCTTTTCCTATTTTAGCCTGCAATATCTCCTTGTCTTTACTATGAGAAAGTACACTTCGCTATTCCTGATTTTTGTTGCGGCTTTTTGCCATGGACAAGAAATTAAACAATCAAAGACAACTAAGCTCATTGGGACGTCGTCTGCAAATTTAATGACTGAAAGATTCAGAAGGGACGCTATGAAGCCTCAAAAAGATGGCAAGATTTCGTGGGCGACAAATTTTATATATTCATTTCCATCGTCACCCAAAATTTACCGCGAAATGCAAGGCTATGGCATATTATACATAGCGGCAGCCAACCCGGATTCTGCAGGATTTCCAATACGCAGGATTTATTTGAAAAACAAAACTGGCATTACTGACTTGCGAGAGATCGGTGAGATGAAAGTAAAAGTAACAGACCCGAGAATCATTCTTGCTTTCGGCAGGTTCAGAGTCGACTATTATTACCTTATTCCATATCGGGTAATACAGGATTCTTGTCAGCTTTTTATGCGATGGAGTAATAGCGAGCAGGATTTACCGCTAACAATGTTCCCTCTTCATCAAAAGTTAAACTTTGTTGACCAGGCTCAACCCATTGAAAATGGCGATATCAACCCTGAACTATTGAAACTTTATATGCAACGTGAATTTCATGTGGAATTATAATCTATTTAATTGCCGGTTGATATTGAATCAAGTCATTGATCATTGCTTCAACTTCATGATAATCAACTTTCTCCACCAGATAAGCCTGCTCTTTACCCTGATTGTCCCAGGAATCACTACCATCGGCGGCAACTTTGATGCGACCGCGATGCAGGGTGTACCATTTTGAATAGCCTTTTATTGCTACTAAAACAGCGGTTTCGTCCCAGCTCGTCCGGCCTGCTGAATCTTCTTTAGCTTTGGGTATTGCAATACTGAATGCGTCTTTGACAGGATCGTTCTTCAAGGATGCATTATTGATCAGGGGTATACCAACATGTATCCTGGCTCCTATCTCGAAACCACTGAAAATAATGAATGTGGGCCAGTTGCTGTAAACATTTTGGGAGGCTTTGGCATCCTGCATCACATTAAATTCAAAGCCTGATGGGAACTTACCAGCCATGCACACCAGGTTCTTTACCTTTTTTGCTACCAACGTCTTACCATCCAAGGGAGAATATTCGTCGGGAGCAGTATTTAGCAGGTTGGATAAATTGGTTAGAAAACCTACCGTTACGATCGTAACACTTTTATCGGGTTGTGCCGACAAAATTTTTCGATACAGTTTGACTGCATCCCATGCCTCGTCATTCGAGCGGATAGCATGCGGGTAGTTTTTCAACAGGGTATCGGTCCAGTGCTGCCAGTCGCGCAATTCCAATGCATAGCCTTTTGGCACACCTACCGGTATAGCGGGCCGCAGGAAATAGGTATTGAAGACATTCAGCACCCCTGCTACGCCATCATATTTGGTACTGGCCATGGTGGCAAGGATATTTGCCTCATGCCTATCAGCCAGGGTGTGCAAGATGGCGATCGCTCCAACATCGTCATAATCGGGGCCCATATCGCTATCAAAAATAATATTAACGGGCTTATGCTGCGCATGGACTGTACAGGCAAAGCAAAAGCATAAAAGTATACAGGCTATTTTAAGTTTCATCGCTTGATTGCGTACGGATATGCAGTTAAAGTTATTATTTTTAGAACAAATTGAGCCAGGGGACAAAGCAATAATGATCGTCAATCAAAACAGCAATCTCAAAATGATCAGGAACACCCGGGTGTTGATCTTTTTAGTTTTAGCATTTTGGTTCATCGTATTGGTAAATGGTCCCGAAGATCATCTGATGCTTTCACTGTTTAGTCTTTTAACCGCATTAGCTTATATCCTATTAACCAAATACCTGATCGATCTATTACAATTTCACCAGGAGCTGATTACCGTTCAAACACCATTCAGCATTTTTTTAGGGCTTCAAATTGTTATTTTTATTGGTCAGTTTTTTGCTTACGGAAATTTAGGATTAGGCATAATGGATGCAATAATGGCATTTTATATACTTTTTGCAGCATTTAAAGTGAAATCCAAAGTACTATCGAAACCGATGATCTTGTTCGGATTTTCACTCTTGCTACGGTTAATATTGGGGGTAGGTATATTGTTGGCTGCAACAAAAATGGGGCGAACTTTTCCGGTTCAAATTTCAGGTTTGGCCCAGGTGATTCCCCTGTTTACCATACTTTATATTTTATCCCAAAACAGTAAATATCTAAAGCTGTTGCAAATGGAACACCAATAACTGATTAAAAAAAACAATCTTTCGGACTTTCCGACTCAATTCAGTAACAAAATGGCCATAAAGCTATCTAATTAACAAACAACTGATCTTTCTATGCTCAGCATCCGGCACATCGAAAAACAATATGCGGGACATAAGGCGCTTACCGACGTAAGCCTGGAGGTTGAAAGCGGGCAGATATTCGGCTTGCTTGGGCCCAATGGCGCCGGCAAGACCTCGCTTATCCGTATCATCAATCAAATTACTGCACCCGATTCTGGCGAGATCTATTTCGACGGGCAAAAGCTCAGCCAGGTACATATCGAACGTATCGGCTACCTGCCCGAAGAACGTGGTCTGTATAAGAAAATGGAGATCGGCGAACAAATGATCTACCTCGCACGGTTGAAAGGACTGAGCCGCGCGGAGGCGCAGCGCAGGCTGAAGATATGGTTCGAAAAACTGGGCATGGAAACCTGGTGGAAGAAAAAGATTGAAGAATTATCTAAAGGCATGCAGCAAAAGGCCCAGTTTGTTGCTACGGTATTGCATGAACCCGACCTCATCATCCTGGATGAACCCTTTAGCGGCTTCGACCCGGTAAATGCGGAGCTGATCAAAGATGAGATACTGGAGCTTAATCAAAAAGGGGCTACCATCCTCTTCTCAACCCACCGTATGGAATCGGTAGAAGAGCTTTGCGATTCGATCGCGCTGATCAACTTGTCGCATAAAATATTGGACGGCAGCATTAAATCCATCAAAAATGCTTATCGTAATGAAACTTACCTGGTTGAATATATCGGTAAGCGACTGGATGTAACTGAAGCCCAGCCTTATGAGGTGGTTGATGAACTTGCCGGCGAAGATGACAGTTTTACTATCCGATTAAAACTAAAACCCGGCAAATCATCCAATGATGTTTTGCAATACCTGCTACCCAAAACGCAGATCAATATGCTGAAAGAAGTGATCCCCAGCATGAACGAGATATTTATTGAACGAGTAAATCAAAAATTGGCACAATCATGAACAAGATATTTTTGATCATTCAACGCGAATATATCACGCGTGTACGCAAAAAGGCATTCATAGTAATGACCTTACTCGTGCCACTACTTATTGCCGGGATGTATGGTACCATATTTTACCTTGCGAACAATAACAATCAAACGGTACATACGGTCAACGTAGTTGACGAAACTCATCAGTTTAACCAGAAATTATCAGCAAGCAAATCGCTGAATTTCAAATATTCAACTCAACCACTCGATTCTGTCAAAGCAGGATTGAAAGGGCACGATGACGATCTGGTACTATATATTCCAGCGAATAAAAAGGATTCGGTGACGCTATACGCTATCAAAAAGAATATTCTGTCATTATCAGATGGTTTGCAGCAACAGCTTAATGATGTTGCATCGGGCGATAGCATGGTTAAACTGGGGATAGATACTGCGCGACTGCATAAAGTAAAAAGCAATATCAGCATCAAAACTGCTGAAATTACTGATGCCGGCGATAAAAGTGCAAGCGTTGGTTCGGCTTATGCGCTAAGCTTTGCGGGTGCGGTGCTGATCTACATGTCGTTATTTATCTATGGCGCTCAGGTAATGCGGGGTGTTATTGAAGAAAAAACGAGTCGTATCATCGAAGTTATTGTTTCTTCGGTAAAACCCTTCCAACTGATGACCGGTAAGATCATTGGCGTGGGGCTGGTTGGGCTGACACAATTTGCTTTGTGGATAACGCTATCCTATCTCGCCACAAAATTATTCGGTCAGAATAATGCAAATCAGAGCCAAATGGCTAAATTCCTGCAAACAATGGCGTCAAGTGCAGCCTATGAATTGGTTTGCTTTGGGTTTTACTGGCTCACAGGATTTTTACTATACAGTGCTTTATTTGCAGCAGTAGGATCGGCTGTTGATAGTGAAACAGAGACGCAGCAGTTTATGTTACCCATCACGCTCCCTTTGTTATTTACCTACATTTTGTCGGTTAGCTACTTGTTTACCGTTCCGGATAGTTCACT
>CAIPDP010000141.1 GCA_903863845.1 uncultured Mucilaginibacter sp. | reverse complement strand
TGGGATTGATGACAGCATTTGATTTTGCAGACAAGGCTCATCGTGATCAATTCATCAGCGAAGGCATGAAACGCGACATCATGTTCCTGGGTTGCGGCAGTCAAACTATCCGTTTCCGCCCGGCACTGATCATGGAAAAACAGCATATAGACGCTGGTATCGACGTAATTAAACAAATATTGGATATATTATAATATCAAGGTAATATTTTCGAAATTGGCGCTTGTTTCAAAACAATGAGCGCTTTTTTTGTATTAAATGTAATATGTAGACCGCTTATTACGTATTATATTTTATTGAACATGATATAGGATTTGCGCCTGACATAGTGCATATTCCTGCTGATAATATTAATTTTGTACTCCCCGCCACTAACCGGCTTTAAACCAAACAACAACCATGAGCAAACACATCGAAAAATTAAAAAAACAACTGATGGAAATAGCTGAAGTTGTAAACGCCTTCAAGTCAGAAGCTGTACAGGTGAGGGTTGTCGACAGATTACTGGATGCTATTTCGGAAACAGAAAAAACAGATATTGAAGGCGCAGAAATGTTTCTGAGAAAAGGGCGCAAACTGCGCAGTGATGACGACCAGACATTTGGACGCAAAAAACCCGGTGCAACGAAAATCTTAAATCAGTTATTGAATACTGAATATTTTAATGCAAGTCACTCCATTTCCGATATCGCCGAATACTGTAAAGAACAATACGAAGCCGATTTTAAAACCTCGGAACTATCGGGGATCTTACTCAAACTGGCTAAAGAAAATAAGTTAAAACGCGAACGCAGCCACGATAATAATCGATTTGAATATGTAAAAGTCTGAATAAAGTCCTACTACCTCAAATCAAACAAACTATCTACGCCTAATATCCGCCTTGTGGTGAATCCTTCGGCATATTTTACACCGATGCTTTTTCCAAATTCGCGTGCTCTGCCTTCAACAACTGCCGTAAATTCAGGAGAGGAAATATAGGTTTGGGGTTCTTCCTTCCAGTCGGGATTAAAGAACTGTGACCGATACGCGTATATACTTGCCATTTTCTTTTCCCAAAAAGGAGTTACGTCTACGATAATATCAGGCTCGATATACCGGTCCTGAATAAAATGCAAAACCATTTTCGGGCGCCAGGCTTCCTGCATCTGCCCCATATCGAAAGTTTCAATCTTCCTTAAACCCGCTAAAAAGGCTGCGTCTTCTACCAGGTCACTGGCCCGGCCATGATCGGGGTGACGGTCATGAAAAGCATTAGTGATGATTATTTCGGGCTGAAATTTTCTGATTGCCTCAATGACCTGCAGTTGATGCTGACGCGTATTTTGGAAAAACCCATCTGGCAATCCCAGGTTTTCCCTAACATCTATGCCCATTATTTTGGCGGCGTCCGCTGCCTCAGTCAACCTGATCTCGGGCGTGCCCCTTGTACCCAATTCTCCGCGGGTAAGGTCAACTATCCCTACTTTTTTTCCATTTGCAATTTCTTTCAGCAGCGTGCCTGAACATCCCAATTCGGCATCGTCAGGATGCACCGATAAAACTAAAATATCTAACTTAAGCATGAATATATAACATTTGATGATTAGATTGCCAGTAACCGGTTTACTTTTTTCCTGATCTTGGCGGAGGTTGGTTTAGTAAATGGGTAATAAAAATCGACGACCTTCCCTGTCTTGTCGATCAGAAATTTATGAAAATTCCATCGTGGTATCGATTTTAATTTGCCATTCCGTTTGCGGTCGTTAAAAAACTGATAAAGCGGATGAGCATAAGGCCCACGCACCCTGATCTTATCAAAAACCGGGAAGTTTGAACCATAGTTCTCGCAAAAAGTGGCTATGGCAGCCCCCTCCAATGGTTCCTGTCCGCCAAAATCGTTTGAAGGAAATGCCAGTATTTCGAACTTTTCGAGTTTGTATTGTTCTTTTAATGCAGCCAGATCTTTTAACTGAGGTGTAAAACCACATGCAGAAGCGGTGTTCACAATTAAAAGCACCTTGTCCTTATATTCAGAAAGGCTTATTTCCTCACCATCTAATGTTTGCACATTAAACTGGTAAACTGAATTGTCGCTCATGAATTAGTTTTGATTTGCGTAGTAACCCGCTTCCTGTAAGATCGCCTCCATATCGCGTTCTTCAGCCGGATCATAAGTTTCTTTCAGGTTATGCCCGAAGATGCGGGCCAGTGACTGGAACATAAAGGCTTTAAGGCCACCTTTCAGGTCTTTTACCATATCGTAGCTGGTGCTACCCGTCTGCCGGTCGATCAATTTGATCAATATTTCACCCTGACTAATTGTCAGATTCTCGATCTCCTTCTTAAATAAACTCTTAATGTCATTTTCGCAGGTATCCACCATTCGTTTCTGTCGTCTTTTGTCGGTCGTAGTAGCCAGTGAACGTTGTAATTGCTCGTATTTTTGAGAGGCATATTTGGCATAAGGCAATACTTTGTAGATATTATACCTTAAACGACGGTAAGCATCACGATCGGCCTGGGTTTTAAATATGCGCACATCCATGATTTTTACCTCAGGCCCAACGATCATCGGCATCAATTCTCCCCCTTCTTCTGTCAAATAGGTACGAATGGTATCATTTTTGCCCAGTTTTAAAGGCTGTGGCTGTTTCTCCTGCGCGCTCACCTGCAACACACCACAACTGAAGAATAAAAGAAAACCAATAAATTTCATAATTTTACGTAATACAAAAATAATGCAATTTTTTTTGGTATTTGATTATATAACCGGCAAATTAAGTTTTTGTTGCCTGTAAAAAATATTATACGGAAGTGTGACCATGAAAGATATAGTGATCGATATTGAAGCCGAAAAGACCGAAATACTAAAACGATACCGTGCTTTATTGCGCGCCTGCAAATCAACCCTGCAAAAAGGGGATAAAAAACTGATCCGCAAGGCCTTTGAAATGGCCCTTGAGAGCCATAAAGGTATGCGCCGTAAATCAGGCGAGCCATATATATACCACCCGATTGCCGTTGCCCAAATCGCAGCTGAAGAAATTGGCCTCGGCCCCACCTCTATTGTTTGTGCGCTATTGCACGATGTGGTTGAAGATACTGATGTATCGCTCGACGATATCGAAAGGGAATTCGGCAAAAAAGTGGCCCTGATCATTGATGGTCTTACCAAAATTTCGGGTGTATTTGATACTAATAGCTCGCTGCAGGCCGAAAATTTCCGGAAGATGCTGCTCACACTGGCAGATGATGTTCGGGTGATCCTGATCAAACTTGCCGACAGGCTGCACAACATGCGCACCATGGAGTTCATGCCGCGCGATAAGCAGCTCAAACTTTCGTCTGAAACAGTATACCTGTATGCCCCATTGGCCCATCGCCTGGGTTTGTACGCTATAAAATCTGAATTGGAGGACCTTTCCATGAAATATATGGAACGTGAGACCTACCAATTCATCAAAAAACGATTAAACGAGAAAAAAGCCGAACGCGAAAAGTTTATCCGCGATTTTATCGAGCCACTGAAAAAGGTCCTGGAAAGTCAGGAACTGCATTCCGATGTTTTTGGTCGCCCGAAATCGATCCATTCTATCTGGAATAAAATGAAGAAAAAGGCGATACCTTTTGAGGAAGTATACGACCTTTTCGCTATTCGTATCGTTCTGGATAGTGCTCCTGAGCATGAAAAAGCAGAATGCTGGAAAGCTTATTCTATCGTTACCGATCTGTACCGGCCTAATCCTGATCGGTTGCGCGACTGGATATCATCACCCAAAGCAAATGGGTATGAGTCGCTGCACACCACCGTTATGGGTCCCCGTGGGCAATGGGTAGAAGTGCAGATCCGTACCAAAAGAATGAACGAAATTGCTGAAAAGGGATTTGCAGCACATTGGAAATATAAGGAATCTTCTACTGATAGCGGGTTGGATCAATGGGTACAAAAGGTGCGCGAAATGCTGAAAAACCCGGAATCAAATGCACTCGACTTCCTGGATGATTTTAAAATGAACCTTTTCTCGGACGAAATATTCATTTTCACACCGAAAGGGGCTTTGATACAGTTACCGCAAGGCGCAACAGCGCTCGATTTTGCTTTTGAAATACATACTGATGTGGGAGCCACCTGTATCGGCGCAAAAGTGAATCATAAATTAGTTCCGCTGGGTTACAAATTACAAAACGGCGACCAAGTAGAGGTAATCACTTCGAGCAAGCAAACTCCGAAGGAAGACTGGCTGAATGTGGTGGTAACTGCCAAGGCAAAAGCCAAGATAAAATCGGCCCTGAAGGAAGAGAAACGCAAGATAGCCGATGAGGGCAAGGAGATACTGGAGCGAAAAATGAAATCGCTGAAGATCACTTACAATTCTGATAACCTGCATAAACTGAGCTATTATTTTAAACTGCTATCAACCCAGGATCTGTTCTTTAATGTGGCTAAAGGTTTGATCGACATGAAGGACCTGAAAGAATACCAGGCTTCGGAAAAAGTTGTCGAAAATAAACCACAGGATAAAATAGAGAACGATCAGGTACAAAACTTACTGCGCAGCATAAAAACCAAAGACAGTGATATTTTGCTGATCGGCGAGGATATGCAGAAGATCGACTATAAACTGGCAAATTGCTGCAACCCTATTCCGGGTGATGATGTATTTGGCTTTATCACCGTTAGTGATGGCATCAAAATACACCGTACCAATTGCCCCAATGCGGCAAAACTGATGGCCAATTATGGCTACAGGATTGTAAAGGCCCGCTGGACCAACCAGCAGGAATTGGCCTTCCTTACCGGGCTGCGTATCACTGGTATTGATGATGTGGGTTTGATCAACAAATTAACGACAGTAATTTCAAACGATTTTAAGGTAAATATCCGCTCCATCACCGTTGATAGCGATAATGGTATTTTCGAAGGTTCGATCATGGTTTATGTAAATGATACCGAACACCTCGAGAACCTGATCAAACGATTAAAAATGGTGAAGGGTATCACCGCAGTTACGCGTTTTGACTCTGCCGTTGAGGTTGCATCCTGAAATAGCCGATGAAATGGTTTGCAGGAACAGCTGTCCGATGCACCCTTTAAAAACTGATATATTTTGTAAATTTGCCTTCTTAATTATCCACTATGGCCCTGCAGGAAACTATTGACATGATCAAAAAGATTTTTGAGGCTTATCTCGAGAATAAAAACCTCAGGAAAACGCCCGAACGTTTTGCCATACTGGAAGAAATTTATTCACGGAGCGATCATTTTGATGTGGAATCATTATATATCCACATGAAAAATAAAAAGTACCGTGTAAGCAGGGCAACGGTTTACAATACGCTGGAGCTATTGGTTTCCTGCGACCTGGTGACCAAACACCAGTTCGGCAAAAATATGGCTCAGTTCGAGAAATCGTACGGTTATAAGCAGCACGATCACATTATCTGCCTTGATTGTGGTAAGGTGGTTGAATTTTGCGACCCGCGTATCCAACAGATACAAAGCATGATGGGTGGGCTATTACAATTCGAGATCAAACATCACTCGCTGAATCTCTACGGAAATTGTGAAAAACTTAAAGCGGGTTATTGCGACAGAAAAGTATAACTTTGGCACCTTTGATTAACGATCCAATTAAATAAATGGCGGTTGACGTATTATTAGGGCTCCAATGGGGCGATGAGGGAAAAGGTAAAATTGTTGATGTACTGAGTGCAAATTACGACCTGATTGCACGTTTTCAGGGCGGCCCAAATGCCGGACATACACTTGAATTTGACGGAAAAAAATTCGTTTTAAATACCATACCATCTGGCATATTTTTTGAAAATACATTGAACCTGATAGGAAATGGTGTAATTATCGACCCCATCACGCTTAAAAAGGAAATAGAAAAACTAAAAAATGCCGGCCACGATCTTTTAGCAAAAAAGAATCTGGTTATCGCGAAAAAAGCACATCTGATCCTGCCGACACACCAATTGCTCGACGCTGCTTCTGAAAAGAAGATGGGTGAAGGCAAAATAGGCTCGACACTGAAAGGTATCGGTCCGACTTATATGGACAAAACAGGCCGCAATGGCTTAAGGATCGGTGATATTACTTTACCGGATTTTGAAGAGCGTTATAAAAAATTGACAGGCAAACACCTGGCCATGCTGGAAGCGCTTTACGGCGAAGCGCCTGACCTGACCGAACGCAACCAGGCATTTTTTGAAGCGGTAGAACTGATCAAACAATTCCCGCTGGTTGATTCAGAACACCTGGTTAATAATTACCTGAAACAAGGTAAAAAGATTTTAGCTGAAGGCGCTCAGGGCGCTATGCTTGATATCGATTTTGGATCTTACCCATTTGTTACATCTTCTAATACCACGGCTGCTGGTGCCTGCACCGGCTTAGGTGTTGCACCACGTCAAATAGGCGACGTAATCGGTATTTTTAAAGCATACTGCACCCGTGTAGGCGGTGGCCCCTTCCCTACCGAACTGGATAACGAGACCGGCGAAGAACTGCGCCGCATTGGTCACGAATTCGGTGCTACAACCGGGCGTCCACGCCGTACTGGCTGGATCGATCTGCCTGCATTAAAATATGCGATTATGCTGAGCGGAGTTACCCAATTGGTAATGACCAAAGCTGATGTATTGAGCGGTTTCGATAAAATTTACGCCTGTACTCACTACAAATACATGGGCGAGTTGATCGATTATATGCCTTATGATATTTGTTCGATCAATCCCGAACCGGTTTTCAAGGAAATAGAAGGATGGCACGAAGACCTGACCGGCATTACCGAACTTTCGCAGATACCGCAAAAATTGAAGAATTATATCGACTACCTCGAAGCTGAATTGGGTGTACCGGTAAAATACCTGTCTGTAGGTCCCGATCGCTTACAAACCCTGACGCTGCATTAATTGACTGAAGATATTTGGTTTGCAAACGCCTCATTGAACACCGTTTAATGAGGCGTTTTACCTATACGCGCAATTTGGTTACTTCCCTTACGGCTACTTCCGATCCATCGGCAAAAAAGGCAGAATAAGGTTTTCGTTCTAAAAACGGAACAAACTCTTTTCCATAAATGCGCCCGATCTCCGCTTCAAATACCGGGTCGATCACATTGGCGGCATTCCATGTCACATGTTCAACCTGATATTCCCATGTCGATTTCTTATTGATCTTGTTGTATCCCCAGTAATGCTCCAGTATAAATTCTTCCTGGCTGCCTTTAACAATCGGCTTCAGGTCGTTTTGATCAACAGTTCCAGCCAGGCGATTGGCCCATCGCCCGTCGAATTTCCATTCGTACAAATAATTAGTCCGTCGCTCATCTAATTGTTCGATCGAGTGTCGCATGGGCATTGCACTATAATGTTCCTTATAAAGCAAGTTGGCAATGGTTGCGATCAGTGGCTTAGGTACGATCTCACTGATAAAGACAGCGCCGCGTTTCCATTGCGTTCCATCAAAATGTTTGACGTAAAAGCGCAGGTTTACCTCCTCGAAATTAACATGCAATGGCCATTTGATGCCTTTTACAGCGGTGTCGTTAAAAAGAAAACCCACCATACTCACTAAACATTTTCCTTGCCACAAGTCGAGCTCGGTAGTTGGTGGTATATGAGCTTGTAATACGGCCGGATCGACCTCATAATTGAACATGAGCAGGTTTAGCCAACGCGCCTCCAAAAACTTCTTATTTGCCATGATATTTTGAAATTAAACCGGGTACAGCAGCAGTCTATCAGGCCTCTTTTCGCTTAAATAAATTGACCTTCGACTCCTTGCCTTTCAACAAACGCTCTATATTCTTTTGATGGGTGACCAATATGAGCAGGCAGATACACATGCCAAATATCACCACCATGTTATTGGTGTTTTTATTGTAGATAAGGCTAACACCCACCAGGTAGGTAAAACCACCAGTAATGGAGCTTAAAGAAACATACCTTGTTATCAGCAGCACAAGCAGGAAAACCACTACACACAACAGTGCTGCAGCAATATTTACGGCCAATACCATTCCGAATAAAGTAGCGATCCCCTTTCCACCCCTGAATCCGGCAAATACCGGGAATAAATGGCCCATTACTGCGGCAATACCCAGAGCCAGCTGGTAATTGATGAGCAGGGAGTGTGGCCCCCCTGTAACTGAGGTGCCGATGAAGCGTGCGAGCCAGGTTGCCGTAAAACCTTTTAGAATGTCGATCAGCATAACGGGTATACCGGCTTTCTTGCCTAATACCCGAAAAGTATTGGTAGCACCGGCGTTTCCGCTGCCATATTCGCGAACGTCGATCCCGTAAAATATCTTACCTATCCAAACCGCAGTGGGAATAGAACCCAACAGATAGGCCATAATAAGCGCTGAAACGGAACCAATAGTGATCATCTCTGCACAATATTAATAAAATGATAACGCAATATTGCTTTTAATATCATTCTTTGATCGCTTTTAGACTTAAATCCAAACTTTTTACAGAATGGGTCAATGCGCCAACCGAGATAAAATCAACCCCGCATTCGGCATAATCCCTGATATTATCGATCGTAATGCCTCCGGAAGCTTCGGTGATAAAGCTCTGGTTGATCATTCTGACAGCTTCTTTTAAGTTACCTAATTCGAAATTATCGAGTAATATCCGATCGACACCGCCAATTTGTAAAACTTGTTCCAATTCAGCCAAACTTCGTACTTCGATCTCAATCGCTAAAGTCTTATTATTTTTTTTTAAATACTGATGAGTATTTTCTATTGCCTGCCGAATGCCACCTGAATAATCGACATGGTTATCTTTGATCAGGATCATATCATAAAGTCCGAAGCGGTGGTTGACACCACCACCAATTTTAACCGCCCATTTTTCGAGGTACCTGAATCCCGGAGTGGTTTTTCGTGTATCAAGCACTTTTGTCCCGGTACCGGCAAGCAATTCAACGATCTGGTGTGTTGTAGTGGCTATACCCGACATCCGCTGCATGCAATTCAAAACCAGTCGCTCGGCTGTTAATATACTGCGCGGATTGCCTGTAACTTCAAATGCGATATCACCGGGCTTTACAACATCGCCGTCGTGTTTGAACAAAGTAACCGCTAAACCCGGATCAACCTGCTCAAATATTGCCAACGCCAGTTCAACGCCGGCTATAATACCGGTATCTTTGACCAGCAATTTAGCTCTACCTGTAATATTTTCGGGAATAGTTGCCAGCGACGTATGGTCTCCATCGCCAATATCCTCGGCTAATGTGCTGGCAATAAATTGATGAATAAGTTTTTTATCCAAACCTTCAGCTTTAAACGCCCAAAAGTAACAACTATTAGGGATTATTTTACCAGCGAATCTGAAACCTCATGATAAAACAATGTCACCTGGCCGGTAAAACCAAAGTACCCTAGCAAAAAACAAGGATTTAGCACTTGTCCATCCGACTGCAAGGATGCCTCCCGGAAAACAAATCACATCGAAAATTAAAGCTATTTCAACAGATTAGGTTTTTAATGTTAATTCGCTGCCTGTATATTTGCAGCGTGGAAAAAAACAAAAAAGTAGCCCTCATTATTCTCGACGGCTGGGGCTACGGCCGGAACGATGAATCAAATGCCATTTACCAGGCGAATACTCCATTTTTTGATTCGCTGCTAAAAAAATATCCGAATTCTAAACTGGAAGCATCTGGTACAGCAGTAGGTTTACCTGCAGGACAGATGGGAAATTCAGAAGTTGGTCATATGAATCTGGGGGCTGGTCGCGTTGTTTACCAGGAGCTTGGCCGTATCCATAAAGCTGTTGACGATCATGAGTTTGTTAGCAACCCGGTGCTGAAAGAAGCCTTTGAATATGCCATCGAGCATGATAAAAATGTGCATTTGATCGGACTGGTTTCCGACGGTGGCGTACACTCACATATCAGGCACGTTGAAGGCCTGGCGGATGCTGCCGACGAATTGGGCGTAAAAAACCTCTATATACATGCCTTCCTTGATGGCCGCGATACCGATCCTAATTCAGGTATCGGTTTTGTAAACCATTTGGAAGACCATATCAAAAATACCCCCTACCAGATCGCATCGATCATCGGCCGTTATTTTGCAATGGACCGCGATAATCGCTGGGAACGCGTAAAAAAAGCCTATGATCTATTGGTCAATGGTACTGGCAAGCCAACTGACAGCATCACCAAATCTATACAAGAATCATACGATGCCGGTGTTACTGACGAGTTTATCGAGCCGGTTGTTAAGGTTAACGCAAACGGCGAGCCGGTAGCAGTGATCAAAAATGATGATGTGGTGATCTGCTTCAATTTCAGAACCGACCGTGGCCGCGAAATAACCATGGCGCTTACCCAAAAAGCATTCCCGGAACAACAGATGGTTCCGCTTGACCTGCATTATGTTACGCTGACCACTTATGACGAAACTTTCAAAAATGTACGCGTAGTATTTAAGAAAGACGACTTGAGTAAGACGCTGGGCGAGATATTGCAGGATGCTGGCAAAAACCAGATAAGAATAGCAGAAACAGAAAAATATCCCCACGTAACATTCTTCTTTTCAGGCGGACGCGAGAAAGAATTTGAAAATGAAAAACGACTGCTGATACCGTCACCCAAAGTGGCTACTTACGACTTGCAGCCCGAAATGAGCGCTGCCGGTATCCGTGATGCCATTATTCCGGAATTGCAGAGTGGATGGCCTGATGTGGTGATACTCAATTTTGCCAATACTGATATGGTTGGGCATACCGGTGTTTTTGAAGCGGTTAAAAAAGCTGCAGAAACCGCCGACCAATGTACTCAAGCTGTCGTTGAGACCGGAATCGCAAACGGTTATTCATTTATTATCATAGCCGACCACGGTAATGCCGATTTTATGATCAATGAAGATGGTTCGCCGAATACCGCACATACTACTAACCTGGTACCCTTTATCGTTATCGATAAGGATGTGACAGTTGTAAAGGATGGCAAACTGGGCGACATTGCTCCCACTATTCTGAAACTGATTGGAGTACCTATTCCGCCTGAAATGACCGGCAATGTACTGGTGTAAAAGATATATACCTTATGTTGCCTGCATAATGATGCTGTTTTCGGCAGGCTGCAAACCTGACACCAGCTCATCTGGCCGGTCAAATTATTTCGATCTGAAAGGGTATTTTCATGCGGAGGCGGCCCGGATGGCTAAGCGCGATCCGGCGATCGTTAAAACTTCAATCCATAACGGTAATTCCGAAACACAGCATTTAAACATCGGCGACTGGCAATCAGAATTTAGCCTGTTTATTGCATCTGATATCAATAAAGCAGCGTGGAAAGGCAGCTATAAAGCTGATACTTCCGGCAGTTTTATTTCGTATACCGCTCGCGATCCCGACCTTAGGACGCATGATATTCTGATCAAAAAAGAAGGAAATCAAATCAAATGGATATTGATCCATAATTATACCAAACGCACGGTTTTTGGCAAAAACCTATCAGAAACTATAGAAAAGCTGAGCTATTTTCCCGACTCGCTCTACCAGGTGCAAAGAAAGCAGTATACCCGAATGCTGGGCACCAATATCTATAACATCAAAGGCCTGATCAATTAGTGGCGGGCCGGAACGGCAGCTGCATCAGCCAGTCGTTGTTTTGCAAGATCGATCAAGGCAGAAATATCTGTGCGGCTTTGGTCATCAGCCAAAACTTTCTGAAGATCGTTGATAGAGGCTTTGAGTGAATTGATGCCTCTTACTTTATCATAAAACTTATTACCCGGCTGCAGTTTAAATTCGCCATATTCACGGTAAGCGATACCGCGGTTCTGATAGCATTTCTGGTTATTCTGCGTGTCATTCGGGTCAATATCAATCGCTTTTGTATAATCAACTATTGCGCCCAGCAGGTATTTTTCTTTATCAGCATCAGGTTGAGTACCTTCTACAGCAAAAAAAGCTTTAGCACGCGCACGATAATAATAAGCTGAAGCGTCGGCAGGTTTCAACGCAATCACGCGGTTATAAGCCGCAATCGACTTTTTATAATTCTGACTATGATAATAGGAATAACCCAGCATCCAAAGTGCACTGGTGTTGGTAGAGTCGATAATGCAGGATCTTTCCAGGTGAGCAACGGCTGCCTTAAAGTCGCCATCAAAAAAAGCCTGCTGACCCATTTTAAAATAGGCATTCTGCCCATTTGCAGTCTGCAAGGCTAATAGTCCTAAAAACGTAAAGATAACCGACAGTCGCCGCATGAATACCTTACTTTGTAACAAAAATAATATACTTTACCTAAAAGCTTTAACTTATTTTATTTCAATTTATTATCCTGGGTTCAAATTTGTTGTAAGATCATTTCGGGTTTGGGCAAATATACAGCCCGGAGAATAAAAGTCAACTGGCAAAATTTCATGTTGCTTACTGTGTTTTCTATCCCGACAAATTGCTTTTTAACAAAACTGACACTGCAGCTTTAATAAAATCCTGAACTTAATACATATTGGCACAGGTATTGAACTATACTGATCCCGGGGCCAAAAGTATTGTTTTGCCCCCAAATTTAATTCCTGTAACTTTGCAGGCTGACATTATGACGCTACTAACAGAAAGGGTATTTGATGAGTTTTGATCCGTTTGATTTACAACATGCAATGCCAATAATAAATGAAGATTCCGAATTTTTCCCACTGATGTCGTCAGAGGATGAGGAGGAAATGAATAACGAACAAATGCCCGAGATACTTGCTATATTGCCTTTACGCAATACGGTGCTATTTCCGGGTGTGGTGATTCCGATCACGGTAGGGAGGGATAAATCAATCAAATTAATTCGGGATGCCAATAAAGGCAAGCGATTGATCGGGGTTGTTGCCCAGCAGGATGTAGCCATTGAGGACCCCACATTTAGCCAGTTGAACCAGGTTGGGACGGTAGCACTCATCATCAAAATGCTGCAAATGCCCGATGGCAATACGACAGTGATCTTGCAAGGTAAAAAGCGTTTCATTTTGAAAGAAGAAGTTCAAAGCGAGCCTTACCTGAAAGCCACTGTTGAATCGTTCAAAGAAATTAAGCCTAAAGAGGATAAAGAGTTTAAAGCCATGGTATCATCCATTAAGGATATGGCCATGAGCATTATTCAATTATCCCCCAATATTCCAAGTGAGGCAGGCATCGCTATCAGAAATATCGAAAGCACTTCGTTCCTGATCAATTTCATATCCTCGAATATGAATGCCGATATGGCAGCCAAACAACGCTTACTTGAAGTTGCCAACCTGCGCGACAGGGCCAAATTGGTACTGGAACATTTGACGCTTGATCTGCAAATGCTGGAACTAAAGAACCAGATACAAAGCAAAGTTCGAATTGACCTTGACAAACAGCAACGGGATTATTTCCTGAACCAGCAGTTAAAAACGATACAGGAAGAATTGGGTGGCAATTCACCCGATCTGGAAATAGATAATCTGCGAACTCGGGCGGCAAAAAAGAAATGGGGCAAAGAGATAGCCGAACATTTTAACAAGGAACTGGAAAAACTGGTCCGTACCAACCCTGCTGCAGCCGACTATTCGGTACAGATCAATTACCTCGAGTTATTACTTGATCTGCCCTGGAATCAATTTACGACAGACAATTTTGATCTTAAACGTGCTCAAAAAATATTAGACAAGGACCACTTCGGGCTCGATAAGGTTAAACAACGTATCATCGAATATCTTGCAGTACTAAAACTTAAGCATAATATGAAGGCGCCTATCCTATGTCTGGTGGGTCCTCCGGGGGTTGGTAAAACTTCGCTCGGCAAATCAATTGCCAGGGCATTAGGGCGTAAGTATGTGCGGATGGCATTGGGTGGTATTCGTGATGAAGCCGAAATAAGAGGACACAGAAAGACTTATATTGGTGCCATGCCGGGCCGCATCATCCAGGCCATTAAAAAGGCTGGTGCAGCAAACCCGGTGTTCATATTAGACGAAATTGATAAAGTTGGAAACGACTTTAGGGGCGATCCTTCATCTGCTTTGCTCGAGGTGCTTGACCCTGAACAAAACAGCACATTTTACGACCATTATGTTGAGGTTGATTTCGATCTCTCTAACGTGATGTTCATCGCTACCGCAAATTCATTGAGTTCCATTCAGCCGGCTTTGCTCGACCGTATGGAGATCATCGACGTTAACGGCTATACGATTGAAGAAAAGATCGAGATCGCCAAACAACACCTTGTCCCTAAACAACGTGAAGCCCACGGCCTGAAGCCAAAGGAAGTGGTGATCAAAAATGATATTCTTGAAAAATTGATCGAAGATTATACCCGCGAATCAGGTGTAAGGGCGCTTGAGAAGAAAATTGGCTCAGTGATAAGAGGTGTAGCTAAAACCATTGCGATGGGTGAAGAACATACCCCCCTAGTCAATAAGAAAGAACTCGAGAAAATTTTAGGTGCCCCAATATTCGACAAAGACCTTTATGAAGGCAACGATGTAGCCGGAGTTGTAACAGGTTTGGCCTGGACACAGGTAGGTGGCGATATCCTATTTATAGAAGCCAGTTTGAGCCCCGGTAAAGGACGATTGACCATGACGGGAAGCCTTGGCGATGTAATGAAAGAATCAACCTCCATCGCCTTAGCATACCTTAGGGCACATGCCAAAGATTTTGGAATTGATTTCCGTTTGTTCGACCAATGGGATGTTCATGTGCACGTGCCTGCAGGAGCTACGCCAAAAGACGGTCCTTCGGCTGGTATCACAATGCTTACGGCGTTAACCTCGGCTTTTACTCAACGTAAGGTAAAACCCCATCTGGCCATGACTGGCGAAATCACTCTAAGAGGGCGGGTGTTACCAGTAGGTGGTATCAAAGAAAAAATACTGGCAGCTAAAAGAGCCAATATCCGTGAAATTATTCTTTCCAAATCTAACCGGAAAGATATCCTCGAAATAAAAGAAGATTATATTAAAGACCTTCAATTTCATTACGTAACCAATATGCTTGAGGTAATCAACCTGGCACTTTTGGACGAAAAAGTAGATAATCCGCTGGACCTCACCGTTAAAGATGAGTTAAAACCTGTAATGAACTGATACAGAACTGCTCATATTTGCTGCATAATTCAACGATATCCCTGCCAACAACAGGGATATTTTCTTATTAGGATACTTTTCTTCGTGAAACTTTTTAGTTAACGCTATCGTAATACGGCATAACTATACTAAACTAAAGAGTTGTACTATTAAATATATCGTAATGAACTATCTGTTTACTTTAAAAGCCAGGATTATTGTATTTGCTTTGCTGGCATGTAGCATTGCCGCTAAAGCCCAATCGGCATCAGACACTGTTAAAAGCAGCACGCTGGCTATGGTTTTAGACACACCATTGAACAAAAAATCCAATAATACCCAGTTGATCAAATCGGACACTACACTGGTGATCAAAGCAGGCGCCAAATTGGTGCACCGTGCTGATACGACTTTAGTGATAGATCCGGATGGTACGCTGGCGAAAAAATTTAACGATATGGTAGCTGAGCAACAAAAAGCTGATCAGGCCAAAAAATCTGCCGCTAAAACCGACTCAGCTCTGCTTAACCCATCAACAACAACTCAGCAACAATCCAGTAACGCTAAAAATACAGTTACACCGCCGGCTACAACAACAGTACCAACTGCGCCGGTTATAGCAACACCGGTACCAACTACGGACAGCAGTTTACCAGCTTCACAACAGTCGGCCGGCAATCAACAACCTGCTGCCACCCAACCTCAATCAACGCAACAACAAAGTACACAACAACAGAATACGCAGCCACAGAATGCACAACAACAAGTTGCACCCCCTGTCGTAAATCAGGATAATTCAGCCAAACAGGCTGTAACTACCGCCCAGCAGGCCGTAAAGAAAGATAGTACACAGCAAACCGGCAATGGTGGTGCTCCTTCAACAAATGCACTTTCAGTGAAAGCCGATACAGTAGCCCTGAAAAAGACAGATACGCTTGCAGCAAAAAAAGCCGACACAACACTTTCGAAGAAATCTGATACAACCAAATTTGCTGCCGATACGACGCAACAAACGATCAAAGCCCAAAACGTTTACCTTGAATTAGGTGGCCCCGGCCTGGCAATATCAGCTAATTACGATACGCGTTTCCATAAAGAACGTAATGGTTGGGGATATCGTGTGGGTGTTGGTTTCTTTAGCTCAGGTGGCAATACAGTATTCACCGTACCATTCCAGGTAAACTACCTGATAGGAGAACACGCCTTAATGCTCGAACTGGGTGCAGGTACAACCTTCCTTAATTCAACCGGTACAAACGTTGGTAACAGCAAATGGGAATTTGACAAAATTACCGGCTTCATAGCAACGGCCACTATCGGCTTCCGCTATCAGCCCGAACAAAAAGGATTAAACTTCCGCATAGGCTTCGTACCAATACTTTACGACGAGGGCATTATCCCGGCAGGTGGTATAAGCGTAGGCTACACTTTCAAATAAAAAAGAGTTTTCATTGAAAAGCCCCGAATTACAGGGGCTTTTTTTATTTTAGGCCTTTATTCAAACTTTCCTGATGGCTAAACGAATATATTTTTTCCTGCTATTCCTCGCATACTCGTTCAATAGTTTTGCCCAGGGCACACATCGTAATGAAATAGGCTTTGAAACCGATGACGATTCGTACCTGGCACAGGGTTTTGACCGGTATTACACCGCAGGAACATTCCTTTTCTTCAGGCATGCCTTAAAGCCCGATTCAGCCAGCCAACTGCAAAATAAGGTACTTGGGTTTGAGATCGGACAGAAACTATACACGCCTCAAAGCGGCAGCATTACGGACGCTGAGGGCGTCGACAATACGCAATATATCGACAGGCCGTTTGCGGCCTACCTTTATGCCGGCGTAAACCTGAATTTATTGTTTAAAGATGAAAGCAACCTAAAATTAGGCGCGCAGCTTGGTGTTGTTGGCCCTGCTGCCCTTGGCCAGCAAATACAATCTTTTATCCACAATACTTTCGGCCTGTACCATCCAAGCGGATGGGAATACCAAATTGACAATGATGCCGAAATTAATCTTTCTGCCAATTATAATCGATTGCTCATCAGAGATTCCTGGATTGATCTTTCTTTTACCAGTTATGCCAATTTAGGCAACGGTTTTACCGGTGCCGGAGTTGGCCCCCTGGTCCGCCTCGGCTATTTCAACCAGTTATTTAATTCAGAAAGCACCCAGAGTACCGCAATTTATTCGCAAAATGTAAAGCCCCTTCACGATCACGAGTTATTTTTTTACTACCAACCCCTGTTCAATTGGATCGGTTATGATGCTACGGTACAAGGTAGTTTGTTCAATAAGCAGGCCGCCACAAGTATAGCGGTCACCGGTACACCGGAGCATATTGTCTTAAGCAATCAACTTGGTATTGGCTATTCCGGAAAACGATTTGTGATCGATGCGGCTTTCGTCATTCATTCACGCGATGTGAAGGATATGCTTACCAATGACGATTGGGGAGATGTTACTTTCTTGTATCGTTTTCGTTAATCGTCGAATTTGATTCGCCTATTGGCCTTTTTAGCAGATTGCTGACGCTTTTTATCCAGTCTAGCCTCTTTAACTGCCCGGCCCGGCTTAGTGGCCTTACGAACGATGGGTTTTATTAATGCCCGGCTTAATATCAAATGTAATTTTTCAATTGCTTTTTCCTTATTCAGGTACTGACTTCGTTCTTCCTCGCACATCACCTGCACCATCCCGTCGCGGTTCAGTTTCGACTGCAGTTTGTCCAAAACCAATTGCTTTTCTTCGTCATTAAACAATAACGATTGCCCAATATCAAACAGCAATTCAACTTTGCTCGATACTTTATTCACATTCTGGCCACCCTTGCCTCCGCTTCGCGATGTTTTATAGATAACCTCTTTTTGCAAATCGGCTTTAGAAATATTCATGTGCAAATTTAATTGAATTGCGTTAGACTTGTTCGCATTTATATTTTGTCCGAAAGTCAGGAAGATGGAATTGGAGTATCATTCCGGATTTTAATTTATTTGAAAAAAATTAGACTCGAACCGCAAACATGCTTTCGGACTTTCCTACTTTCGGACTTTCGGACTTCTCCCCCCCATCCAACAAAAATTACTATTTTAGCACTCCATGAGTACCAATACTGTGATCGCGATAGATGGCTATTCGTCCTGCGGCAAGAGCACGCTTGCTAAGGCGCTGGCCCGTAAACTCCATTTTATTTATATCGACAGTGGTGCGATGTACCGTGCTGTAACCCTGTATTTTTTACGGGAGAAGATCAATTTGCACGACCATGCTGCAGTAGAGCAGGCGCTGAAAAACATACACCTTAATTTTAACTCACGCGATTACCAGTCACACATCACCTTGAACGACGAAGAAGTATCGGAAGAGATCAGGCAGATGCCTGTTTCGGATAACGTTAGTGCGGTAGCGGCAATCAGAGAAGTGCGGCACGAAATGGTAAGGCAGCAGCAGCGAATGGGGCGTTCAAAAAACATCGTGATGGATGGGCGCGATATTGGTACTACCGTTTTTCCTGATGCCCAACTAAAGATATTTATGACCGCCGACCCCAATGTGCGTGCTGAACGGCGGTATAAAGAACTGGTTATAAAAGATCCCAATATAACTCTGGAGGACGTATTTGAAAATATTGCCCACCGCGATTACCAGGATACCACCCGTGAAGAAAGTCCGCTTGTACGGGCCAAAGATGCCATCATCCTTGATAATACTAACCTTAGTCCGGATGAACAGTTGCAGTTTGCGCTGGATAAATTGAGTGCTTTGTTGGAGCCGTAGTTGAGTGCTTTGTTGGAGCCGTAGTTGAGTGATTAGTTAATCGGTAGCAAATATATTTTAAACAATTAACCAACCACTAATTAACCAATCACCAGTTAACCAACCCCAAACTTCTCCGCCACAACGCCAA
Organism: uncultured Mucilaginibacter sp.; assembly: GCA_903863845.1. Lineage (GTDB taxonomy): Bacteria > Bacteroidota > Bacteroidia > Sphingobacteriales > Sphingobacteriaceae > Mucilaginibacter. The sequence continues at coordinate 9,976 of CAIPDP010000141.1, read as the reverse complement.
ACCGGTTTAAAAAATCAACGCCCTCGTCGCTGGGCAGGCCTTTGTATTCGGCGTAGGAGTTGAGGTAATAAACATGCTTAACACCAGCTGAAAATATAAGCCGGGCACAGGGTAAGCAGGGCGACAATGTAGTGTAAAGCGTAGCACCGTCGAGGTTGGCTCCATTTTTTACGGCAAAAAGTATCGCATTTTCTTCAGCATGGAGTGCAAGAGAGCAGCTACCACGTGCATCACGCGGACAACCGGCTTCGGGCCATTCCTCGTCGCAATTGTGGGTACCAGCAGGTGGACCATTATAGCCTATCGAAATGATACGTGTATCCTTCGCTAAAACGGCTCCGACCTGGGCCTTAACGCAATGTGAGCGTTTGGCCAGGTCGGTTGCCAGGTTCATGAAAATATGGTTAAAACTTAGTTTAGTCATTCGCTATTTAGTCATTTGCTATTTAGTCATTTGTCATTGGTAAATTAAGGATAGCTAAAGACTTATGCTCTTTGTCGCATTGACCAATGACAAATGACAAATGACCCAATGACCAATTAATGCCCCGCACCCAATTCAACTTCGTGTTCGATACCTTGTTTTTTGAGAATACCGATGATCCTCCAGCCGTAAAATGCCAGGTAGGAGAAACAAAGTACAGGGATAAAATACGAATTATGGATACCAATGATATCAGAGATCTTACCTTGCAATAGCGGTATGATACCACCACCCAGGATCATCATTACCAAAAATGCGGAACCTTGTGAAGTATATTTACCCAAACCTGCGATAGCCAAAGCGAAGATCGAAGGCCAGAGGATACTGCAGAATAAACCACCGCTCATAAATGCATAGGTAGCTACAGTACCTTCAGTAAGCAAGCCAATAAGCATTGCTGCCACACCTAACAACCCGAAGATCATCAGCGTACGAGCCGGGCGATCCTGACCAAGGAAAAAACCAACGATCTGGAAAGCGACAACACCAGCGTAAGCATACAGAACGGATACATTTTGACCAGATATTGCATTTACGCCCAAAACAACACCAAATGCAACATAAGGCACAAGGACGAGCAATACTTTACGCAATCCTTTTGAAGGATTAAATACAGCTATAGCTCCAGCCCAGCGACCAATCATTAAACTACCCCAATACATTGATATGTAGGGCGCAATTGCCGACCCGGTTATAGTGCCGAAAGCCTTGGTTCCTAATAACGAACCCATATTACTTTGTATGGTTACTTCAACACCTACATAGGTGAAGATGCCTAACATACCTAATACCAACTGAGGATATTTCATTGCACCCCAACCTTCTGGTTTGCTTTGAGCAGCCGTATTGGCAAATAATAGGCCGAGGACCACAACAAGCAGCGAACTTATCGTTAAACCCAGACCTAAATAGTCTTTTTCCTTATTTTTTATAAAGTGCTCGATATATTCAGGTTGATGGTAGCGGGAGAAAATATAAGCGAAGATCACCACCAGAATAACCGTTATTGCGATGAGGGTATTAAGTGCTTTTTTTGCAGGCTCAAAGGTTGCATCCATTTTGCCTGCAGGTACTTTCTTCGAGAAAAAGAAAAGTGCGGCAGAAAGCAAAAAGAGAACACCCACAAAAATGTACAAAATTTCCATTTTATCCAGTGAATTCGCTTTTTGTGCGAAGTGCTTGATATAATCTTCGTTAACGTTTGCAACAACGCCAAACAATGCAAATGACACCACAAGAGGCCCGATGGTAGTTCCGAACGAGTTTACACCACCAGCCAGGTTTAATCGGTTTGATGCGGTATGCGGCTCACCCAATGATGCGGCAAAGGGTTGTGCAGAAGTCTGTTGTAATGAAAAACCGAGACCAACAACAAAAAGGGCTCCCAGTATAAAGAAATAGTTACCTGAAGTAACGGCCCATATCATTAATGCGGCACCAAATGTGCTGATCAGCAGTCCGTTGATGATGCCTTTTTTAAATCCCCAATCATTCAAAACATCTCTTTTTGCAAGGCTTGAGATGATGAACAAAAACAGGGCTCCGGTATAATATGCGCCGTAAAATGCAAAGTCGATCAGCTGACTTTGAAATTGATCGAGGCCAAATTTGGCCTTACAAAAAGGGATAAATACGCCGTTTGATGCTCCGATAAATCCCCAAAAGAAAAACACCGTTATTAAAGTATAAAGTGCTGATTTGAGATTTGTGGTCTTGTTTTGTTCCATTTGTTAGTTAGGTTGTTATAAATTGGTGTTTATAAAAGACTAACATAAAGATATTTTTTAAAAATCCGGTTAAAGTTTTTAAATAATAAATCCCAATTTTAAGTTTGGTTAATCACCATATAAAATCGCATATTCGTTACCTGCTATCGGGAAGCAAATATTCCTAAGCCAGATTGAATGATAGAAGCTATTATTAGGGGAATCGGAATTGGGTTGGTACTAACGTTTTTAACCGGCCCTGTTTTTTTTGCTTTGATCAAAACCAGCATCGAGAAAGGGTTTCACGCCGGCATTTCGCTGGCACTCGGCGTGGTAACCAGCGATGTTGTATTTGTAGGAGCCATACTTTTCGGGTCACAGTATTTTGATATTTCGAGCCAGGACAAACGCAACGCCGGTGTTATCGGTTGCATCGTGTTGTTCGCCATGGGCATCTATTATATCATCAAAAAATCCGAGGTCAATTACGGCAATAAAGTACCGTCTAAACTGGAGCGTACCGGCTACTTTTTAAAAGGATTTTTGATGTGTATCCTTAACCCAACCTTATTATTGCACTGGACGGTGGTTATCGGAACAGCCAGTACACTTTATATTTATGGTGTACCCAACAGATCGCTTAAAATCGGGGTAATGTTTTTTACCATTTTGGTTGTACAGTTTGGCCTCGACACTACAAAAGCCTTTTATGCCAATAAACTCAGGGATAAAATTTCAACCAAATTTATTCACCGTTTGAACGAAATAGCAGGTATTGCCCTCATCATCGCCTCACTGATCCTTTTCGATAAATTAGTAACGCATTATATTTTTGCCGCATTTAGCTCATAAAAGCTGGTACTACAAAAAAACACAGATCACTTTTGGGCCTGGTCCTATATAAAGGTTTTACTACATCATTTATTGCTCAGTGCTGCCCAACTCTTGTCCTGCCATTTGAAAATGCCTAGTTTTGCGCCTTGTTTTTAATTAATTAAAAACAAATTAGCCTAAAACGACAATTCCCCCCTTCAAACCTGCATGAAAGTTACCTATACTCAAGTCTTTGCGAGAAGAATTCTGCTTGCATTCGTTTCATTTATGATCATCGTCGCGATCATTGCGCTGTTTGTGCGCAATTCAATCACACAGAAATTGCAAAACATATCAAAGTTTGCGCACAGTATTGAGCTGATACAAGCACAGCCTGAACATATTCTTTTACTGCTCAACAAGGCAGAAAATGATTTCCAGGAATCGCTGACCACATCAGACCAGGAAAAAATAAGTGCCTATAAAAACAAGCTGTCGCTTGCATTTGCCGAAATCGACACTTTGCTAAAGGAATCGCCTGACACCTCTGGTTTAACTGCATTTCAACACGCCAAAGTTCATTCATGGTATAACAAAAAAATCGAGCTGTCGGATAGCCTTTACAAGTTAAAACGTAGTTTCGACTCGCTGCTGGTGGTATATGCCAGCTATAACCAATTAAATGCTCAAAATCTGGCTGCCTATAAACTAAACAAAAACTCTCGTACCGGCTCGCAATCCGGCAGTTCTGATACGGCACGCCGTGATATAAAGACAAAAAGAAAAGGTTTGCTTGCGCGATTAAAAGATGCCATTACCAATAAAGACGGCAACAACGCTGCCAGTGTAATTGAAATAAATCATAACCACACCAAACATATTGTCGATTCAACAACCAAAACGGTAGTTACTAAAGTAAATCGTACCTACGGCAAAAAATTTCAAATGCTTCAACAAAAAAACATGGATCTTTTGCAAACCCAAAAAGAACTTGTTGCGCTGAATGTGTATATCATTACCGAGCTTGAGCATATTGTTGATGAAGAAAAAACAGCCAGCAACAATTTGCAGGATGAGTTTAAAAACTTATCGTTCAAAAATTACGAGGATACCACCATGCTGCTCAATAAATTTTACCTGGCGGCTTTATTCCTGGTGCTCCTGTTTGCGTCACTGCTCATTGCTTTTATCGTAAAACTCGACCGTTCGGAGACTTTATTACGGGAAGAGAACAACAGGTCAATTGCGATCGCTAAACAAAAAATGGACCTGCTGTTACACATGAGTCACGAAATACGCAATCCACTTACAGCTATTCAGGGTTTCCTCTACATTTTCAGCAAATCAGCGCTAACACCACGGCAAGCCGATATGCTTGGTTCGATCCGCTTATCATCGGATATGTTGATACAGACGCTTAACGATACGCTCGATGCAGCAAAGATGGAAAACAGCGAATTCAAATTAAACCTTGAACCTTTTAACCCTGATTTTGCCCTGAAAGAAGCAATAGACAGTATGGCATTCAGTGCCGCCAAAAAAGGTCTGAGCCTGCACTACGAATTTGAAGGTGACCATGATGCTATTGTAATAGGCGACAGTTTCAGACTAAAACAAATCATGAATAACCTGCTAAGCAATGCTATCAAATACACCGGCAGCGGGGGCATAAAAGTAAAGGCAACCTTAAATAAGTTCGACGGCAGCAACCGGCTTAAGGTAGACATTAGCGATACAGGCGAAGGGATCAGCGCCGAACAACAAAGTAATCTATTCTCTAAATACTACCAAACTAACTCGGCAAAAGGCAAACTGGGTACCGGACTTGGGCTATACATCTGTCGCGAATTGATCAGTTTTCAAAAAGGCAATATCTCTGTTAAAAGCGAGCCCAGTAAGGGAAGTACTTTTAGCTTTTATATACCTTATGCCGATAATGCAATCAAAACGGACAAAGCCGATCAGGCATCTATTACAGCTGCTTCGTTATTAAATGGGATCAGGGTACTGGCAGTAGATGACAACGAACTTAACCTGATGTTTCTTAAAACAATGACCGCGAAATTGAATGTCAGGTTTTACGAAGCGGCAAACGGCAAAGAGGCACTTGAATTGCTGGAGAAAGAACAAATAGACATTGTATTAACTGACATTGAAATGCCCGAAATGAACGGCCATGAGTTAATAGCAGCCATCAGAAAACTCGGAAAACCTCGTAATAAGGTCCCGGTGATCATTATGTCGGGCAGCGGTGAGAAAGCCGAGGACAAAAAATCCAAAAAAAGAAACCGCGGGTGTCCTGGTAAAGCCTTTTACTGAAAGCGAACTGGTGAAAAAGATAATTGCAGCGCTCAAGCACTGATCACATATATCCCCGTTGGTTCTTTCCTTCTATCCAGTTAACAAATGCCCTATTGACCACTTTGTTGCCGCCTGGTGTTGGGAAGTTACCCGAAAAATACCAGTCGCCCAGGTGATCAGGGCAGGCTTTATGCAGGTTTTCAAGCGTTTGATAGATCACTTTAACCTGGGCCTTTGTTTCAACCGGTGTAATGATCCTGGCTATCTGATCAGATACCTCCTGATCGGTGAACGGTTCATAGATCGCTTTGACGTAGTTTTCTACCTTTTCCTTTGGCAAGGAAGCACTGTCTTTACATTTCTTATAAACGTCTAGTATGATCTGCTCTTTGCCGGCTTCTTTCAGCAGGGAAATTGCTGCTTCAAATGCCACAAATTCGCCCATGCGCGACATATCGATACCGTAACAGTCGGGAAAGCGAATCTGAGGGGCCGATGAAACCACTACGATCCTTTTGGGTCCTAACCTATCCAGTATTTTAAGGATACTTTGTTTAAGTGTTGTACCACGAACGATAGAATCATCAAGCACCACCAGGGTGTCCTGGTTCTTCTTGATGAGCCCGTAGGTTGAATCATATACGTGTGCCACCATTTCGCTTCTATCAGCGTCCTGGGTTATGAAGGTGCGCAGTTTGACGTCCTTGATAGCGATCTTCTCGATACGCGGAGCCAAACTTAATACCTCGCTTAGTTCTTCATCGCTGATCTTTTCGGGCCGGTTGAGTAATTTCTCCCGTTGGAAGCCTTTGATGTATTTATGAATACCTTCTACCATTCCGTAAAAGGCTACTTCGGCAGTATTAGGAATGTACGAGAAAACCGTATTCTTTATATCATGATCAACAGCTGCCAGAATTTGCGGGCAAAGCAGCCGACCTAATTGTTTACGTTCGCGGTAGATATCTGCATCACTGCCACGCGAAAAATAAATACGTTCGAACGAACAGGCTTTTTTCTCGACAGGTTCAATAAATACTTCTTCCCTTACTTTGCCACTTTTTTTAACGATCAGGGCATGGCCGGGTTGTATCTCGCGGATGTCTTCGATCGGAATATTAAAGGCCGTTTGTATTGCGGGCCGCTCGGATGCTGCCACTACGATCTCGTCGTTATGATAATAGAACGCGGGCCTGATACCTGCCGGATCGCGCATTACAAAGGCATCTCCATGCCCAAAAATACCGGCAATGGTATAACCACCATCCCAGTTGCGTGCCGATTTGCGTAGTATCTTAGCTACGTCAAGATCGCGGGCTATATATTTGCTGATCTTGGTATTATCATCCAAACCTTCACGCTTGTACTGATCAAAAAGACCCTGGTTCTCGGTATCCAGAAAATGTCCGATCTTTTCGAGCACTGTAACCGTATCTGCTTTTTCTTTCGGATGCTGACCCAGATCATACAACTGTTGCAAAAGTTCGTCAACATTTGTCATGTTGAAATTACCTGCGATGACGAGGTTACGGGTTTGCCAGTTGTTTTGCCTTAAAAAAGGGTGACAGTTTTCGATACTGTTCTTACCGTGGGTACCATAACGTAAATGGCCCAGCAATACTTCGCCGGTAAAGCTTACGTTTTGTTTCAACCATTCGGCGTCGGCCATTTTTTCAGGCGTCTCCTTTTGTATATCTGCAAATTTCTTCTGGATATACTCAAAAATATCCGCTACAGCATTGGATGCCATCGAACGATGCCTGCTGATGTACCGTTTGCCCGGTTCTATATCCAACTTAATGGTAGCAACCCCCGCACCATCCTGGCCGCGGTTGTGTTGTTTCTCCATTAAAAGGTATAGCTTGTTCAAACCATACAGCGCAGTGCCGTATTTTTTTTGGTAAAAGGAGAGCGGTTTTAACAGGCGTATAAACGCCACACCGCATTCGTGTTTTATCTGTTCACTCATGGTTGCGAAGAGCACGCAAAAATACAACTAAATGTTGACACTCAGAATTAACATTGTCATTAAAATGCATTTATATTAATAGGCGAATGAGTGGATGACTGAATTAGTGAATGCAGTACTTTTCTCTTAAATTTAACCTGATAAACCAATTAAAACCATGAAAAAATCAGGCTTGCTTTTAGGGATTTTTATCTTTTTAAACACTACCGCAGTGATTGCCCAGAGCAGCAAACCATTGTTTACCAATAAGATAGGTGTACAAACCTATACCTACCGCAACAGCTTCCCTGACGGAGTAGCATTGGTACTCGACTCCATCAAAGCGCTGGGAATAAGCGAAGTTGAAGGCCCGAACCCTAAAAACGCCAGTCCTGAGGAATTCAAAAAAATGCTCGATGAACGCGGCATCAGCATGCCATCTATGGGTGCTGATTACGGGTCGATCAGTAAAGACCCTGAGCCGTTCATCAAATTGGCTAAACTGTTCGGATGCAAATATATCATGGTGGCCTGGATACCCCACGGCAACACTTTTACTTTCGACGATGCCCGCAAAGCAGTGGAAGATTTTAACCGGGTCGGAAAATTGCTGTATGAACAGGGCATCACTTTTTGCTACCACGACCATGGTTACGAATTTGGACCCTATGGCGATGGTACCTTATTCGATTATATCGTCAAAAATACCGACCCAAAATATGTTTCTTTCGAGATGGATCTGATGTGGACCTTCCACGGTGGTGCCGATCCGGCTAAACTTTTACACCAGTACAAAGGACGCTGGAAATTGATGCACCTGAAAGACATACGCAAGGGCATTGCCAACGACCTAACGGGCGGTACTGACACCAAAAACGATGTGGCTCTGGGAGCGGGCCAAATCAATATCGCTGAGGCCTTGAAAGCCGCCAGAGCAGTGGGCATCAAACATTATTTCATCGAGGATGAGAGCGGTAATCATGCCCAACAAATACCGGTCACTATCGCCTATATCAAAAGCCTCAGCAGATAGTTTATTGCAGTACGGTCACTTTATCGCCATTCTTTCGGTTCACAGTAAGCAGGCCACCCTGTGCCATTGGCTCCCAGGTATAACCCTCTCCAGCACCCGACTCGCTGATAGGCTTATCATTGAGCAATACGCCCAATGGTTTAGCCGCCATGCGTATCCGCTCGCTACCGCTTTTATCGAAGGTGCGGTAAAACAACCTTACCTTATTGGTATCGGTAGTAAAATTAAGGTAGATGAATTTCTTGAAAAGCCCTTTATAGTCAGCCTGCTGCACCACGGATGTGCTTGATAAAATATGATCAGCCGCTGGCGCCAGGTTCGGGTAGGTATCCATCGCCCTCAGGTAATGTCGCACATAGTCGCCATATCCGTCCGTTAGCCAGGGTTCGTCAAAGGGGAAACAGTTCTTGCCGTCAAAATCAACCGGGTACGTTGCCCATATCAATTCGCGGCTGGCATTAGTATAAAACGAGGTATCGCCTGAAAGTTTTGTATAAAGCAACTCATCAGCACCCTGTCTTGCGGTGTGGCTCTCGCCTGGTTCGGGGTAAACACTTTGTTCATTGGTAACAGTAACGCCATATTTTTTCCACTGTACATTATTAAAATTGGTGTGCACCCAATTGATAATATTTTTTACCTGAGATCTCCATTCGGGGAAATACTTCGGGTGTTCCATCATATAGCGTGCGCAGGTCATCGCATTGATCTGCGTCTCGCTCCACCAGTCGACATCTTCAAAAAATGGCCCCCACTTATTATTCTGGATAGGGTATTTCTTTAGCCAGTCGAGTATTTTGGCGAAGCCGGCTTTGTAAGCGATGATATTGCCCTTCTTTAATTGTATCAACTCCTCAAACATTTGCAGGGTTGGTGTAAGGTTTGTGGTATAGCAAGCCGTATCGGTCGACTTTCCGTCGCGATCATGCAATTTCAAAAAAGCTGTTTTACCGGTATATACATTCACCTTAAATGGCAAGGGAGAATCATCGTAATTGCCTTTTTTAACATTTGCTGCAAGCGTATTAGCTATTTTTATTGCTGCATGAAGGAACAGTGAATCGCCTTTGAGTTTATATAAATGTATCAGCTCGAGGCCGAGAGAGCCTGCCTTGTCGCATTGGGCAACATCTTTACCATTACGCATATCGCCATCATAGATACCCGAATAGATATAAGTATTATAAGGGAACGGGATATTGGGCCACTTGCAATTGGCCGGCGATAAACCATGCGAGAGGTAATATCCTGCCAGGAAACCCATATTTTCCTTTACGTTTTCATCACCTGTATAGGCGTACCACAATCGCCATGAGGAAAGTGCCATCATAAACTGGTCGCCCCCAATGCCCCTCGGATCATCGAAATTAGAGTTCCATACCTGATGATTCATGTAATAAGGTAAGCCATTCATATCCCGTCGCATATTGAACCAGAAATTCCAGATGGTATGCAAATTATGATCGTAAGCTATAGCCGGATCGTCATTATACCAGGGGACGATTATTCCAGCTTTATCCGTTTTGATAGGATGATAGATCAACATTTCGCCTTGCTGGGCAAATAAAGTTCCTGTGATAAATAACAGGAGAAATAGGGTTAAGGCAAATTTCTTATTCATTATGCAAAAGGTATTTTTAATTGGTTTGATAAAGTTAATAAAACAGCCCATTCTGCAAATACCTGCTCAG
>CAIPDP010000140.1 GCA_903863845.1 uncultured Mucilaginibacter sp. | reverse complement strand
GCCTGAGGTATTTTTCTTAGATTCAACCTTCTTTTGATTTCCTACTTATGAAAACGCGCTGTTTTGTTATTGTAGTTTTTCTGTTAGCCGTCACTTTTACCGCAGCTAATACTGCCCGGGCTTCAATTTTATCCTATAAAAGAATAACAGGTGGAATCGAATTTAAATTGGATCATGGTCTGATGCAAGTATTGATCGATAAAGCCGATATCATCCAAATAAAGTATACGGCACTGGAGAGTTTTCAGGATCAGCATTCGTTGGTTGTTGTAAGAAAATGGACTCAGGTTCAGTTTAATTTCGCTGAAAAGCCCGGAAATTATGTAATAAGTACGCAAAAACTGAGGGTGCTGATCGACAAAGCTAACGGAAATGTAGCTTATGCTGATAGCAGAGGAAATTTGATCACGTCAGAGAGTGGTAAGCGAATGAATCCGGCAAACATCGCAGGAATTGAAACTTTTAATGTGACAACAGAATTTAATTCGCCCGCAGGCGAAGGGTTATATGGTCTTGGATGCCATCCGGAAGACACACTTTCTATTAATTACAAGGGCCGTAACCAGGACATGGCCATTAAATATATGACGGGTGCTGTACCGGTTCTGCTTTCTACCCGGGGTTATGGTCTAATGTGGGATAATTATTCGGCTTCCAATTTTTATGGAGGAGAGGCAGGTAACACCAAATACAAGTATGTTTCCGAAAGCGGTAAGCAGGTAGATTATTATTTTTTTTATGGACCATCCTTTGACAAGATCATCGATCTTTACCGGACGGCGACAGGAATTGCACCTATCTATCCAAAATGGGCCTACGGATTGTTTCAGTCGCAGGATCGCTATATGAGCCAGCAGGAGGTGTTATCTGTAAAGGATAATTATCGCAACAACCATATCCCGGTGGATGTTATTGTACAGGATTGGTACTACTGGGATCCTTTTCCGATAGGTATCCATGAAATGAATCCTGCCCGTTATCCCGATCCCGCTAAAATGGTTGATGAATTGCACCAGGCAAACATTCATGGAATGATATCTATTTGGCCCGTATTTGGCGAGGGGACCAAAAATTTTGATGCCTTGCAAAAAACGGGCGGACTAACTTCAATTACCTGGGATAATGTTGTTACCCATACTTTTGACACGTATTATGATGCACACAATCCCCGGGCACGCAAATTATACTGGCAGCAAGCCCGTGATAGCCTGGTGAAACGCTTCGGCTGGGATGCCTGGTGGGTAGACCAATGCGAACCCGACAATGGCACTTTATTGGATGAACGCCGAAGAGCAGATTTTTTTACCGGCAAAGGCATTGATTATTTCAATACTTATTCGCTCCAACATTCGCAGGGGCTTTATGAGGGTTGGAGGAAGGATATTCCGGGCAAACGGGCCTTCTTTCTGATCAGGCAATCGTTTGCCGGTGAGCAAAGAAATGCGGCAACATTATGGTCATCTGATATATTTTGTGGTTTTGGTGCTTTTAAAAGCCAGGTGTCACAGGGTATCAACGCTTGCGCCTCCGGTATTCCGTATTGGACTTCTGATATTGGCGGCTACCAGTACCATTGGCAGGCGCCCGATTGGTCGAAGCCCGAATTCAGGGAACTATTTACGCGCTGGTTTCAATTTGGTGCCTTTTGCCCTATATTCCGGATCCATGGCAAAGGAGAACGGGCTTTGTTCTCAAAAAACTGGGACGAAAAAACCAAAGCAACCTTGCTCAAGTATGATAAATTACGTTATCGCTTATTGCCTTACATCTATTCTTTAGCCGGCAAAACCACGCTTGAAAATTATACGATGATGCGATCGCTCGCTTTCGATTTCAAAACAGATCCAAAAATTCAGGACATTCCCGATCAATATATGTTTGGTACGGCATTTTTGGTCAACCCGGTGACAGCAGAGGGTGCTACTTCCCGTAAAGTATATTTACCTAAAACTACCTGGTATAACTTCTGGACAGGAGAAAAACTAAATGGGAGTCAGTCTATTGATGCTGCGGCACCGGTAGAAATTTTGCCTTTATTTGTTCGGGCGGGATCAATCATACCTATGGGGCCGGATATAGAATATGCAACCCAAAAAACCGGCAAACCAACAGAAGTGCGAATTTACCCTGGCGCCAACGGAAGCTTCAAGGTTTACGAGGATGAAAATGATAATTACAATTATGAAGAAGGTAAATATGCTACCTATACCTTCACTTGGAATGATAACAAGCATATGCTGACTATATCCGATACCAGGGGTGTTTACGCCGGGATGCCAAAAAATCATCAGTTTGATATCGTATTAGTAAAAGGCAGGCATGGATCAGATGAAGGAGTGACTGCCGGGGCCGACAAACTGGTGAACTATCGTGGTAAAGCCATCACGATTAAACTTTAAGCGGTAGCATGCGTGATTTTTTTTAACGGGATAGCAATTTAACCGCTTAAATTTATTTCTTTGTAATAACCAATTATCCTGCACTGAAAATGGCAGCGCAGGCCGAACGATTATCACTTATTTATCCCTGCTATGACCAAAAAAACCGGCTTTTTCGCGGTTGCCCTCATTACATCGCTCTTCTTCCTCTGGGGGATAGCGCTGAATTTGAATTCGATTCTTGTTCCTCACCTTAAAAAAGCCTGCCAGTTGACCGACCTGCAATCGGCATTTGTGGATTCCGCCTTTTACCTGGCCTATTTCGTGGTCGCTGTACCGGCCGGAATTTTTATGCAAAAGTTTGGTTATAAAAACGGGATCATATTTGGCTTGTCGCTATTTGCAGTTGGCGCTTTCTTGTTTTACCCTGCTGCTGATACCCGGATATACGGTTTTTTTCTGTTCGCGTTATTTATTTTGGCAAGTGGTTGCGGATTTTTGGAGACTGCCGCTAACCCTTATATCAATAACCTCGGCGATCCTGAAACTGCTACCTTTAGGATCAACTTTGCACAGTCATTTAACGGGCTTGCTGCTACCTTAGCGCCATTTCTTGGTGGTATATTTATTTTATCGGGCAAAAATCTTTCTGCTGACCAAGCCTCAGTTTTAGAAAAGCAACATCAGTTGGGAGCCTATTTGCAGGGTGAATCTGACGCCGTAAAAATACCTTATATCATTATCGGTTTGGTTGTACTGTCAGTAGCATTGCTCATTTGGCGTACACAGCTACCTGATATCACAGAGCATAGTGACGCTGATCAAAAAGAGGCAGGCTCTATATTCAACGAAAAGAACCTATTGTTGGGCGTAGGTGGTATTTTCTTTTACGTGGGCGCGCAGGCTTCGGTAACCAGTTTTTTTGTTCGGTATGCTAAATCGGTTGCACAGATCGGTGAGAAAAATGCGGCTTCGCTTTTAGCGCTTGCTATGTTAGGGTTTATGATAGGGCGCTTTTTTGGGACATTTTTGATGCGTTTCGTAGCACCTGTTAAAATACTGATCACTTACGCCGTAGTGAATTTTTTATTGCTGCTATTGGCATTCACTGTTGCGGGTAAATTTTCAGTTTATGCTATGATGTGTATCCCATTCTTTATGTCGATCATGTTCCCTACGATATTCTCATTAAGCATTCGAGGTCTTGGTGCCAAAACAAAACAAGGGTCCTCATTGCTCATTATGGCTATCGTGGGAGGTGCGGTAATCCCGCTCCTGTTAGGCAGAGTTTCGGATATCAGTAATATCCGGGTTGCTTATCTTGTTCCACTTTTAAGTTTTGTCTACATTTTCTATTTCGCGTTAAAAAATATCAGCGTTAAAAACGTTCAGCAGGTAGCCGGACATTGATCATTTAAAATTATGAAAAGGAAACACTTACTCATCGTACTATTGGCATTGCTTGTTGCTTTGCCCGGCATCGCACAGAAAAAACGTTTAGGCAATGAAACTGATGCGCAAAAGAAAAAGCGCCTCGAATGGTGGACCGATGCCCGCTTTGGTATGTTTATTCACTGGGGTTTATACTCCGAGGCGGCCCGGCACGAATGGGTAAAGCATAATGAGCATATGACCAACGAGCAGTACCAAAAGTATTTCGATCGTTATAACCCAGATCATTTCGACCCGCGCAAATGGGCCCGGGCTGCAAAGGCAGCTGGAATGAAATATGCGGTGCTTACCACCAAGCACCACGAGGGATTTACGCTGTTCGATTCAAAATTTACTGATTATAAAGCAATGAACACTCCGGCGCACCGCGATCTGGTGAAAGAGTATGTAAAAGCATTCAGGGCCGAAGGTTTAAAAGTTGGATTTTATTATTCGTTACTCGACTGGCATCACCCTGATTATACGGTAGATGATGCTCACCCGCTAACCCAGGTAGATACCAGCCAGGCAAACTACGATCGTTTGAATAAAGGTCGTGATATGAACAAATACCGTGCTTACCTGCGCAACCAGGTGCGGGAATTATTGACCAATTACGGTAAAATTGATGTGCTTTGGCTGGATTGGTCATGGGACAAAGGTTCAAAGCATGGCAAATGGGGTAAGGATTGGGATGCTGTAAACTTATTGAAAATGGTGAGACAATTGCAGCCGGGTATAATCGTCAATAATCGCCTTGGTTTGTATGAATATAGTGATGGAGGTGATTTTGAAACGCCTGAACAGGTAAGTACCAAAGAACTGGATGCTTATAAAGGGCACACTTTTGAAACCTGTCAAACTTTCTCGGGCTCATGGGGCTATTACCGTGATGAAAATACCTGGAAAACTCACCGCCAGTTACTTGATCTGCTCATTAGCAGCGTAAGCAACGGTGGTAACCTGATTTTGAACGTAGGCCCAACGGCACGCGGCGAATTTGATTATCGCGCCACGAATGCACTCGATAGTATGGCTTACTGGATGCATGCCAATAGCCAGGCTATTTATGGCTGTACATTAGCGCCAGATACTTATGCAGTACCCAGCGGCCAAAAGCTAACTTATAACCCCAAGACCAAACGGTTGTTCATACATTTGTACGATTACCCGTCAGATGGCAAACTGGTGCTCTCGGGATACAAAGGCAAAATTAATTACGCGCAGTTTTTAAATGACTATTCGGAATTGAAATACACCGAAAATGGTTCGGATATTGAATTGACATTGCCCAAAAGCAAACCACGATACGAGATACCAGTGGTAGAATTAACTTTGGTAAAATGAAACGGTATGCACTGGCGCTCGACCTGGTTGATTTACCGGAATTGATAGCCGAATATGAGGCCTATCACCAGAAGGTTTGGCCCGAAATAAAAAAAAGTATACTTGATTCGGGTATCATAAATATGGAAATTTACCGCACCGGTAATCGCCTGTTCATGATCATGGAAACAGAAGACGGTTTTTCTTTCGATCAAAAGGCTGCGATGGACGAATCGAACGAAAAAGTGCAGGAATGGGAGCAATTGATGTGGAAGTTTCAACAAGCGCTTCCGGGTTCAAAGCCGGGGGAAAAGTGGGTGTTGATGGATAATATTTTTGAGTTGAATGCCTAAAAGCAATGTTTAATCCGTGATCCAACCAAACAGTTTTTTAAGAATACACAATGACGATAATGTCCTAGTTGCACTTCGCGACCTTGAAGAAGGTGCGGAGATTGCATTTGATGGCCATAAATTTTCCCTCGTAAACAAAGTAGCCGCTAAACATAAGTTTGCTTTAAACCCGCTGGAGCCGGGCGACGATATTTTAATGTATGGTGTTTTAGTTGGCAAAGCTACCAAAGCTATCCCACGGGGTGGGTTGGTAGCTACCGATAATATTCACCATGCTTCCAGTACATTCCACCTGGGAAACCGTAAGCTTGACTGGCATATACCTGACGCATCAAAATTTGCAGGCAGAACTTTTAATGGCTATCACCGTGCTGATGGCAGTGTTGGTACCGCTAACTATTGGTTGGTGATACCTTTAGTTTTTTGCGAGAACCGGAATATTCAGGTAATGAAGGAGGCTTTGGTTGATAAACTTGGCTACAAAAAAGCCAGGAGTTATGAAAGCGAAGTCGACCAGCTAATGAATCTTTATCGGGCAGGGAAAACCACTCATGAAATTTTGAGTGCCGATGTACAAAGTTCTGCTATTAAAGCCACCAACAACCGGCTATTCAAAAATATCGATGGCATCAAGTTTTTGACCCATGACCTGGGTTGTGGTGGAACCCAACAGGACTCGATCGCTTTATGCGGACTGTTAGCAGGGTATATTACCCACCCCAATGTAGCTGGGGCCACCGTATTGAGTTTGGGCTGTCAGCATGCACAGGGCCATATTTTAAAAGAAGAGATCGCTAAACGCGACCCATCATTCGACAAGCCGCTGGTGATATTGGAGCAACAACAGTTGGGTACCGAGCAAAATTTGTTGCAGCAGGCGCTTAAGCAAACCTTTGCAGGTTTGATCGAGGCAAATAAAAATGAACGGAGTCCTGCACTACTTTCAAAACTTTGTATCGGCCTCGAGTGCGGGGGATCGGATGGTTTTTCGGGTATATCTGCAAATCCTGCCCTTGGATACGTGTCAGATCTGTTGGTTTCAATAGGTGGTTCCGTCATACTTTCAGAGTTTCCTGAGCTTTGTGGTGTAGAACAGGAATTGAGTGATCGTTGTATCGACGAGGCAACAGCACAACGTTTTATGGACCTGATGATCACCTATAACAAAAGGGCAGAAGAAGGAGGTTCGGGTTTTTATGCCAATCCTTCTTTTGGCAATATTAAAGACGGACTGATCACCGATGCGATCAAATCGGCTGGAGCAGCGAAGAAAGGCGGTACCTCGCCCGTAACTGCAGTTCTTGACTATCCTGAAAAGGCAACTAAACCCGGCTTGAACTTACTGTGTACCCCGGGCAGTGACGTTGAAAGCACGACCGCTGAAGTAGGGTCGGGGGCTAATATCGTGCTTTTTACCACCGGCCTGGGAACACCAACCGGAAACCCGATAGCGCCAGTCATTAAACTATCGACCAATACGGCGCTATACAAACGGATGCCTGATATCATCGATATCAATTGCGGCACCATCATAGAGGGTACAGAAACGATTGCCGAAGCAGGTGAACGCATATTGGAATATGTGATCAACGTGGCCAATGGCCTTGAACAGCCTAAAGCCGTACTGTTAGAGCAGGATGATTTTATTCCGTGGAAAAGAGGCGTTTCTTTGTGAGTACGAATTGTTGTCAAATTCGATTTGAGGGATGCTAAATGCGAAATGTTTTCAAAATAATTGCGCATTCCGCTCGCTGAAATAGTATAATTCATTCCCAATTGATATTCCGAACTTCGAAATTTAAAAAAGATGTTTAGTTTAAAAAATAAAGTAGCTGTTATTACCGGTGGCGGAAGCGGGATCGGGAAGGCTATAGCAGTATTATTCGCGCAACAAGGTGCTTCAGTGCACATTATTGATCTGGATGAAGCTGCCGCCAAACTTGTTGTAGAAGAAATTGAAAATAGCGGAGGCTCAGCCCATTGTCACCAGGTTGATATCAGTAAACAGCGTGACGTAGTTAAAGTTTTTAACCAGATCGGCGATCCTGATATCCTGGTAAACAATGCCGGCATCGCTCATATTGGCAAGGCTGATACTACTGCTGAAGCTGATTTTGACAGGGTGTTAAATGTGAATGTAAAAGGCGCGTATAACTGCCTGTTTGCAGCAATCCCTTTAATGAAAACCAAAGGAGGAGGAGTTATTCTGAATACTGCATCAATTGCGGCTACGGTTGGCATTTCAGATCGCTTTGCTTATTCCACCAGTAAAGGTGCTATATTTTCAATGACACTTTCGGTCGCACGCGATTATCTGCACGACAACATCCGTTGTAATAGTATATCGCCGGCGCGCGTGCATACCCCTTTTGTAGATGGTTTTATCGCTAAAAACTACCCGGGCAATGAAGCTGAAATATTTGAAAAATTATCAAAAAGCCAACCCATAGGCCGTATGGCAAAGCCTGAAGAAGTTGCCTCGCTGGCACTTTACCTTTGTTCTGACGAAGCCGGATTTATAACTGGTTGCGATTATTTGCTGGATGGGGGCTTTACAAAAATTAATAATTAGGGCTATGAAAATTGAATTTTTATTTGTCAATTTAATAGGCCGTCAATAACCCACGCAGCTACCCCTCTGCGCTCAAACAAATACTATACAGAACTATGAAACTGATCCGTTTCGGCGAAGCCGGGAAAGAAAAAACAGGCGTAATTATCAACAACAAACGTTTCGATACTTCGGCATTTGGCGAAGATTATGACGAGCGCTTTTTCGAGACCAACGGTTTAGAACGACTTGCCGAATTTATCAACACCAGTAACCTGCTTCACGTTAGCGATGATACCAGGCTGGGCTGCCCGATTGGCCGACCTTCCAAAATTGTTTGCATCGGCTTAAACTATAGCGATCATGCCCGTGAAACCAATGCCACCCCCCCGCCCGAACCGGTGATTTTTTTAAAGTCGACTACTGCTATTGTTGGTCCTAATGACGATATAGTTATCCCCAAAGATTCCGTTAAAACCGATTGGGAAGTAGAGCTGGCTTTGGTTATTGGCAAAAAAGCCAGCTATGTTGAAGAGAGCGAAGCGATGGATTACCTGGCTGGTTATGTGTTGCATAATGATGTATCGGAACGAGAGTTTCAACTGGAACGTAGCGGAACCTGGGATAAAGGCAAAGGCTGCGATACTTTTGCACCTATCGGTCCATTTTTGGCAACTACTGATGAGATTGAAGACCCACATAACCTCCGTCTTTGGTTAAAATTAAATGGGAAGATGATGCAGGATGGAAATACTTCTGATTTTATATTTAATATCCCTCATTTGATCGCTTACACCAGCCGTTTTATGACGCTCCTTCCGGGTGATGTGATTTCGACCGGTACGCCTGCGGGGGTTGGCTTGGGTATGAAGCCTAATTTATACCTTAACGCAGGTGATGTGATCGAACTGGGAATAGACGGCCTGGGTTCGGCTTCGCAAAAACTGGTACCTTATGTTAAAAATTGATGCGCATCAACATTTCTGGAAGTTTGACCCGGTAAGGGACAACTGGATCACCCATGATATGGCGGTGATCAGGCGTGATTTTTTACCTGTCGATTTGAAACCTGTTCTTACCCGGAATGCGATGGATGGTACCGTATTGGTACAGACCTGCCAGGACGAAAGCGATAACGAATTCATGCTTAAGCTGGCTGACGAAAATAACTTCATCAAGGGTGTTGTAGGGTGGATCGACCTGCAGGCCAGCAATGCCGAAAAAAGATTGAATTACTACCACACCAATAGCCCCAAATTAAAAGGTATCAGGCATGTTTTGCAAGGTGAACCGGATGTGCGTTTTATGCTGGGCAAAAAATTCAAACATGGCATAAGTTTATTAGCGCAATTTGGCTATACCTATGATATCCTGATCTACCCAAAACATATCAGCTACGCTTGTGAATTAGTTGCTGAATTCCCGGAACAGAAATTTGTATTGGATCATATCGCCAAACCTTTCATCAAGACCCGGGAGATCGAAGCCTGGAAAAATGATATCGAAGACCTGGCACAATACAGAAATGTATTTTGTAAAGTATCTGGTATGCTGACCGAGGCGGACTGGTATAATTGGCGCACTGCTGATTTTACGCCTTATCTTGAAGTGATCTTTCAAGCTTTTGGAGCAAACCGATTGATGTATGGGTCTGACTGGCCCGTTTGTTTGCTTGCAGGAGCCTACTCTCGTTCGCTGGAAATTTTACAGATATTTACCTCAAGGTATTCGCAGGAAGAGCAAGATCTGTTTTTCGGTGGCAACGCAGTAAAGTTTTATAATTTGTAAACTGTCAAAACAGGACAAAAATCGAAACCAAATGGATCTTAATCTTAAAGATAAAATCATAATTGTAAGCGGCGGTGCCAAAGGAATTGGCGAAGGTATCGTAAAGGTGCTGGCAGCCGAAGGTGCAATACCGGTTATTATTGGTCGAAATGAAGAAGATAATCTTAAAACGATACAAGCTGTCAATGGCAAAGCCGCGCAAATTGTTGCCGAATTAACCCAGCCTGCCGATTGTGAACGCGCGATACACGATGTCATCCGGCAATTTGGCCGTATTGATGGCCTGGTAAATAATGCCGGAGTAAATGATGGAGTAGGGCTGGAAAAAGGCGATTATGAGCGCTTTATGGCATCATTACACCGAAACCTGGTGCATTATTACCTGCTGGCTCACTATTCTTTACCCGAATTGAAGAAATCAAAAGGAGCTATCGTTAATATCGGTTCAAAGACTGCCGAAACCGGGCAAGGTAATACGTCTGCTTATGCTGCCGCAAACGGAGGACGCAACGCATTGACGCGGGAATGGGCGGTTGAGCTTTTGCCCTATGGCATACGGGTTAACGCTATCATTGTGGCTGAATGCTGGACCCCGCTCTATGAGAATTGGATCAAAACATTAGAACATCCGGATGAAAAGCTAAAATCCATCCTGTCAAAGATACCTTTGGAACAGCGAATGACCACAGCCGAAGAAATAGCCAATATGGCGGCGTTTCTGCTTTCTGACCGGTCAAGTCATACAACCGGGCAATTGATACACGTAGATGGCGGCTATACGCATTTAGACCGCGCTATAAGTTAAATATAAAAGATGAAAAAGCTCCGCAGTGCAGAATGGTTTGGCCGGACGGGAAAAGACGGATTTATTTACCGCTCCTGGATGAAGAACCAGGGGATACCCGCTCATGAGTTTAAAGGTAAACCTGTTATTGGTATTTGTAATACATGGTCGGAACTAACACCTTGTAATGCCCATTTTCGCGAATTGGCCGAGTCCGTTAAACATGGTATTTATGAAGCTGGCGGCTTCCCGGTTGAGTTTCCGGTAATGTCGCTTGGTGAAACGCTTATGAAACCTACGGCCATGCTTTACCGCAACCTGGTAAGTATGGATGTAGAAGAATCAATACGCGCCAATCCGCTGGACGGGGTGGTTTTGCTTTGCGGTTGTGATAAAACTACTCCCGCACTCATCATGGGTGCCTGTAGTGTTGACCTGCCGACCATCGTTGTATCGGGCGGAGCGATGTTGACCGGTAAATACCAGGGTAGAGACATTGCTACTTCGGACGTTTGGCGATTTTCGGAAGCTCAGCGCAGCGGGCGAATGAGCGAAGAAGAAATGAACATTGCAGAAGCCTGCATGTCTCGCAGCCGGGGCCATTGTGCAGTAATGGGTACAGCTTCGA
Organism: uncultured Mucilaginibacter sp.; assembly: GCA_903863845.1. Classification (GTDB taxonomy): domain Bacteria; phylum Bacteroidota; class Bacteroidia; order Sphingobacteriales; family Sphingobacteriaceae; genus Mucilaginibacter. The sequence goes on along the minus strand of CAIPDP010000140.1, from coordinate 7,558 downwards.
CGATGGCAGTTATGGCTGAGGCTCTGGGGCTAACCTTGCCCGACAATGCGGCGATCCCGGCTGCAGATTCCAGGAGAAAAGTATTGGCTCACTTATCAGGGATGCGTATTGTTGAAATGGTGAGGGAGGATTTGAAATTATCACAGGTGCTTACGCGCGACGCATTCGATAATGCTATCATGACAAATGCAGCGATAGGCGGGTCAACCAATTTTATTATTCATTTGTTGGCAATCGCTGGTCGCATCGGCGTTGAACTTTCTATTGACGATTTTAATACAACTGACTTAGGCATCCCGCTTTTAGCAAATTTACAGCCTTCCGGGCGCTATTTTATGGAAGATTTGTACTATGCGGGCGGGATTCCGGCAGTGATGAAAGAATTGAATAGTTTCCTTAAAAAAGATGCGGTCACCGTCAGTGGTAAACCTATTTGGGAAAATTACCTGAATGCTGAATGTTTTAACCGTGATGTAATAGCCTCAGCGGACCAGCCTTTCAACCCATTGGCGGGAATTGCTGTACTAAAAGGGAATATATGTAAAAATGGGGCCGTTATCAAACCCTCCGCAGCAACACCGGGCTTAATGAAGCATACAGGCAAAGCAGTAGTGTTTGAAAATATCGACGACTACAAGCTGAAAATAGACGATCCGGCTTTAGAGATCGATGAAACCAGTATCATGGTTTTGAAAAATGTTGGTCCTAAAGGTTATCCCGGTATGCCAGAGGTCGGCAATATGGCAATTCCCAAAAAACTATTGGATAAAGGAGTTACAGACATGGTCCGGATCTCGGATGGGCGTATGAGCGGGACTGGATTTGGAACAGTAGTGCTGCATGTTTCGCCCGAAGCCGCAGCAGGAGGTACATTGGCTGTGATCAGAGAGGGGGATATAATCAGCCTGGACGTGGAGGCAGGGACGCTGAATGTTGATCTTTCTGCCGATGAAATAGACGAAAGAAAAAGGTACCTGGTGCAATTCTCAGATTTTGCTACCCGCGGCTATGTTTACCTTTATCAGCAACACGTGGAGCAGGCTCACCTGGGTGCCGATCTTGACTTCCTTAAAGGAGGAAGCGGGAGTGAAGTACACAAGGATTCACATTAAGGGGAGAACCGCGCAAGTTGGGTCGTTTATGATTAATTAGTTAGTTAACAAAAACATAAAAGTACGCCCGGCGCCATTCGCCAGGCACAAAGCAATCTAACATGGATAACCGATTCACCAACCAAACAGCTATTATAACAGGAGCAGGGCAGGGTATAGGGTTCGAAATTGCCAGGCAGATAGCGATGCAGGGTGGAGCTGTTTTGTTAAATGATATTGACGCCGCATTAGCTAACCGGGCGGCACAGGTGATCAATGCCCTGGGCGGTAAATGTTTTGCAATGCCAGGCGACGCATCCGATATCAACTTTATTCAACATATGGTTGATGAGGCTGTCCGTAAGTTTGGGTTTCTAACAATCGTTATTGCTAATGCGGGGATCACTTCCTATGGCGAATTTTTAGAATACGAACCCGAATCGCTTCAGAAAGTGATCGACCTGAATATTTTCGGCAGCTTTTTTTTAGCGCAGAAAGCTTCGATACAAATTAAGAAGCAGGGAAGTGGTGGTAGTATCTTACTCATGTCGTCGGTAACAGGTCACCAGGCGCACAAAAATCTGACTGCCTACGGAATGACAAAGGCAGCTCTTGAAATGCTTGCCAAAGGCCTGGTGCTTGAACTTTCGCCGCTAAATATCTCTGTCAACACGGTTGCACCCGGCGCAACATTAACCGAACGCACCCTCGAGGATAAAGAGTACGAAAATACCTGGAAACGTATCACCCCAATGGGTCGGCCTGCTACTGTAGATGATGTAGCTAATGCAGTTTTATTTCTCGTAGCACCTGAATCAAGGCATATTACCGGTCAAACAATTGTTGTTGATGGCGGGTGGACTGTTACCAGCCCTTCTCCATATTAAAAAAATGGCAATAAGGTATCAGACTTTACAATGCTATCAGTACGATAAGCCACCTGAACTTTAAATAAATAAAAGGCAATTCGGTGCTAATTCTTTTTCTTTAACTCTCTTGCGAAGGGGCAAATAATGTTGAATTTAGTTTAAACTGATTTAAAACAGTAAAAAAGTAATATTTTGATAAAAAAATATATTACGAGGCAACCCTTTGCATTTTTTTTACGTGATACAAGTAAATAAGGTGAAAATTAATTAGCTAACGGTGATGACCCTATGGGTGAAGAAGAGTTACACCATTTGATCGGCTCCTGCATAGCGCAGGACAGGCTAAGCCAAAAGATGCTATACAAAGCATTCTACGGCTTTTGCATGGGAATTTGTTTGCGCTATGCCAGTGATCGGGATGAAGCTGCCGGGGTAATGAATCAGGGTTTTTTGAAGGTATTTAAAAACCTCGATACCTATGACAGAGCCCGTCCCTTTAAGGCCTGGATAGGTAGGATCATGGTTAATATTTCTATAGACCATTACCGTTCAAAATTAAAGTGGGCTTATACTGAAGAAATTGAAAAAGTTGACCATGTTAGCAATGACGATTATGCAGATAGGAAGCTCAATTATGATGATCTGTTAAAGCTTGTACAAAATCTTCCTCCTGCATATCGGCTCGTATTCAATTTGTTTGCAGTGGAAGGTTATTCGCATGAAGAAATCGGGAAGATACTTAATATTTCGGAGGGTACCTCAAAATCAAATTTGTTTAAAGCCCGACAGAAATTGAAACAAATGATTTTTGAAGCCGATTTGGCTCCGCCAGGCAACAGGTATCAAAGCGGAACGGATTATAATCCAATTATGGCAATAAAGAAAATTGAATCGCCGGGAATATATTTTGATAAAAACACTGGCAATTAAGAAATAAACGGTACCAACCGTGACTGAAAAAAATACAGGTTAGTTCTTAGGGGCTAACGTAAAGAATAAAGTCGATGAAAAAAGTAAACGACGAGGATTTAGACAAAATGTTCAGAAAGGAGTTTGATACTCCTGGAAATGAACCTGTCTATAGTGAAGCTGATTGGGAGGCCATGGAAAGCGTACTCGACAATGGGAATAAACGCCCCTTGATTCTGGTAATGCTGCCATGGTTAAGTGTAGCAGCCGCAGTGGCGATATTTTTTCTTGCCTGGTTGCTTTTTAGACCTGGAACAGAAAATTTTAAAAATAAGAACGGTTGGCAAACACAAATTGCAAAGGGCAGGCAAAAAAATACCGGTAACGGCGGCGGCGGCCCAAGGCAACAAAAGGCAGATAGTGCCGGCAATTTTAATGTTACGGCACCAACTGCCAGTTATGCCAGCAAACCGGTTCACCACGGGAAGGCAATAACAGCACCTCGTTCTTACCCTTATTCGCCTGGGACGACCGCCGCTAGACTACCGGCCGAAAACAAATTAGGCATTGCAATACAGTATGTGCCGCCAAAAAACGATAAGCCAATTGTGGGTGTTAAATCAACCGAACCACCTGCAGGTAGTAAACCGGCCGTCAATTATATCACTGCCATTAACGATACAGTTAAGGTGCCTGGAATGGCTATTAACACAAACAATCAGGCCTTGGCCCAAACTTTGATCGCACCGGACAAAAAAGAATTGGGTACAGCGGATAGCCGAAAAGAAACAGGAGATGCTGCAGGCCGAAAAGAAACCGGAACAGCCGATGCAAATTCTTCGAAAAAGCAAGATGTTATTGCAAAAGTTAAAAGTACTATTGCTTCACATCCTGTTTATGTACTTACTGTTATTGGTTCGTCCGATCTTAACGGAGTTAATGGCATGCAAGGCGGACGAGTTGGTGGGAACCTGGGTGGTATGTTTTCTGCAAGTTTAAACAAATGGACCTTTAGCGCCGGATTGATGTATTCAATTAAACCCTATCAGGAAAGTTTCGCAAATTATCATACCAGTTATGTTTTTGGAACCAATCCTTCCAGTGTCGGTGTTAATTGCAAGATGCTGGATTTTCCGGTCAATATCAATTATCAGGTATTCAGGAATAAAGGCAATCGGGTTACATTGGGTACGGGCTTGTCATCCTACGTCATTTTACGCGAAGATTATTCATTCAATTATGCCAGTGCTTATGCTCAGGGGCCTGGCGGATATAGTATTATCAATCGTAATAAAACACTTTTTGGCGTTCTCAACCTGGATGCCACCTATGAGCATCAAATCAATAACAAGCTGGGAATATTATTTCAGCCATATTTTAAATTACCATTCACTGATGTTGGTGAAAGCAAGGCCAAACTGCAATCGGCGGGTGTAGCCATTGGCTTTAGCTGGAACCTTAATTCCTTAAAAAAACCAGACTAAAATGAAATTTACCGGTATTTTTTTACTTGCCTGGATGTCGATCTTCCAGGCGAGACAGGGAGTCTTTGTTTGTAAAAACGCCCATGTCAGCATTTTTTCAAGCACACCGATCGAGGACATAGATGCCAGTTCGATCAAAGCGGTATCGGTTTTTAATGCTGATAATGGCGACCTCGAATTCAGCCTTCCGGTTCGTTCCCTGCATTTTCCGAAGTCGCTGATGGAAGAACACTTTAACGAAAATTATATTGAAAGTGATAAATTTCCTAAAGCAACCTTTAAAGGAAAAATCCTGTCCCCTCCTGATGTAAGCAAGGACGGAACTTATCCTGTAAATGCCATTGGCGACTTTCAAATACACGGAATTACCCGTAACCGAACTATTACCGGAACCATAATTGTTGTTAATGGAGTTGTTACGCTTAATTCGGAGTTCACGGTAAAATGTGCTGATCATCATATAGATATCCCCCAGATCGTATTCCATAACATTGCAGAAAGCATTCGTGTAAGGGTATCCGGCACCTATTCATTGTTTAAAAATTAGGAAATAAAAGTTTGGCTATTCAATAAAATCACGATCCATGAAAAAAATATTTACAACAATCGTATCGATCCTGGGATTCATAGGTGCTTTTGCACAGCAAGGCAATAAAACGCTTTCGGCAGACTCAATGCTTAATTTAATGAGTAATACTGAAACTCAACACGAAAAAATATTGCCTGCTTTTAATGCTACAAGGCTGATTTTTTCGCCAACGACAGAGACCGTCAAAAAGAATAATCTTAATTTTTTGATCATCCACCGATTTGGCGATATGGGTACTGCTTTCGGTGGGTTCCGTACTTTTTTTGGATTGGATGCGGTAAGTGATGTTTACCTGGGTTTTGAATATGGATTTACTGATGATTTTCAGGTGTCTGTCGGACGTAATTCAATTGGTCAGATGGGTGAAAGCCAATTTAAATGGGCCTTTTTACATCAATCTACCGATGGATATGTTCCTTTTAATTTGACCCTTTTAGCAGGAGATGGTATCAGGCCCTATGGTAATTTTACAAGCTTTGGAGATCGTCTGTCGTATATAGCCGAAATTATTGTTTCTCGTAAATTTTCCAGGACTTTTTCTTTTGAAGTATCCCCGGTATATGTACGTGATAACCAACCTTTGCCCTTTGTTGCCGGAAATCCACCTGGGTTTTTTGCATTATCAACCGCTTTCAGATGGAAATTGACCAGACGGATGAGTCTGCTTGCCGATTATGAACACCCATTTTCGAGCTACAGAAACAACAGTGGAAATTTTGAGGACCCACTTGGTTTTGGCGCCGAGTTTGAGACCGGCGGGCATGTTTTTACACTCAACATAACAAACGCGCGCGCTATATCACAGATCAATTTATTAAGCAATTCACCGTCTAGTTACGGGCGAGGCCAGTTCAGGCTTGGCTTCACCATCTCGCGAATGTTTGACTTTAACAAGAAAAAAAACAGCAATAATTATTAAAAGAACAACAATGGAAAGAGCAGAGTTTTTAGCCAAATTTGGCATCGGCGTAGCGGCAGTGTGTACCGGGTGCGCACTTGCATCCTGTGGATCAAAAAGCAGTAATCCAACCCCTTCCGGAGGAACTGGCGGCGTTACACCCCCGGCTGGTAGCGGTAATTTATTTTCGATCGATCTAACCAGTCAACTTCTTAACCTCGGCGATTCAGTAATAAAATCCGGTGTTATTGTGGTGCGGCTTGCTACGGGTAATGTAACATCATCCTTTACCGCAGTTCAGGTTGCCTGCACGCACCAGGGTACGACAATAGCCTATAATGAAAATCAGCAACGATTTATTTGCCCGCTTCATGGCAGCCAGTTTAGTAATTCGGGTGCGGTGTTGCTCGGGCCTGCCGCCTCTCCATTACAGCAATATAAAGTTTCGATCGACGCAAACAATCTGTTAACTGTAACTGCTTAAGTTCAAACAGTTAAGGTGCGGGACACACTTACCTGATCGGGCTGGGTATAATAAGCGGCATTTTCTTTTGTTACGATATCGAGAGGGAGGTATTTTACTTCGGATACCTCCTTTTTAAAAACCAGGTGATCGGCCAATTGGTTAATACCCCAATAGCCCTGACCTTTCGGGTTTTGGTTGATCAGGAAGCTGATTTGCCCGGTATGCAAAAAATGGAGGTTCTTCGGGATCAGATCGTAACCTATGATTTTGATGTCCTTAATTCTTTGTTCCTCAAGCCAGCTAACAATGTCATAAGCTTTGGAAGTGGTCACGTAGACACTTTTTATACCTGGATACTGTTTGAATGCCTGTTCCATTTTTAAGCTAAAATCAGTTTTATTGGCTCTATCGAGGTTTACTACTACTATTTGGTATAAGGCATCCAGGTCATTGGCCCGGAAATAATCGCGTAATCCCTGTTCTTTTTTAAGCAAATGTGCTGCATTACCGGGCTCTTCGTCGATATGTGCAACCAATACGGTGCAAGTTGCCGACTGGCCATATTGGATCAATTTGGCAGCCAGCAGGCCGCTTTGGTAGGAGTCCTGCCCCACATAACTCAGTGCTTCAGCTTCCGGGATATGGGTATTAAAGAGTACGAATGGTGTATTTTGCGCATCCCACTGACTAAAAAAAGGTAAAGTTTCTCTATAAAATATAGGTGAAAGCAAGATGCCATCGCAACCGGCACGGGTTACTTCTTTTGCTAGCGCAATAAAGTGATTGACATCATACGGGTTAAAAAGAAATTGCTCAACACTTACGCCATATTGTTTTAGGTTGCTTTCTGCGGCTTCTACACCTTGTTTAGGCGCCAGCCAATAAGTATCAAATTTCGGGTCGGGGATCAATGCAGCAATATGATATGTTTTATTCGACCCCAGTGCTCGCGCTATAAGGTTGGGCTCATAATTCATTTCCTTAAGTGTTTGCAGCACACGGCGTTCTACATCAGGAGCCACTTTACCACGTTTATGTAATACGCGGTCGACAGTGCCTGTTGAAACACCGGCTTTTTCAGCTATATCTTTGATCCTTACCGAAATACTTTTCATCCTGATGCTAAATTAAATAAATATTGCATAGCAGGAAGCAGAGGCAAAAAAATGGGTGTTTTCACCCTTACTTTTTAGCAGTCTGGGTAACGAAATGCTTCACATTTTCATTGTATTGAATGATCTTGCCAGATCGG
>CAIPDP010000139.1 GCA_903863845.1 uncultured Mucilaginibacter sp. | reverse complement strand
GTTTATGATGGTGATGGTCTGTTAGAAGATCTAACAGAAACGATGATCATGTACGGCAAAGAAACTTATGTGCTCCTCAAAGATGGCATATTTGAAACGGTATACCATATATCAGGTGGTACCGGCTACACCTTTTATATATTTTCAACAGCTTATTAAGAACCAAACAATAAAACGGTCTGCATTGATGTCAAGCCGTTTTATTGTTTTTATGAACTAGCTTTTTAGAGTCAAGTCGACTTTTATCATCTGACCAACTCGCCCTTTTAGGCGACATTTGAAATGAACAGACAAACGATTGAGCTCCAGCTATCAAAACGTGCATCTGATATTCTGATCCTGCATGTTTTACTTAACCTTATAGCTCACAAAAGCAACTTTCTTATTGTCGAGGCTCCATGAAGGCATATTGATTGTATCTGCCACGCCATAAAACACAGCGGTCAGATCTATGATCTTTTTTGTTTTTACATCCATTAAGCGGAGTTTGACATTTCGCTATCAAATTCGCAACCAAGATTTTAGGTTCGGGTAAGAACAAAAACGATCCATTTTAGTGATCAGTATAAAGAAAGCTTTAATGATTTCCTAAATAAGTGGGTTTTATAAGATATCTGGAACTTTATTAAGAGTTTTCTTTTCATCTAAAGTATCCAACATCTTTCTATTAGCCTCGTCCATCTTTGAAAACTTCTTTTTAATATATATATCAGTTGTTTTATGGTCTTTATCAACATGATTCAGCCCCAGTCCGACCGTATCTTTTGAAACATCCATGATGTTGAATGCGATGTCTGCCCATCCTCTTCGAGCGTCATAGCCATGGAGACTTTTGTCAAGTTTATTATCCTTAATCAGCTCTTCACTAATAGCTTTCATGCCTCTTCCAACCGCTCTATTAAATATTTGAGGCGAACTATAGGTCTTGTAGAAGTTAAAAACCCGAATTCCGGTATGATCTTTATATTTCGCCATCAGGGGTAAAGCTTCTGCCGGTACAGTAATAATCATAAGCGCATTATCCTTTCTTACTCGCTTTGTTTTTGTCCGGTGATAGGTAAGCTTATCGCCGTTATATTTGCAAACATTATAAAGGTCGATAGTGTTGATACCAGCCAGATAAAACTGGAGCATAAAAACATCTCGGCCAAGAGCTACATTAGGTTTACCAACCCGGTCTTTGACATCACGAACAAGCCTTATGATCTCCCAATCGAAGTCTCTTTTCTCACGCTCTTTCTTTTGGCTTATTTCATATTTTGTAAAAGGATAATGTTTGATAATTAAAATGCCGAGTTCATCATCGTTGTATTCTTTAAGCGCTGCATTAAACAAAGTCCTGATGTTAACCATATAGTCTATTACGCTGCTTTCTGATAATCCTTTCCTGGTCGTTGTTACAGCACGCCCGAACTGGTTAGTCCGTGTCATTGTTCTTGAGCCCTTTAGGTAATCTTCGTAACGTTCAAGCATTCTGGCAGAAATATCGGTTATGGTGAAACTTTTACGGCCAAAAAAGTCACACAAACTCCAAAGTGTCGTTTGAATTTTATCAGCATACCGCTCCCTATCGTCTTTTCTTTTACGCTTTTGTTCAAGTAGCATCGGATCCGCGATACCTTGTTTACCGTCTGCTCGGATTTTTGCTATATGCCTTTCACTGAATTTTACAAAATCGATCGATGAAGCATCGGTATTCTCGCGGTCCTTGCGTTCTTTTTTATCTTCAAGATGACGCGCCAGCTCGGGTGCTGTCATTTTTGAGATATCATAAAAAATATCTTCTAATATTTCTTCGTAAGGCTTAATCTTTTTAAGCACTTTGATCAATACCGTATTGTCTTTGATTTTAAGTTTAGGGGTAAGTTGACTTTTTACGACATTTATGTCGGTCGAAATATAGCCCGTTCCACCCTTGTGTGCAACTGCGATTTTTACATTATAGCTACCCTTTTCATCTTTCTTCTGATGATGCTTTAAAACCGAGGGTCTTAATGAAGCCATATCTTGTAAAGTATTTGTAAAGTCTTATCTCTCAAATGTACAAACTTATATGTTTATTTAGGGTTTGCTGGAAAATAAAAAAACCGCTTTATTTACGGTTTTTGAGGTATTTGACTGGGATTCAACCGAGCCGACAACGGGAATCGAACCTGCGACCTACTCATTACGAATGAGTTGCTCTACCAGCTGAGCTATGTCGGCTAAATGCAGATCAAAGATAGTTTTGTACGGGAATTACACAAATTTTGATGCGAAGGGTTCTTACTATTTGTTGCCATCATCGCTCCACGATCTCGATATTTTCTTTCTACAGTAGTAAATGCCTGTCAGAAACAACAAGATCTTTGTAAGAATTTAAACGATTTCATAAAACGCTTTAACTAATTGAAATCGCCATTCACAAAGCCATATTGACCATTCACTCAATTAAGCAAAACCGTGTGCAAGCTCGACTTATTATTGTCATAACGATTATCGGCATAGTGTTTTTATAGCCCTGCTTTTTATATCGGCAAATCATCATTTGGACTAATTATTGAAATGGGCCTAACATTCCGAAACCCACTAGCGAAAAAGTAGGAATATCAATTACCCTTTTGATATAATGAAAAAAATCATTCCTGGTATTTTATTCCTGAGTATGGCATTTAATGCCTACGCTAAATTAGTTAGAGAAACCGGCGTTTTTGCCAGCGTATGTGGTGTGGCCTGGACTTATGTTATTTATTACGACGACAATCCGTTTGCTTTCAATAGTAGAAATACTCACCTGTCGGCGTTAATGGATAAAGCTGATGCAGCATGTGGTACCAACATATCCCTGATCGTTAGTTAAAATTATCACCAAAAAAACTTCCCCTAGAGCCGTTTCCAGATGCTAATTAAAATTTTTATGAAGTCGATATCCCTTTTAGTTTTAGGATTTATTCCATTGTTAAGCTTCGCTCAAACCGCTGATCCGGTTATCGTAAAGGCAAAATATAAGGTCACTTATAGCAGAGACGACAAAAAGCTGGTGGATGATATTTGCGAATTAGACATTACAAAGTCAGGAAGTTATTTTTACAGCCAAGGTCTTATCGCCCAAATTGAGCTCATCAATGCAAAGACATTGCATGCCAAACAAGCTAATGAAGTGGTGAGATTCACAGCTAGCGATCTTAGAAGAGACCTTTTCCCCTTTACTACAATAAAGAATTACCGCCAGAGAATAGCCATAGAGATCCAAAGGATCGGAATTGAGTATTTAGCCCATGTTAGGGATACGTTAAACAGCAAGCCATGGAATATATTACGAGAAGAAAAGAAAATTGGCACTTTACGCGCACAGGAAGCAATTCAGGACCGCAAGGGAAACCGGATAACAGCATGGTTCTGTAAAGATTTACCTTTTCAGGATGGGCCGATGTATTATAACGGCTTACCTGGACTGATTGTGTCGGCAACCAGCTCCTTAGGGTGGCAATTTGATTTGATCGATATAAAGTTTACCTCAGAAGAATTGAATAAGTATGCAATTTCTCCCTACAGGTTGGTTTCAGTTGCTCAATTCGAAAAGGCGAAGAAAAATTACGCTGCACAACTTCAAAGCGGGCAATATAGTAACGGCGACAAACTTGAGAAAGTCAAATTTTGATTTTTAATGCTCGCTCGCAAGGCAGTACTATTGGTTATTGTGGCCTTTTTAGTCAGCGCTAATACCCTTGCACAGGTAAAAGTTAATGGCCATATCAACAATGCCGGCATTCCTGTGCCCAATGCCAACGTGATCTTATATAGTAATAATCAAAGGCAGGACATTATAGCTTACTCAGCTACCGACCAGAATGGCGATTTTTGAATTAAACCTTCAAAAAAAGATTGATACCTTATTCCTGGAATTCAATTGCCTTGGATTCAATAAAAAGGCCATAAAAATTCAGTCGGCTATAAACCAAGTGATCAATATCGAATTGGAAAAAGCTGCTATCGCCCTTGAGGAAGTTAGCATTACCGAAAATAGCCCGATAATTCAAAAAGGTGATACATTAAACTTCAAGGTCCGCAATTTTTCCGACCAAAGTGATCGCGTGATCCTGGATATCATTAAAAAAATTCCCGGCATCACCGTCAACCCAACCGGGCAAATTCTCTACCAAAATAAAGCGATCAATAAGTTTTACATTGAAGGCCAGGATTTGTTGGGAGACAAGTACAATATTGCAACGAACAATTTACCGTCGAAGGATGTAGATAAAGTGCAGGTGTTGGAAAATCATCAGCCAATAAAGGTACTCAAGGGCATTGCCGAAAGTGACAGAGCAGCAATTAACATTAAATTGGTTGATAGTGTGAAGACCAAATTATTGGGTGGTGGTAATCTTGGTGTCGGCTTGAGTCCGTTTTTGCGCAATAATGATTTGACCTTATTGGAATTCGAAAAGAAATTTCAATTGATCACGACAATCAAAAACAACAATATCGGGAACAATCTCGATGATGAACTAACCGAACAAAACATATCGCAAAATTTTTTTGAAAGTGGCTCCATAAAACAGGATATACTATTCCTTATCAAAGCGAGTCCGCCCCCACTGGATGAAAATAGATACTGGTTTAATAATAACACTTTAGTAAATGGCAATTTCCTTTACGGCTTAAGCAAAAACCTTAATATCAAGGGCAATGTCGCTTTGGTAAATGATTTATTAGATGATCAAGCTGTCTCAGTCACTAAGCTGTACCTTCCTTCCGACACGGTAACTATCTTTGAAAACCATAAAGGGCATCGCACCTATAATAAATTATTGGCCACCGCTGCTTTGGAAGCCAACACCGAAAAGCAGTTTATCAATAATACGATACGACTCCAAAGGATATGGGATAATTCAAGCGATTATATTTCTTCGAATACCGTAAACCAAAACCTGCAATCTCCATTCATCAACTTACTGAACAATTTTAATGGCATATTTACTATCGACAAGACATTGTTAAATATTGGTTCGTTTACAAGTTTTTCAAACTTGCCTCAAACTTTAAGTGTAACGCCAGGTCAGTTTCCGGCAACCCTTTATAACAACAATAATTATGATGAAACGATACAAGAGGTAAATTCAAAATCCCTCTATAGCGACAATTATGCTTCTTTCACAAAAAATATCGGGCGGTTCCAGGCAGGTTATAAATTAGGATTTCGATTTACTGATCAGGAACTTAATAATTATATCCGCGTGATGCTGAATGGTAATTTGATGCGAACAGCCAATAATTTCAACAATCAAACAAATCGCGGCACTATTAAATTGTATGACGAATTTGATACAAGATATACCCTAAACCGTTTAATGATCTCCTTACTGATTATGAGCGGCGAAAATGAGTTATATAGCAATGAATTGAATAAGAAGCTCAACACCCTTAAATCGATTTTTGATCCGAGCCTGAATTTGAAGTATACTTTTGGGCCAACTTTGGATGGCTGTGTTAATGCATCGCAAACCACCAAAATGAGTTATAATTCTAATCAAAGCTTTATCCTTCAAAACTATCGAACATTAGGCAACAGTGATGTGCCTCTATTTACAAGCATCAGCCGCTCACTATCTTATCGGATGACCTATAAAGACGTTGTCAGTGTGCTATTTTCAAACCTTGATATCTCCTATGTCAGCACGGTTAATAATATACTACTTACCAGTAATTATAATGGCATTTTAAATACAACAACGGCTGTCGAAAAAGATAATCCTTCTCAAGGACTAAACGTGATGGCAGGTGTCAATAAATTCTACAGTGAATTAAAAACGACTATTGACCTATCGGTAAATTATGATCTTTCCAAATACCAGGTATTGCAGCAAAACGTGCTTTCCGATTATCATCAAAATATTTGGACACTTAAAGCCAAAATCAATACCAATCCTTCTAAATTATTAGCATTCGAATATAATTTTACAGGGATGGAATATAGAAGTTTCAACTCGCCGGCATCTTTAATAACTTCATTTCCAACAGTTCAGGAGCTGATTAACAACATGACCGGTAAAATATTCT
>CAIPDP010000138.1 GCA_903863845.1 uncultured Mucilaginibacter sp. | reverse complement strand
TGAATGTGCATCAGCCTGGTTGGTTTTGGCAGCGGTGGTGAAACCCACACCCTGTCCAAAGTCTTTTAGCTGGCGTGCCCCAATATTGGAGGTCATGATGATGATCGTATTCCTGAAGTCGACTTTGCGGCCCAATGAATCGGTCAGCTGCCCTTCATCCAAAACCTGCAACAGGATATTGAATACATCAGGGTGCGCTTTCTCAATTTCATCCAACAAAATTACAGCGTATGGCTTGCGACGTACCTTTTCAGTGAGCTGGCCGCCTTCTTCATAACCCACATAGCCCGGAGGCGCCCCTACCAAACGTGATACAGCAAATTTCTCCATGTATTCGCTCATGTCAATCTGGATCAAAGCATCCTCAGTATCGAACATGAATCTGGCCAGTTCCTTCGCCAGTTCGGTTTTACCCACACCCGTTGGGCCCAGGAAAATAAAGGAACCAATCGGTTTTTTCGGGTCTTTCAAGCCCGCGCGGGTACGCTGGATAGCACGGGTCAATTTCTTGATAGCTTCTTCCTGACCGATAATCTTGGTAGAAATAGTTTCCGACATATTCAGCAACTTCTGACTGTCGGCCTGGCCCACGCGCTGTACCGGGATGCCGGTCATCATGGCTACCACTTCGGCAACATTCTCTTCGGTTACTGTATAACGTTTTGATTTGGTTTCGGCCTCCCAAACGGCTTTAGCCTGCTCCAATTCTTCCAGCAAATGCTTTTCAGTATCGCGCAGTTTAGCGGCTTCTTCATATTTCTGGCTGCGAACAACCTTATTCTTTTCTATTTTGATCTGTTCGATCTTGGCCTCAACATCCAAAATATTCTGCGGCACATGGATATTGGTTAAATGCACACGCGAACCTGATTCGTCCAATGCATCGATGGCTTTGTCAGGCAGGAAGCGGTCGGTTATATACCTGGCAGTTAAAGAAACGCAGGCATTGATCGCCTCAGGCGTATAAGTTACACCATGGTGTTCTTCGTATTTATCTTTGATGCGGGTCAGTATCTCGATGGTCTCATCAGGTGTAGCCGGTTCAACCATTACCTTTTGGAAACGGCGGTCCAGGGCTCCATCTTTCTCTATGTACTGACGATACTCATCAAGCGTAGTTGCACCGATGCATTGGATCTCTCCGCGAGCCAGTGCAGGTTTGAACATATTTGATGCATCCAACGAACCCGAAGCTCCACCAGCACCAACAATGGTATGTATTTCGTCAATAAATAAAATTACGTCAGGCGATTTTTCCAGCTCGTTCATCACGGCTTTCATACGCTCTTCAAACTGACCACGGTATTTGGTACCGGCAACCAACGATGCAAGGTCTAAAGTAACCACGCGTTTGTTGAACAAAACACGAGACACTTTACGCTGTACAATGCGCAATGCTAAACCTTCAGCAATGGCTGATTTACCCACACCCGGTTCACCGATCAGGATCGGGTTATTCTTTTTCCGGCGTGACAGTATTTGTGATACACGCTCAATTTCTTTCTCGCGACCAACGATCGGATCTAAACGGCCATCTTCGGCAGCCTTGGTCAAATCGCGACCAAAATTGTCAAGTACCGGAGTTTTAGATTTGATATCGCTTACTTTTTTAGGCTGACTGAATGAATCGTCTTCCTTAAATTCGTCCTCACCACCTGTAGGCGAGCCCGGCATTTCGTCGGTCACATCATTCTTGTGTGATTCCACTTCGCCTTTGAATATCTCGTAATTAACGTTGAATTGTAAAAGGATCTGCGATGCAATATTATCTTCATCGCGCAGGATCGAAAGCAACAAATGCTCGGTTCCGATCACATCGCTTTTAAAAATCTTGGCTTCGAGGTAGGTTATTTTTAATACTTTTTCCGCTTGCTTGGTAAGCGGTATGCTGCCAATATTGACGTTAGTGCCAATCGTTCCTTTAACAGCATCTTCAATAGCGCGACGCAGTTTGGTAGTATCTATGCTCAAACCTTTGAGCAGTTTGATCGCGATGCCATCGCCATCGCGGATGAGCCCCAGGAGCAGGTGTTCGGTTCCAATATAGTCATGGCCTAGCCGTAGGGCCTCCTCCCTGCTGTATTGAATCACATCTTTAACCCGTGGCGAAAATTTAGCTTCCATATAATACCTTTCAAAATAATGTACGTCCCCCGTATATCATCTTATTTAACTAGAGGGCGTATTTTTTACCTGTGCAACAATACTGCCAACTTTTTTGCACCCCAAAAAACAGACATTGTTATGATGCGCAATCTATTAAAGTTAAACTTTATACAAAGAAAATAATGAACAAAAACCTAAAATATTTCCTACAACTGACAGTAAGTTGCTCAAGCTTACTTGTTTGACCTTCTCTTAACGCAAAAGTTTAGTACTTGTTGCGATTTTCAGCCTAATTTGGTTGTTATAACAGGCAATTAGTCACGCCATCTGACATTAAGGCATTATAAATAGAAGGTCAATTAATTGCACCTTCTTTTTATACGCAAAGCAATTAAAAATGATTGGCAATATATTAAATAGTTATTAAGATTTCCACAAAAACTTGTAGGATTTTGTGGGATGGAAGTCGGGAAGTCAGAAAGTCCGCAAAAGTCCGAAAGTCCGAGAGAACAAGCTTTTTTATTGTAAATTGCTACTTGCAAGACGGGACTGGGGCGCAGATTGTTACAAAATGCTTGTGTCGTTGAAGATGTCGAATTATTTATATTTGATAAATATCGTTTTTGTTATGAAAATCATACTCTATATCACCTTGTCATTCATTCCATTCTTTGGGCTTTCTCAGGTAAAAATAGACAGCACGGCCTTAAAAGTATTCTATCTTAAAACTCTTCAAAATAAAAGCTCACATATAGTCTATAGTTTAGACTCGACGAAAATGCCTTCTATGCCTTATATGGATCCAGCTGACATCATGGACGTTGAGGTTAAAAAACCAACGGATTCAATCAATAAAATAGGTAACAGTATTTATATTAAACTTAAAAAACACCCTTACCATTTTATCACCATTGACGATCTCACAAAGAAATGTGTCCCTAATTTTGATCGTCAAACGCAGGCTGTAATTTATGTGATCGACGAAAAATTTGTACCGTATTCCGCAGACATCATTTTTGAGACAACTTTTATAAAGTATGTTGAAGTACTTAGTAGTTCCCAAATAAAATATTTTAATGGAAGTCTTTCCGATGTGATAATGTTAATGATCAGCACTAAATTCGCGCCGGTTTATCTTCGTGGGACATCCACTCAATTCTCTATTAAACAATACCAATTCAATTGATTTTCCATCAATTTTGAAGCATATTTGCACCCCATCGCTTGATTAACTAGTGTTGCATTATCCATAAACTCCATTCGCAATTAATATAAACATTAACTCATTCACTCACTCACTCACTCACTAATTCACTCATTCACTCATTCACTAACTAAACATGGACGAGAAGATCATATTTTCTATGGCCGGGGTCAACAAGATCTACCCGCCGCAAAAACAAGTATTAAAGAATATCTACCTGTCGTTTTTTTACGGCGCCAAGATCGGAGTTATCGGTCTGAATGGTTCGGGTAAATCGTCGTTGCTCAAGATCATCGCCGGGCTCGATAAATCGTTCCAGGGCGAAGTGGTGTTCTCACCGGGCTATACAGTAGGCTACCTGGCGCAGGAGCCTGAACTCGACCCCAACAAAACCGTACTTGAGGTGGTTGAGGAAGGAGTTGCTGCCATAACGGCCATTTTAAAGGAATACGAAGATATCAATGAAAAATTCGGGCTCGAGGAAGTATACAGCGACCCGGATGCGATGGATAAACTGATGGCGCGCCAGGGCGAGCTGCAAGACAAAATAGACGCATTGAACGCATGGGAACTGGATACCAAACTCGAACGAGCCATGGATGCATTACGCTGCCCAGAACCCGCTACCAAAATAGGCGTATTGTCAGGTGGCGAACGTCGCCGCGTAGCGATGTGCCGCTTGCTGTTACAGGAACCGGACGTGCTTTTACTGGACGAACCCACCAACCACCTGGATGCCGAATCGATCGATTGGCTGGAGCAGCACCTAAAGCAATACAAGGGCACCGTCATCGCGGTGACCCACGACCGCTATTTCCTCGATAACGTCGCCGGCTGGATATTGGAACTCGACCGCGGGGAAGGTATTCCATGGAAAGGAAATTATTCCTCATGGCTTGAGCAAAAAGCTAAACGCCTGGCACAGGAAGAGAAGACCGAAAGCAAACGTCAGAAAACCCTGGAGCGCGAACTGGAATGGGTGCGCATGGCACCGAAGGCTCGTCAGGCAAAAGGCAAGGCTCGCTTATCCAACTATGAGAAACTAGCCTCCGAAGAAACTAAAGAACGCGAAGATAAACTGGAACTCTTCATCCCACCGGGCCCTCGCCTCGGCAATGTGGTGATCGAAGCCAATGGCGTTACCAAGGCTTATGGTGATAAGGTATTATTTGAAAACCTTAGTTTTTCATTACCTCCGGCTGGTATCGTGGGTATCATCGGGCCGAATGGTGCGGGTAAAACCACGCTATTCCGTCTCATTACCGGGCAGGAAACTCCTGACGCAGGCACCTTCCGGGTAGGCGAAACAGTGGCATTGGGCTATGTCGACCAGATGCATGATGATCTTGATCAAGATAAATCGGTTTGGGAGAATATCACCGATGGCTTGGATAATATCATGGTCGGACACAAGGCTTTAAACTCGAGAGCTTACGTATCCAAATTCAACTTTAATGGCGCCGACCAGCAAAAGAAAGTAGGCGTACTCTCAGGCGGTGAACGCAACCGGGTACACCTGGCCATCACCCTTAAAAAAGGATCGAACGTTTTGCTGCTTGACGAACCTACCAATGATATAGACGTCAATACCCTTCGCTCGCTCGAAGAAGCTTTGGAAAACTTTGGCGGCTGCGCGGTGATCATCAGTCACGATCGCTGGTTCCTGGATAGGGTTTGTACACATATCCTGGCCTTTGAAGGTAATTCGCAGGTTTATTTCTTTGAAGGTGACTACACAGCCTACGAAGAAAACCGCAAGAAACGTATTGGCGATATCACACCGCATCGGTTGAAGTATAAAAAGTTAGTGGGGTGATGGGAATGCGACGTGCGGAGTGACGAATGGGGAATTTTAGGGTGAAAGACTTGCGAAGTTAAACTCCGTAAGGTTTGTTTTTTATGGGCGGGGTTGAGGGCTCTGCTGATTAAAAAAAACGTAAGGCTTTCACTTGTTTTAAATCACAGATTTATATTGATTTCTTTGATTTAACAGATTTTGTAAAGGGTAAATGCTAACCTCTAGCCCTCGATTGAATAATGACAAAAGATAAATGACTTATTATAAAAGACTAATGACAAATGACCAATGACAAATCCCCAATGACCAACAATCATTCAAATCCCTAAATCGTGTCTTATTAATTCCCTATTTTTCGGAAATTTTAAGAACCGGGTCGTCATCGGTTGATTTTGCACATGAAAAAATACCTGCTGCTATGCTTGCTCTCATTGGTACTTATACTGCAGACTTCAGCCCAGCAAGTGCTGCTGATTGGCAGGGTGACCGACACCAAACATCAACCCGTCGGCTTTGCCGCTGTCTATGTAGCAAATACCGGCATCGGCACTACCGCCAATGAACAGGGTTTTTACCAGCTAAACCTTAAGCCCGGCAGCTATTCGGTCACTTATCGCTATTTCGGTTATCAGGAAAAAACCGACACGATCATCCTAAGCGACCTACCCAAAAACCATAATGTGCAATTAGCTGAGGCTAATTATTTACCGGGGATACCTGCTGATCGGTCTGAAAAAACCGGTCGAGATATGATTTCAAAAGCAATTGCACGGGGAAGGCAGATCGGGCAGTATATCAAATCCTACAGCAACACTACCTATGTAAAAGGTGTGCAAAAGCTGGTGGGGGCTCCGAAAGGATACATCAATAACAGTGTGGCAAATGCGTTGAGCATCGACAGCAGCGGAAAAGGTATGTTGTTCCAAACCGAATCGCTTGCTAAACTCAATGTGCAAAAGCCGCATCAAACAAAAGAGGAAACGATTGGTTCGAGCACTGTAGGACAAAATATTGCCATTAATTTCAGCAAAGCATCCGACTTATCGCAGGATCTTTATCAGGCAGTACTTACTATACCCGGCATCAGCAGTCACGGTTTTATATCACCACTGGGTAGCCAGGGAATGAGCAATTACAACTACCAATTTATCGGAGCTTCAAGCGAAAACGGTAAAATAGTTGACAAAATCTGCATAGTCCCCAAACGTACACATGGTCCTTTATTCAGGGGATACATTTATCTGGTAGATGGCAGCTGGGACCTGTATGACGCGGAGCTTGGTTTAAGCGACCAGGCCAATCAAATTGAACTGTTAGATTCCCTGCAACTGCGTTTGCAATATGTCCCGGTAGCAGATAACATTTGGGAACCATTAGTGATTGACTACAGCTTTGGCGGAAGCATATTGGCTTTCAAATTTGAAGGTTATTACCTTGGTATCTTTGATCACTACCGGTTTAACCTGCAGTTTCCAGATCACTTTTTTAACGGCGAACGCCTGAGCATAGCAAACAATGCCCAAAACCAGGACCTTACTTATTGGAAGACTATCCGTCCGCTGCCGCTGACAGCACAGGAAGAGCGGGACTATACCAACAAATCGGAATTAGCCTCACTGAAAAAAGCGATGTCTCAGTTTGGTCAGCAACAGGAGCGGATAAATCCATTCAAACCTTTCCCTTACCTGCTGTCCGGCTATAAAGCTGCTTATAAAAAAGGGAGAGACACCTTGTACGTATATCCTTTTGTACAAACACTATTTTACAATACTGTTGAAGGTGCCGGCATTAATTTGCAGGCCAGCTTTACCCATTTAACCGATTCTATTCACGCTTTCACTTTGATCCCCAACCTGCGTTATGGCCTGGCCAACCGGCTGTTCAATGCCAACCTGCGCGGTGAATACAATTACGATCCGGATAATCTTGGCAAATTTACAGGAGGCTTCGGTACCGATTTACCCGATCTGAGTAATGCGGGTACCCGCTCGCTTTTTTTTAATACGCTGAGCACCCTGTTGAGTGAACAGAATTTTGTGAAGCTTTACCGCTCGAAATTTATCGAGGGTGGCTTTCAGCGCGAGATCAGCAATGGCTTGTTGTTTAAGGCCGACCTTTCTTATTCCCACCGCACCCAATTGTATAACAATTCGTTTTATTCCATAAATACTTATGCCGGTCGACGGTTGACATCAAACAATCCGCTGGCTTCCGATACAGCTTCGGCAGCCGACCGCTCCTTTTTGTTTCCGCAACATACAGCCTTAACATTTGCTGCATCATTAACCTATACCATCAATCAGGAATATATTACTGGGCCGGGCGGTCGCGAGTATTTACCTTCGGCCTATCCGCAGATCAAACTGAGTTATCGTAAAGGCATCAACGGTCTGTTAGGTTCAAATACCGACTATGATTTTGCCTCCTTTGCGTTTTACCAGGAACATCTGAGCAACGGCTTGCTTGGCTTTTCATCCTTTAAGATCGAAGCCGGTGATTTCTTTAATAACCACAAGGTGTATTTTATGGACTATAACCATTTCCAGGGAAACGAGGGCACCACCTTTGACCCTACGCCAGGCAACTTCCATTTTCTGCCTTTTTATACTTACAGTACCGATGGCCCCTACTTTGAGGCACATTACGAACACAATTTTTCAGGCTACTTTTTTAGTCGCATCCCGCTACTACGCTCTCTCAAACTGGACGAGATCATCGGCCTCAACTACCTAAGCGAAAACAACAATCACAACTATTCCGAATTCTTTTTCGGCATACAACGCTCCTACTTCCGCATCGATTATGGTGTAGCTTACGAAGGCAGTCACAAATATTTGCAGGGATTCCGGGTGTTTTATGGGTTGAAATAATTTGGGGTATCGGGTATCGGGTATAAGGTATCAGGTATTAGTTTTGTTGACATCATTAAAATTAGCCGACCCATACTATCGAATAATCGGTTTCCCAATAATTATTACCTGATACTTAATTACCAATCCCTAATACCTATTACCTGATACCCAATAACTGATATCCAATACCTGATACCCAATAACAAATCACAAATCACAAATCACTATATTTGCGCATTCATTAAACGCCGTTTACAGCGGTATCAATGCTTTATGGAAAAGTACAACACACTACTCTATTATTGCTATTTGGCAATAGCAGATGCGGAGCTATTTGCTGCCGACCATCTTAAATTTTGTAAATCGCTGAACCTGGTGGGTCGGATCATTGTGGCCGACGAGGGTTTGAACGGCACCGTTTCGGGCACTGAAGCTGCATGTAAAACCTATATGGACACCCTGCATGCAGATGATCGTTTCGCGGGTATCGATTTCAAGGTCGACGAAGTGACCGAACCATCATTCGTAAAAATGCATGTGCGCTATAAAAGCGAGATCGTTCACTCGGGCTTGCGCGACCCCAACATCATCAATCCGCAGCTAAAAACCGGAAAACACCTGGAACCGAAAGATTTTTTGGCGATGAAAGATCGCGATGATGTGGTGGTACTGGATGTGCGTTCAAACTACGAGCATTCGCTGGGTAAATTCAAAAATGCCATTACCCTGGACATAGAAAACTTCAGGGAATTCCCCGAAAAAATAAACGAGCTGGCAAAATACAAGGACAAAAAAATACTTACCTATTGCACCGGAGGCATCAAATGCGAAAAGGCATCCGCATTGCTCCTGCACGAGGGCTTCCCCGAAGTATATCAATTGCATGGTGGCATCATCAAGTATGGTAAAGAATCAGGCGGCGAGGATTTTGAGGGCAAATGCTATGTATTTGACAACCGCCTTTCGGTTGAAGTAAATAAAGTGAATCCGGTGGTGATCTCCACCTGTTTCAATTGCGGTAAGCAGACCGACAAAATGATCAACTGCGCCAATCCTGAATGTAATGAACATTTCACCCAATGTGACGAATGCGGATGGGTAATGGATGGCTGTTGCAGCGAAGCCTGTATGACAAATCCGCGCAAAAGAGTGTATGATGGCACAGGCTATTATGTTAAAGTACCGCAACCGGTAAATAACAGCAAAAAATTAAAAGTTCAACCGGGCGACCAGGCTACATAAATCTGCTTCGATCAAAAAGCAAAAAATTTCAGTTTTAGCGATTGCTTGCGCTGTAACGGGAGTCCGGACACGCTATTGCAAATTTGGGGTTGATTTCAATTGATCAAAACCACTTTTAATTCAACAGGAAAAATTTTCAAGTGCCATTACTATACTTTTTTTGCGAAAACAATCGCTGCTAAAAGTTGTTAATCTCACTTCAAAACGTAATTTCGTACAGACGTAAACCACTTACGTTACCACCAATTATTAAACATGGGTAAACCTTTACGCCTGATCCTGCTCATTGCGCTTGTTAGTTTTAAGACTTTATGGGCAGCTGAAATTAAAAGCATCGGGGTACCTTATGTGCAGAATTATACCAAAGCCATCTACCAATCGGGTAACCAAAACTGGTCAGTAACCCGCGATGAGCATGGCATCATGTACTTTGGCAACTCCGGTGGTCTGCTGACTTTTGATGGTCGTTACTGGCAATCGTATGCTATGCCCAATGGACTCATCGTTCGCTCCGTTGCGGCCGATGGCAAAGGCAAAGTTTATGCAGGTGGATTTGGCGAGTTTGGATATTGGCAAAATAACCAACAGGGCCAGTTTCAATACCATTCGCTGGTGTCGCTTATTCCCAAGCAATATCAGCCAATGAACGAAGAGATCTGGAAGATATACATTGACGATAAGCAAATTATTTTTCAGTCGTTCGGGTCCATATTTATTTATGCCGGGGGGCGTATCACGGCAATCAATGCACCCAACCCTTTCCTATTCCTGTTTAAAGTCGGCAAACGCTATTTCGTCGAGGAAGTAAACGCCGGCCTGTTCGAATTGAAGAACTGCAAATTAAGCTATATAGCCGGCAGCAATATTTTGGGTAAAAGTGGCATTTTATCCATATTGCCATTTCCGCATAATAAATACCTGATAGGCACCGCGCATTCCGGTTTGTTTGTTTTCGATGATAAACGATTCGTTCCCCTCAACAGCCCCGCAAATGATTTTTTAAGAACCTACCAATTAAATAATGGCGCTGTCATTCCCGGCAAATATTTTGCTTTCGGAACCATTCTCAACGGCATCATCGTTATTGATACCGCTGGTAATGTGGTACAACAGATCAACAAAGCCAGCGGGCTGCAAAACAACACGGTGCTGAGTCTGTACACCGATAATGAGCAGAACCTTTGGGCCGGGCTCGACAATGGAATCGATCGTATCGAGGTAAATTCGCCGCTCTATTTTTATTTCGACAAAACCGGGCGATTCGGCACAGTCTATTCGAGCATAATTTTCGGCGGAAAGATCTATTTAGGCACCAATCAGGGGCTTTTTTACAGCGACTGGCAGGATGAAGCAAACCGCAAAGCCTTCCAATCTTTCGATTTTAAATTGATCCCGGGTTCACAGGGGCAGGTTTGGGAACTGTCAGTTCAGGATGGCCGGCTACTATGCGGCCATAATGCCGGCACTTACCAGGTTAGCGGCTCAGCATTGTCAAATATTACCGAAATAAGCGGCGGCTGGACGGTAAAAAAATTCAACCCGGATAAACTGATCCAGGGGACCTATACCGGGTTAATATTGTATAAAAAAGACGCTGCTGGCAATTGGGTATTCGATCATAAAATTGATGGTTTTGCCGAACCTTCGCGGTACGTCGAACAAGACAGTAAAGGGCAACTATGGGTTACTCATGCCTACCGGGGCATTTATAAAATAACACTCAGTAACGATCTGCAAAAAGCCAATTCAGTGAAGTATTACGATACCCGCTATGGCTTACCCGGCAACTATAATGTGAATACCTTTAACCTTGATAACCGCATCGTATTTTCTTCCGACTCGGGCTTTTACGTTTATGACGATATCAGCGACCATTTTTATAAATACCAGCAACTAAACAATAAACTGGGCACATTTGCCACTTCAAATAAGATCATTCCGGCACAGGATAAAAAATACTGGCTCATCAGCCACGGTAGGGTTGCATTGGCAGATTTTTCTTCGCCCGGTAAGTTGGAGATCGACTCAAACCGGTTCAGTATCCTGGATGGTCGCATGCTCCATAATTATGAGAGTATCAGCCGTATCAGCAGTGCAATTTATTTGTTCGGTGTAGATGACGGTTTTGCTATTTTAAACGATGCCGATAAACATAATAATATTGACCTTCACGTACCCGAGGTGCTGATCCGAAAATTTGAAGACATTACCGATAAGACAAGGACCATCCAGGCGGTCGACTCGGCGAGCGAGATCGAGATTCCCTATGCTCAAAACAACATACGAATATCATTCTCACTCCCCTATTACCGGCAGGGCAAAGTAAGATTCCAATATTACCTGGAAGGATATTCCCGCACATGGTCTGACTGGAGCAGTCAGACACAAAAAGAATTCACCAACCTCGACCGGGGTTCTTATCACTTCAAAGTACGTGCCCGTGTCGACGATCAAAATATTTCGCCTGAAACCGTTATTTCTTTTACCGTTTTGCCGCCCTGGTATGCCGGCAAGATCGCTATCGGGATTTACATGCTGTTGTGTATCCTGGGTTTTTACCTGGTACAATTTTTTTACCGCATAAAGCTTAAACGCCATCAACAGCACATTGTTGATAAACTAAAAACAGAGCAGGAAGAGATCATCCGCCAGGAGGCAATCGCAAATGAACAACGTATCGTAAAGATCAAAAACGAACAATTACAAGCCGATCTGGCCAGCAAAAGCCGCGAACTGGCTAATTCCGCTATGAACATCGTTTATAAGAATGAATTGCTGCAAAAGATCAGTGAAGAAATAACGCATTTAAAAGACGCTTCGGGTAAACCATTGTCTGCCGATCAGTTAAAACGCATTCAAAAAGTAATTGACGATGGCATGAGCGATGAGCGCGATTGGAACCTGTTTGAAAGCAGTTTCAATGAAGCGCACGAAAATTTCTTCAAAAAGCTCAAAGTACACCATCCCGATCTTGTGCCCAACGATCTTAAACTCTGCGCTTACCTCAGAATGAACATGAGCAGCAAGGAAATTGCTTCTTTACTCAATATTTCCCTCCGCGGCGTCGAAATACGCCGTTACCGCCTCCGTAAAAAGCTCGATCTGGAGCACGATAAGAACCTGGTAGAGTTTCTCATGGAGCTTTAATACTACATCATTACCTCTCATAAGCCATTGTTAACTTATTGTATCCTACTTCTTTAGTGTAGTATGTAATTTTTACACTATTAAATTACAACACACTGAAAAACAATTTATTACCCGACCTGTTGCCTGTACATGAGATACAAACTTTTTAAATGATGTATTAATGTAGAGTACTATTATTTGTTAAGAAAGTATTATCTCACAAACTTCGTACAGTATAACAACCAATTATTTACTTATCTATTTATCTAATTACCACATGAGAAAAATTTTTACTTTTTCGGGTTTGGTATTATTGTTTTTCCTTCAGGTCATCCCGGCACATGCTCAAAATGTAGCCATAAAAGGCCGGGTAACAGATGCCGCTACCGGCGAGACACTTATCGGGGTGTCTGTTACTGTTAAAGGAACCAACAATGGTACCCAAACCGACGCAAACGGAGGGTATAGCCTAAGCGCTCCTTCAAATGCGACATTAGTGTTCAGCTACCTTGGTTATGTTTCGCAGGAAGCCCCGGTAAACCAACAAACAGTTATTAACATTAAACTGGCGGTCAAAGCAAACGACCTGCAGCAAGTGGTGGTAATAGGTTACGGCACGCAGCGCAAAGTTGATAATACCGGCGCGGTAGCTACCGTAAGCGGAACCGAAATAACCAAACAAGCGTCTACTAATGCCACCAGCGCTCTGGAAGGAAAGGTTGCGGGCGTTGAAATTATCGCCAACGGCGCACCCGGTTCGTCGCCAGAGATCAATATCCGCGGTATGGGCACGGTTTACGGCGGCACACAGCCTTTGTTTGTAGTGGATGGCGTTTGGTATAGTGATATCAGCTTCCTGAACCCGAATGACATCGATAACCTGACGGTATTAAAAGATGCGTCAAGCACCGCTATATATGGTGTTCGTGCGGCAAACGGCGTGATCATCATCACTACCAAACATGGTCGGGCCGGAAAACCTACTGTAGCTTACAATGCATACGTGGGCTGGCAGGCTGCCACCAACGAGGTTAAAATGGCTGATGGCGCCGAATATGCAACCCTCATCAACGAACTATATGCCGACAATAGCATTACACCAGCTTTCAGTACCAACCCTAATGCCTATGGCAAAGGAACCGACTGGTACGGACAGATTTTGCGCAATGCATTTGTAACCAACCATGCGATCTCGTTAAGCGGAGGTTCGGCGACCAATACGTATGACGTATCTTTTGGTTTCCTCGACCAGGATGGTATCGTAAAAACAAATAACTATCAGCGCTATACGGTTCACATTGCCGACGAATACAAACCGGTGAAAAACCTGACACTGGGTATCAACGTCAATTTGCTTTCAAGCGATTCGAAGGACATTAATGGCGGTATCTTTCACCAGTTATATACTGCTGCTCCAATTGTACCGGTATTTTACGCCAATGGAAAATATGGCGACCCTTCCGACTACAACGTGGGTGGTGGCGCAAACTACAACCCCCAAGCGACCATCGATTTCTTTAACCAGCGTTCGAGCAACAAGAAATTTACCGGCAACGTGTACGGTGAATACGAGATCGTAAAGGGTCTGAAATTTAGAACCAGTTACGGTTTCGATATCGGCCAGGCTGAAGTGCGGGATTATACGCCGATCTATTATGCCACAGGCGGTCAGCAAAGCACCACATCATCGTTGGATCTGAACCACACCGAAAACCGCAACTGGATATGGGAAAGTACGCTGACCTATAACAAAACGATCGGCAAAAATAAGATCACTGCTTTGGCGGGCTACAGTGCGCAACGCAACGAGACGGATTATGCCGATGCCTTCGCCGACAGCGTAAGCTATAAATCGAGCGGAAATTTACATACATCGTTCCCTGCAGGTGCAAACGTTACGTACAACCGCCTACCATCTGATCAATTGCTCTATACGCAGTTATCGGAGTTTGCAAGGGTTAACTATTCCTATGCCGACCGTTACCTGTTGAATGCAACCATCCGTCGCGATGGAGCTT
>CAIPDP010000137.1 GCA_903863845.1 uncultured Mucilaginibacter sp. | reverse complement strand
CTGGCACGTACTTTATCGCGCAAGCAGGAAAATATAAAAAATGTAAAAGAGTCGTTCATCCCAATCATGGGGACGGTTTGTTTGGTTTTCGTACTCATCGCTTTGGCCAACTTGTCGACAGCGTTGATGTTATTTGGTGTAAGTATATTATTGCTGATCATCGGTCGTATCAGTATCAAACAAATCGCGATCACCTGTTTGGCAGGTGGGGTTTTATTTGCCGGAGTGATTTTCCTCGGTCCGCGGAGGCATGTTTACCGCAACCGGATGGAAACCTACCTGCACCCCGAAAAAGCAAATCCAGATAAGTCATTTCAGTCTGACCACGCAAAAATGGCTATTGCTAATGGCGGTATTTTCGGCAAGGGCATTGGACACAGCGAGCAAAAGAATTTTTTGCCCGAAGCATTTTCTGATGAGATATATGCTGTTATTATAGAAGAATATGGCTTGTTAGGAGGTATAGCGTTAATTGGTATTTACCTCTTCCTGCTTTACCGATGTATCAAAATAGTAACAAGGGCGCCAAAAGCATTCGGGGCCCTACTGGCGGCGGGTTTGAGTTTCAGCTTGACCATACAGGCCTTTGCGAATATGGCGGTAGCGGTAGGATTGGGTCCGGTTACGGGTGTGCCTTTGCCACTGGTGAGTATGGGCGGAACATCGATACTGTTTACCAGTATAGCGTTCGGTATCATCCTGTCAGTAAGCAGGGATATAGATGAGCCCAAAAAAGTAGTAGTAGGCGAAATACGTGAAGTTGAACTGGCGACGGCTTAAAAGTTTGTCCCAATAACTATCGGGAAGTTAATGGCATTTTCAAATTTTCAAATTATCAAATCTTCAAATTATCAATGACCCAATGACCCAATGACACGCAGCAAATGACTAACAAAGAATTGAAAAATAAAAGGATAATCATCAGCGGAGGAGGTACCGGCGGGCATATTTTCCCGGCGATATCAATTGCTAATGCTTTGAAGGAATTGGATCCTTCAACAGAGATCCTTTTTGTTGGTGCTTTGGGGAGGATGGAAATGGAAAGGGTGCCTGCTGCAGGCTATAAGATCATCGGTTTGGATATTAAAGGAATACAACGCGGATCAATATTGAAAAACCTATCACTTCCTTTTAAATTGTTGGGCAGTGTTTTAAAAGCCCGGCAGATCATTGCCGAATTTAAGCCAGATGCAGCGGTGGGTGTTGGCGGTTATGCATCCGGACCATTGTTGTATGCGGCTGCATTAAAAGGTGTGCCCTCGCTAATCCAGGAGCAAAACTCCTACGCTGGTATAACAAACAAACGACTGGGTAAAAAGGCGGAAAAGATATGCGTTGCATTTGATGGTATGGAGGCATTTTTCCCGCAAGGCAAGATCATCAAAACAGGCAACCCGGTACGCAGGCAATCGGTTGATATTGCGGGTAAGCGGGAAGCCGCTATAAAAGAATTTAAGCTGTCGCCTGAAAAGAAAACGATACTGGTGACGGGTGGTAGCCTGGGGGCTCGCACATTGAATGAAAGTGTGATCAGGCATTTGGATATGATCGTGGATGCAGATGTGCAAGTGATTTGGCAAACCGGTAAATATTACTACCAGGACGTGGTGGCTTTGATGGGTAAAGATCCGCATCCAAATCTATGTATCCTGGAGTTCCTTAACCGGATGGATCTGGCCTATGCAGCTGCCGATGTGATCATATCAAGAGCAGGAGCCGGTACGATAGCTGAGCTTTGCATTGTTGGTAAGCCAGTGATATTGGTGCCATCGCCTAATGTAGCCGAGGATCATCAAACCAGGAATGCACAAACGCTGGTTATAGAAAATGCAGCACTGTACATTGCTGATCAACAGGCATTGGATGAATTGATACCCGCGGCTGTTGCTTTGTTGGAAGACAATAAAAAGCAAAAGGAATTGAGCGAAAATATCAGCAAACTGGCCAGACCGGATGCCGATATCAGCATAGCAAAGGAAGTTTTTGCCATGATAGATAGAAGTAATTAGCAACGAAGCGCGGAATATCGCTGGGTTGAAAGCGGTCAATTAGCTTGATGAGTTAATATAAAGGAGTAAATATTAAAGCGTAAAAAATGGAACTGCAAAATATCAAAAGAGTCTACCTGATCGGAATTGGTGGCATTGGCATGAGCGGTCTTGCGCGGTATTTTGCGCACCTCGGTTGTATTGTTTGCGGTTATGATAAAACAGCTACAGCGTTAACCGATCAGTTACATAACGAGGGTATAAGAGTGGTTTTTGACGACCGTGAAGATTGGATACCCTTAAGCTTTAAAAACCCCGATCCATCAACACTCATCATCTACACACCTGCTATTCCTCGCGATTCTGCTATTTATAACTACTTCCGTGATAATGGATTTGAATTGCTAAAGCGATCACAGGTTTTGGGTTTGATCAGCAAAACTAAGTTCACAATAGCTATAGCGGGAACGCATGGTAAAACAACCACCTCCTGCCTGCTTGCTCATATCCTGAAAGATTCAGGCAAAGATTGTTCTGCTTTTTTAGGTGGTATAGCTTCCAATTATGGTACCAACGTGTTGTTTGGTAACAATGATATTGTAGTGGTTGAAGCTGATGAGTATGATCGTTCATTCCTTACCCTGTATCCAAACATTGCTGTTATAACATCTATGGATGCCGATCACCTGGATATCTACGGTAACCATGATCAATTGACCGAATCGTTCATCCAGTTCGCTTCGCAAATAAAAGACGGAGGCACGCTGATCTTTCACGAAGATCTTCCGCTTACCTCCGGCATTACCTATAGTGCTAAAGGTCCAGCTGATGTACGGGGGCTTAATGTCCAAGTGAAAGGTGGCGATTTTTATTTCGACTTTAAAAATGATAACGTCGGGATCAAAGATATTAAGCTGGGTATAGCAGGTTTACACAATGTTGAAAATGCAACGGCTGCCATTGAAGCTGCCTTGCTGTTGGGGGTCGATCCAGAACTGATCAAAAATGCACTTGCCTCATTTAAGGGTGTAAAAAGGCGTTTTGAATATATATTAAAGTCGAAAGAACATATCTATATCGATGATTATGCCCATCACCCCGAGGAGTTGAGGGCAGCGATCAGTTCGATCAGGAAATTATATCCGGGTAAAAAACTGACCACTATTTTTCAACCACATTTATTTACCCGGACCCGTGATTTTGCCGATGCCTTTGCCGAGGTGCTTGATCTGTCGGATGAGCTGATCATCCTGGATATTTATCCGGCCCGCGAAATGCCGATAGAAGGGGTGAATGCGGAGATGATACTGGAGCGCATGAAATTGTGGAATAAACGGAAATGTGGAAAACAAGAAACGGTTGATCTGGTGCAAATTGAAAAACCTGAACTACTTTTAACAGTGGGTGCAGGTGATATCGACCAATTGGTTCAACCACTTAAAAGTGCATTAGAAAATGTTTAAAAAACAAATCTGGAAGCATATTTTATTTGGATCTCTCTGGCTGATCAGTCTGGGGGGACTGGTTACTTTAATGAGTTTTATTGAATACAAAAAGGCCGAAGTTACCTGCAAGGATGTAAAAGTTTATATTCCGGGCAACCAATACTTCATCGACCGTGAGGAGGTAGATAATATACTGGGAATAAAACAGCATAAATTAATTGGCAGTAAATTAAAAGACATCAATATACACCTGCTGGAGCAACGCTTGAAAGCAAATGCCTTTATCGAGTCGGCCACTGTTTATGCAGATATGGATGGGATCATAAGGGTAGAGATCAGTCAGCGTCAGCCGATTTTGCGGGTGATGAACCAGTTCGATCAGAATTTCTATATCGATCAGCATGGGTTAAAGGTTCCATTATCAAACAATTTTACCGCGAGGGTAATAGCTGCCAATGGTTATATCGACGAGGTTTTTGGAAGCAAAGTTGATACACTACATACCGAAATAGCACGGGAAATATACAGGACGGCTGATTTTATCAGTAAAGATTCGTTATGGAGCGACCAGATAGCGCAGATATATGTCGACCAGGATCATCAGATAGAACTTATTCCAAGGGTAGGCACCAACAGGATATTGCTGGGTAATGCCGATTCGCTGGAAACTAAGTTTAGTAACCTGCTTACGTTTTATAAAAAAGCCATTCCGCAGGTGGGATGGGACCGGTATAAAACGATCAATATCAAATATGCTAACCAGGTGGTAGGTATAAAAAATGACAACTTTAAAAAGGATTCGCTAAAAGCTGCGCTTAAGCACGATTCATTAAAATTTAAAAAAGACACATCGCAAATAGTAAATTAATATGGACAAGAGTTCGACACAGGAAAAAAGTTCACCAATCGTGGTTGGATTAGACATCGGTACCACAAAAATTTGTGCCATTGTGGGCCGCCGGAGTAAGAACGGAAAAATTGAGGTTTTGGGAATCGGTAAGGCTGAATCAGCAGGGGTTACCCGCGGGATGGTTTCAAATATCGATAAAACCGTACAGGGTATTATTCAGGCTGTTGAAATAGCCGGTTCGCAATCCAACGTCGACATAAAAGTGGTAAACGTGGGTATAGCTGGACAGCACATCAAAAGTTTGCAGCACCGAGGGCTAATTACCCGTCGCGACCTGCAATACGAGATCAGCCGAAAGGATATTGATAAGCTGGTTGAAGATATGTACAACCTGGTGATGCCCCCGGGCGAAGAGATCATACACGTATTGCCTCAGGAATTTACAGTCGACAATGAACCCGGTATCAAAGATCCGATCGGGATGGCAGGCGTAAGGCTGGAAGCTAATTTCCATATTATTTCGGGCCAGGTGACTGCTATCAAGAATATTGTTAAATGTGTCAACAAAGGCGGACTCGAAAGCCAGGAACTGATCTTAGAGCCCCTGGCGTCCTCAGAATCTGTATTAA
Source organism: uncultured Mucilaginibacter sp. (assembly GCA_903863845.1). GTDB lineage: Bacteria > Bacteroidota > Bacteroidia > Sphingobacteriales > Sphingobacteriaceae > Mucilaginibacter. The sequence goes on along the minus strand of CAIPDP010000137.1, from coordinate 16,406 downwards.
GCGATGAAGAAAAAGAAGCAGGGGTGGTATTGGTGGATATCGGCGGTGGCACTACCGATGTTGCGATCTTCCATGAAGGTATCATCAGGCATACGGCTGTTATCCCCTTCGGTGGAAACAGTGTTACAGAGGATATCCGCGAAGGCTGCTCAGTGATGCGTAACATTGCCGAACAACTGAAAGTTAGGTTTGGTTCGGCATTGGCTGAAGAAAATAAAGAAAACGAGATTGTTTGCGTACCCGGATTAAGGGGTCGCGAGCCAAAAGAAATATCAGTTAAAAATCTCGCTTATGTGATTCAGGCGCGGATGGAAGAGATTGTCGAGCATGTGTATTATGAGATCAAATCATCTGGCTACGAGAAAAAACTGATCGCCGGTATCGTGATCACCGGCGGCGGGGCACAGCTAAAACATTTACCCCAGTTGGTTGAATATGTAACCGGATTGGATTGCCGTGTAGGTTATCCTAACGAACACCTGGCTAAGAACGAAGTGCTTCCTAAGCCTGTATATGAAGAATTACAAAGCCCAACTTTTGCTACCGGTATCGGTTTGTTGATAAAAGGTATACAGAAAATAGAATATAACGAGGTGCCGGTAAATACAACGGTGAAGACCGAGAAGACCAAGTATGCTGAAGACAAGCGTTTCGGCTTATTTGGCAAGCTGTTGGAAACCGGTCGTAAATTTATTAAGGACGACATAAAAGATGAGGATTTCCTGAAATAATCCGGAATTATTCACATTCAGCAACTTTTCCACAATATTGACAATTGTGGAAAAACATTGTTGAAAAAGTAATAATATTACAGATAGGTTAAATTTATTATAGGTCGTTCATATTTAGCTGAGAAATAGGAATATGCAGTTTGAGATGTTAAAAGAAAAATCGTCTATCATCAAAGTAATTGGTGTTGGCGGTGGCGGTGGTAACGCGGTGAACCATATGTACAAACAGGGAATAACCGGTGTGGATTTCATTATCTGTAACACCGATGCTCAGGCTTTAGAGCTGAGCCCTATTCCAAATAAAGTACAATTGGGTGCTAGTTTAACCGAGGGGATGGGTGCAGGTTCTATACCGGAAGTGGGAAAAAACTCGGCGATCGAGAACATCGACGACATCAAGCAGATGCTTGGACCAAACACTAAAATGCTTTTTATTACGGCAGGTATGGGCGGTGGCACCGGAACAGGTGCAAGTCCGATCATAGCGAAAGCAGCCCGTGAAATGGATATTTTAACAGTCGGCATTATCACTACTCCGTTTTCTTTCGAAGGAAAGCGTCGTAAGATGCAGGCAGAAGAAGGTTTGGAAGAACTGAAAAAATATGTCGATTCGTTCCTGGTAATTTCAAATGACCGATTAAGACAAGTATTTGGAAACCTTACATTAGGATCTGCATTTGCCCAGGCCGATAATATATTGACCACCGCTGCGAAAGGCATTGCCGAGATCATTACCCTGCCGGGCTATATCAACGTTGATTTTAAGGACGTGCGTACAGTAATGAAAGACAGCGGCGTATCCATCATGGGTAGTGCTTCTGCCGAAGGCGAAAATCGGGCATTAAAGGCAGTAGAAGGTGCTTTGTTATCGCCTTTATTAAAAGATAACGAGATTGAAGGTGCACGTTATATCCTGTTAAATATCAGTTCGGGCGAGAAAGAAGTAACCATGGATGAAGTGAGTGTGATCACTGATTTTATCCAGGAAGAAGCTGGTTTGGCTGCTGACCTTATTTGGGGTAATTGCCGCGATGAGGCTTTGGGTGATAAACTTTCTGTAACGATTATTGCAACCGGTTTTCAGACCAAAGACGAACGCGAAAAAGAACAAAGCAATAAAAAAGTAATATCCATGCTGGTGCCCGAAAGCAACAACCTGGTAAAACCTGTGGTCAACGAATTTATCAATGTGGTAAAACCGACTGAGGTTAACCCATCGGAGCCCTATATCAAACCTAAAGAAGAACAAAAACAGGCTGGCTTGTTCGATCTGTTTGGTGCTAAAGAGGAAGTTAGTGAAACGATCGTCCATAACCTAACAGAAGAAGCCCCAACTTTTGAACCGGAAGCGACCGAAGAGTTTACCTTTAAGATAGCAGATTCAGTAATGCAGTTTGAGCCGGTAAAAGAGACATTACCCGAACCAGAGCCTGAACCAGAGCCGGTAATTGGTGCTGATGATCATAAAACTGATGAATCAATTGAAGAGCAATTGCGTAAGTCGCGGGAGCGTATCATGCGTTTAAAGGATCTGAGCATGAAGCTTCGCACGGGTAATATCCAGGAGCTGGAAAATGTGCCCGCCTACAAGCGCAAAGAGATCGCGCTGCAGCAAACACCACTTTCGGACGAAAGCCAGGTATCCAGATTCTCGCTTCTGCAGGATGAAGAAGGCAATATTGAGATCAAGAACAATAACTCGTTCCTGCACGATAATGTCGACTAATGTGGATTTGCATTTCAGAATAAACAGTTAATAAATTAGGAGAAGAGGCACATTTAATTGTGTCTTTTTTTGTTTTGTGCGTATTTACATCAGCTAAATAACGCCAAAAAGCGAATTGAAACACCGGTTAACATCATAAATAGTAATAGGCTTTGGTAAAAGCCCCGGTAAGGGTTATATTTGTATTTTATTTTAGAAGAAAGCGATTTGGATCTGTTTGAAAAGATATCGAAAACAATGGGTGGCCCTATCGGGCAGCACCAGGAATGGTCGCATGGCTATTTTTCGTTTCCCAGGTTGGAAGGAGAGATAGCGCCGCACATGATGTTCAATGGCAAAGAGCATTTGGTTTGGAGCCTGAATAATTACCTTGGCCTTGCTAATCACCCCGAAGTAAGGGCCGCCGACGCACAGGCAGCCGCTGATTATGGTATGGCTTACCCTATGGGTGCCCGCATGATGTCGGGCAATTCGCTGCATCATGAAGAATTGGAAAATGATCTGGCAGCATTTGTTGGCAAAGAATCGGCCTTTCTCCTGAACTATGGCTATCAGGGTATGGTTTCGATCATCGATGCATTGGTTGACCGCAACGACGTGATCGTATACGATGCCGAGTCGCATGCCTGTATCGTTGATGGTGTACGTTTGCATATGGGTAAGCGCTTTGTGTTTAAACATAATGATATCAATAGCTTTGAAAAGCAGATGGAGCATGCAACCCGCCTTGTTGGTCAAACAGGTGGCAGTATCCTGGCTATCACCGAAGGAGTATTTGGTATGTCGGGCGCACAGGGTAAACTCAAAGAGATCATTGCTTTTAAAAAGAAATTTAGTTTCCGCCTGCTGATCGATGACGCACATGGTTTTGGTACCATGGGGAAAACCGGGGCCGGTACCCACGAAGAACAGAATTGTATAGACGATATCGATATTTACTTCGGTACTTTTGCTAAATCAATGGCCGGGATTGGCGCTTTCGTGGCTTCAAATAAACCCATCATCAGCTACCTGCGTTATAATATGCGTTCGCAGACCTTTGCCAAGGCATTACCGATGCCAATGGTATTGGGATTAAAGAAACGTTTCGAATTATTAAAATCAAAACCTGAATTACGCACCCAATTGTGGGCAGTTGCCAAAGCTTTGCAGCAAGGCCTGATCGACAACGGGTTTGATATTGGCATCACCAATACCATGGTGACACCGGTGTTTTTGAAAGGTGAATTGAATGAAGCTACAAGTCTGACCCGCGACCTGCGCGAAAACTATGGTATCTTCTGTTCGATCGTAGTTTATCCGGTTATTCCTAAAGGTTTGATCGAACTGCGCCTGATCCCTACGGCGGCTCATTCAATTGAGGATGTTAATCGTACGATAGATGCCTTCAGCGAAGTAGCAGTAAAATTGAAAGACGGTTTTTATAAAGAGAAAAAAATGGCTGTTGCTTAATCAACTTTAAAACATTTTGAGAAGCCTTTCGGTTATACGAAAGGCTTTTTTATTTTTAAGCTACCAATATTAACCAATATGATCAACCGTCGCGATTTTATCAAGCTAAATGGACTTACCGCAACCGGCCTGGGCTTAGGCTTAAGACCTGCCTGGTTTTCTCAGGTACAGCAATTTGAAAGCAAACGGTTGAGCCCCAACTTACGGCGTTTCACCAGTACAGCTGTTGAAAATACCATCACCAGTGTAAAGGCGGACATCAAAGATCCCGAGATCGCCTGGTTGTTTGAAAATTGCTACCCAAATACGCTGGATACCACCGTTAAATTTAAAATGAACGATGGCAGGCCAGATACCTTTGTAATTACCGGCGATATCGATGCCATGTGGTTGCGGGATTCTTCGGCGCAGGTTTGGCCCTATTTGCCGCTCATCAAAAAAGACGCGCAATTAAAGAACCTGATCCTTGGCGTATTGAACAGGCAGGCCAAATGTATCCAGATCGACCCCTATGCTAATGCTTTCAACGAAAAAGCTACCGGCAGCGAATGGGACAAAGACCTAACCGACATGAAGCCCGAACTGCATGAACGTAAATGGGAAGTAGATTCGCTTTGTTACCCGGTTCGGCTGGCTTATAACTATTGGAAGATAAGCGGTGATGCCAGCTTTTTTGATACCGATTGGCAAAATGCGGGCAAATTGATATTGCAAACGTTTAAAGTTCAACAACGGAAACACAGCAGGGGACCTTATCATTTCCAACGTACTACTGCGGTTGCCAGCGATACCGCACCCAATGACGGCTATGGTAACCCTGTTAAACCGGTTGGCTTGATCTGTTCTATTTTCAGGCCTTCTGATGATGCCACGATCTATCCATTTTTAGTGCCTTCTAATTATTTCGCGGTACTCAGCTTAAACCAGCTGGCTGAAATGTTTGAACAAATAGCTCATGATCATGCTACTGCTGCGCAATGCCGGGCTTTATCAGCAGAAGTTTCGGCTGCGCTTCAAAAATATGCGATCGGTAACCACCCGGTGCATGGCAGGATACTAGCCTACGAAGTGGATGGTTTTGGTAACCAGTTGTTTATGGATGATGCCAATGTACCCGGCCTGTTGTCGTTGCCTTACCTTGGCGCCATAAGATCGAATGCCCCCCTCTATGAAAATACGCGAAGATTTGTATTAAGCCGATCAAATCCATACTTTTTCAGGGGTAAAGCAGCCGAGGGTATCGGCGGTCCGCATGTTGGACTGGGCTATATCTGGCCAATGAGTATTATTGTGCGGGCAATTACGTCTACCAACGAAGCTGAAATTAAAACCTGTTTGAAATGGCTAAAAAATACCCATGCAGGCACCGGATTTATGCACGAATCGTTCAATCAGGATAATCCAACCGATTTTACACGCAAGTGGTTTGCCTGGGCCAACACGCTTTTTGGTGAATTGGTGATAAAAATTCACCAAAATCACCCTCTAATATTAAAAACTATAGTATAATTATGGTTTACGTATTGCTATCAACAATATTTTAATTTAATGGGGTATTAAATGTATTTAATGTAAAATAGGTGTTATTTTTAACTTCAAGATAATTAATTTATTAAATCGGAAATTTCTCGATATATATTATTTTTTTATTAATGATATTATCGCTTATTAAAATCGGCGCCGGGTGATTAGCTATAAGAAATGTGGAAAAAAAGCACTGTTAGGGCCATATTTTTTATAGGCAAAAGTTTTTTTTTAGATAAAAAGAAATTAGATTAGCTTAATTAAAACAATAAAACCTCAATATTTAAAAGGAGTAATCAAATGAAAAAATTTACTGAAGTAAAGAACCTTGTTGCGTCTTTAGAAGCCGATGCTGACAAATTTTACAACAAAGGTAACAGCGCAGCTGGCACGCGTGTACGTAAAGGCTTGCAAGAACTCAAAAATTTAGCTCAAGCAATTCGCCTGGAAATTCAGGAATCAAAAAACAAAGCATAAGGAATTAGCCGTGCTTTATCACTAAAAGCCCGCAGCTCAACCCTGCGGGTTTTTTATTTGGCTAATTTTTGAGTTTCGGCCACGATCCTGGCAGCAAGGCTGACGCTAACCTGTACCAGGGGTAATCTTACCGTATCGCCGCAAATACCCCTGGCTTTAAGTGCAGTTTTTACACCTGCGGGGCTGCCTTCCGCAAACATCATCCGGGTAAAGTCGATAAATGAGGAATGTCCGGTTAGTGCTGCTTTGAAATCGCCTTTAAGACCAAGCCTGATCATGTCGGAAAACTCGCGTGGCAAGGCATTACCCACCACAGAAATTATACCTACAGACCCCAAAGCCATCATAGGTAAAGAAATAGGGTCATCACCCGATATCAATAGAAAGTCGGCCGGTTTATCCCGTGCGATCTGGTTAAGCTGATCAAAATTGCCGGAGGCTTCCTTTATGCCAATAATATTTTTGAAATCATTGGCCAGGCGTACCGTTGTCTCGGCCGAAACATTGCTGCCCGTGCGGCTCGGAACATTATATAACAGGACGGGAAGTGCCGAAGCTTCGGCAATGGCCTTGTAGTGCTGGTAAACGCCTTCCTGGGTAGGTTTATTATAATTAGGGCTGGCCGAAAGAATGGCATCATACCCTTTGGTATCGAAAGCTTTAATTTCGTTTACAACTTCGGCGGTATTGTTGCCGGCTATACCGGCCACCAATGGAACGCGACCGTTATTCGCTTCGGCGGTAAATGACCATATCTTCTTTTTCTCATCCTTACTCAGCGTAACGCTTTCACCTGTTGTACCCAGCGATACGAGGTATTCAACCCCGCCCTGAATTAAAAAATCGATCAGTCTGCGTAATCCTTCGTAATCTACCTCACCATCAGCATGAAAGGGGGTTACCATGGCTACGCCCGTGCCGTAAAATTTGTTCATATTCATTGTAAAAAGGACGCTAAGATAATAATTTGTTTTTTCTGTGTGTTAAAAAGCTGCAATGTCAACATATACAAGCTTATATAAACAACAGTGTTCGAAACGGATGAAATTATTTTGATTGTTTTGCCATTTTTTTTTGGCAACTTTAAGAGTATTTGCTATCCCGCCAATTATAAACCAATCATATGAAAAAAGAGATCTCAAAAAATGGGATTGATCCCGATGCTGGTAAAAAATCAGCCGCAAAACCCGGGGCGATCGACCGCCGAAATTTCATCAAGGTAGCTGGTGCAGGGGCATTGGCTTTTAGTATCGTACCCCGGCATGTTTTGGGGGGCACCGGTTTTATTGCACCCAGCGATAAACTAACCATGGCTTATGTAGGCTGCGGTACCCAGGGACTGCGTGAGTTGCTGCCTTTGTTGGCCGTGACTGACGTGCAGGTGATAGCCGTATGCGATCCCAACAGGGATGCGGTGGGCTATCGTGACTGGGACAAAAACGGTCTACGTAATGAGATCAGGAAAGCGATCAACCAGCCCGACTGGCTACCCGGCGGCGAAAATATCATACCTGGTGGCAGGGAAGTGGGTAAAAATGTGGTAGATGCTTTTTATGGCAATATCCGCAAGGCCGACAACTACAAAGCCTGTAATGCCTATGCAGACTACCGCGAACTGCTGGAAAAAGAAAAAGACCTGGATGCAGTTAAGATCATGACACCCGACCACCTGCATGGCTTGTTTGCTATTGCTGCCCTGAAACGAAATAAACACGTTTTGATGCATAAACCGGTTTCTAACCGCTTATTGGAAGGTAAAGCAGTGATCGAATTGGCGCGCCAGAAACCCAATATAGTTACCCACCTGGTGCCCTGGGATTCTAACGGATCGATGGACCAGGTAATGGCATGGATAAATGCCGGAAAAATTGGCAAACTGAAAGAGGTACATAACTGGACCAATCGCCCGGTATGGCCGCAGTACCCAACTTTGCCTACCGAGTATGTACCAATACCCGATGGGCTCGACTGGCAGTTATGGTTGGGTCCGGAAGCTGACCGGCCTTACTCGCCCAACTTCACCAATATGGTGTTCCGCGGCTGGTACGATTTCGGCGGAGGTTCGATGGCCGATATGGGACACTATAGTTTGTGGACCGTATTTAATGCGCTAAAACTTACCTCACCCGAAATTGTAGTACCCAACCTTACCCATTATGTAGGTATGGGCGACCATACACCTAATTTTGTTCATAATGATTTTTCGTTCCCTTCGGGCTGTACGGTTAAATTTAAATACCCGGCAAACGGCGATCGTCCACCGGTCGACCTTTACTGGTGGGATGGAGGTATACGCCCAACGGTACCGGAAGAATTGATCGCTATCGGCGAAGAGGACCTGCCAGCTGAAGGTATGATGTTCATTGGCGATAAGGGTAAAATCCTGACCGGCTTCAATATTCAGAATCCACGCTTATTCTCGAAGAAAAATAAGGAAGAAAAAGCCGTTGTGCCCGCAATAAATTCATACGAGCACAGTAAAATGATCGATGCGCTGACTTTATTCGCCAAAAACTGTAAATCAGGCACCCAATACCCCGGCAGTTTCCCTGAAGCAGAAGGATTGACCGAAGCCGTCAACCTGTACGCTGCTTCATTAAGGTCGCAAAAACTGTTGAAATACGATGCTTCAACCAGAATGATCACTAACGTGCCGGCTGCAAATAAATATTTGAAACGCGAATACAGGACTGGCTGGGATCCGGCAACTATTTAATAGTTTATGATGAACCGAAGAAAATTTATCACACAAAGCACCGTGGGGGCAGGAGCAATGCTGCTGCTTCCCGGTTTGCTCAAAGCATCGCCAAAATCTAAGCACCCCATTGGTTTCCAAACCTTCCCGATAAGGGATATGGTAGCCAAAGATTTTGCAGGTACCATGAAAACCATGGCCGGCCTGGGTTATCAATATACCGAAATGTGTTACCCTAAGGGCTATGCCGATGCGGGTTTTTCGGCCCTGGCGGATGTTAAGTCCGCCGATCTGAAAAAAATGATTGAAGACGCTGGTCTTACCTGCCCCAGCTGCCATTTTGGAATGGGAAACCTCAAAGCCAATTTCTCGGAATGCATGGATTTTGCACATGGGCTGGGCTTGACGCAGATCGTTACGCCCGGATTGGAAACGCCGGGTAAAACCATTGCTGATTATCAGAAAGCTGCCGCCGAACTGAATGAGATCGCTGCACAGATCAAAGCTGAAGGCATGATCACCGGTTTGCATAACCATGAAGGTGAGTTTAAAAAGATCGATGGAACACTGATCTATGACGCCATTTTAGAGGCACTGGATGGTAAACTGGTGAAAATGCAATTCCAGACCGAAGTGATCAAACTGGGATACAAGGCTTCCGATTATTTCAGGATATACCCGGGCAGGTTTATTTCCTCGCATTTATCCGATTGGTCGGCTGATGGTAAACAGGTACCCATAGGGCAGGGTATCATCGACTGGAAGGAGTTTTTTAGTGTAGCAAAAATGACCGGCGTTAAGAATTTCTTTGTCGAGATGAATTTTGATACCTATAAGGATAGCGCGGAATATATTCACGGCCTAATAGGTTAAAAACTTAAGCCGATCCTGACCCCATTGCGCATATTGCTGCCGCTATTGAATGAGGTGCCATACATCAGCCGGAAGGCCAGGTATTGTATGCCGACGCCCAGTTCGGTATAGTTTTTCAGTTGTGGTGTGCTCAGGTAATTGATGTCTACGATCTCCTGTAATTTTAATTTACGGAGGAGCGGTATTTTATTGGTGATAAAGCCCGAGAAATTATGTTCAAGGTGCCCCTCCAGGTATTGATCGGGTGTGCTGAAACGGTAATAGTCCAGCAAAAGGAAGCTGTTTAAACCACTTTTATAGAGCGAAACTTCATTACCTGCAAATTGCTTATAGTCGGGATAATAGAGGCTGTTGGCATTCAGAAATTTACCGGTACCAATAGAGAACGATGTACGACCGTACAGGCCCAGATTGATATTTTCTTTGCTGATATCGGCTTCCAGTAAATCATAATCCACGTCTGAACCTAATATGTTTTTAAAGCCTTTGGTAAAGGTCAAACCGATCGTCGGGTAATCGGATGGGATATACCTCCGGCCAAAAGGATAGGTTTCGTATTTGTTACTGAAATCGTAGGTGGTGCGCAGTACCAGTTTGAACGACTGGTTTTCCGGGAATAAGGCGGTTTCATTTGCCGGGTCAAGTGGGTTATTGGAGGTAAACTGCCTCCCTTTTGGCTGAAAGAAACTATAATTGTTGGCATTGGGCATCCAACGGCGGTCGGCCCAATCAACCGTAACAAAGGCTTGCCAGCCACCGTATATCCTTCCTGAAAAAGATGCGGTAGCAAATTTTTTCTGGTACAATTTCTCGAAATTCTGCCGGTCAAAAAGCGTATAAAAAGTATTGACAAAGGTTGACATAGGTGTCAGCCTGTTCAAGTCAACTACATTTGAGCCACCTGAGAGATTCAGGTAAAAATTACCGAAAGGCAGGGTGGTATTCGCATTAGCATCAAACAGGTGGTCCGAAAAACCATAACGTACATTCGCACCATAGCCAAACACTTTGTTGCTCAGGCTGTCTGCCCTTTTGCGGTAAGTAAAGCCATAATTAAGGGCAGGCCCTTCTACGGTATTAAACAAGATCGAACTTACCAGTGGATCGAGGTGGTAAAAGGCATGTTTATAACGATCGATGATATTGATACCGGTTAATAGTAATCCGCCGGGTGTTACTTTGTTCGTCGCCTTATCCAGCGAATCCAGGTAGGTTTTCGACTCCAGCCGGGCGGCAATTTTCTCTTTTTTCTTATAGTCTTTCTGTTCTTCGAGGGTTAGGGGAATGGGCCTTTCTTTGTTCCAGTACAACGAATCGTTCTTATTTACCTTTTGCGGGATGTTCAGTATTTCATTGAATTCGTGTTTTTTGAAGGTTGGATTGAGGTCGTAATCTTTATAAACTGAAATGAAATACCCCTTTAACCTAAAGCCAAATAGGCCACCGCTAAATTCAAACTTGTTGGACGATTGCATCCATTTATTCGAATCGATCTTCAGGAACTGCTGGTTGATGCGCAGGGTATCAACAAAGTTGATATTTGCCCGACTGGTGACATACAGGTCGAGCGCATAGATGCGCCAGGTACCATCTGTGATATAAATATAACCATCAAAGCAGGGATCGTGACCACGGCGCGGTGTAACCTGTATCTTGTTGATGGTTACCCCATTTTCGTTGGTGGTACCCAATAACTTGTATTTATAATAAAACAGCGCATTATCTGATATGGGTGATATCAGCGGGCGGTTGCTTAAGCCGCCCCAATCCTGCAGGTTCTCATAAAAATTGACCCGTGCGTCGCTGGCCCGGTTAAAACTGAACATCCGGTTACTGCCCGAAAATTTTGACGAGATCATCTCCTCATGTATTTGCCCCGGGTATTGGTAACTGATCTTTGATTCTGATTCCGACAAATAAATAATTCCCCGCCGGTTTGAATCGAGCCCGATCTCTCGGCCGATCTGGTTGATATCGGCACCCATGAATTTTTTAGGAGCTGCCAGCAGTTTCTGAAGGCCCTTGATATAAACCTCGGCAGTATACGCTTTTACTTCGCTTAAATGTGCCTTACGACGGCGAATCGCCTTCCGTATAATGGCATAAGCCGGATCCTGTCCGCTGGCGCTAATGGTAACGGCACCCAATTCGTATAACTCTGCCTTCAGGGTGATATTTAGAACTGTATTTTTTTCAAGATCTATTGGTTGGCTTACCTGCTTGTAGCCCACTGCACGGTAAAGCATTTCATATTGGCCGGGCTGCAATTTTAACTGATAATCACCATCAACATTGGCCGACGTACCTTTAGTGCTCCCCTTCACATATACACTCGCGAATGGAACCGGTTCGCCATTTTCGTCATTGATCTTCCCGCTAAGTGTAACTTGAGCAGATGCACCAAAACAGCAAACAGAAAAGATAAAAAGTAATGCAAACCTCATAGTAACAGATATATTGCGAAGATGGGTTTAATTGTAGATTGTTACCGTCAGGATATTGTTAATTGTTGTTAAATATGGGTCATTTGCTGCGCGTCATTGGGTCATTGGGCATTTGGCATTTGTCATTGGGTCCTTTGTCCTTTGTTATTGGGTCATTTGCTGCGCGTCATTGGGTCATTGGGCATTTGGCATTGGGCATTTGTCATTGGGTCCTTTGTCCTTTGTCCTTTGGGTCATTTGCTGCGCGTCATTGGGTCATTAAAAAATGTCGTTGCGAGGAGCCGGCGTCGGGTTTTTGGAGTGGGGGCGACGTGGCAATCGCAAGGAGACAAGTACGCGGCTCGGTTATGAACGAGGAAAGCTCGACGGCAAGACGGGGCTAAAGGCATGCCTTGCGATTGCCACGTCATTTCATTCCTCGCAAGGACATAAAAGGAATGTCAAATCATTGCTAACAACTCCTCATCACTAATTATAGGGATATTAAGTTTGGTGGCTTTCTCGAGTTTAGCCGGTCCCATATTATCACCCGCCACCAGGTAATCCAGTTTGGCGGAGATGCTGCTGAGTATCTTGCCACCGTTTTGCTCAATGATGTCCTTCAACTCATCGCGAGAGCGGGAGAAAGTGCCGGATATGATAAAGCTTTTACCGGAAAGCTTTTCGCTGGCCAATACCACTTCTTTTTCTTCGGCAGTAAACTGCAGGCCCAGGGCTTTCAGTTTTTCTATTTCTTCGCGGTGCTGAGCATTGTCAAAGTATTCGATGACGCTTTTGGCGATGCGTTCGCCGATCTCTTCCACGGCGTTCAGTTCATCGAAGGAAGCAGCGATGATGTTATTGATGGATTTAAAATAGGAGGCCAGTTTTTTAGCAACCGTCGCGCCAACATACCGTATGCCCAAACCAAACAATACCTTTTCAAAAGGTTGCTGTTTCGATTTTTCGATACCATCAAGCATGTTGTTGATCGACTTCTCGCCAAAGCGATCCAACTGCTTCAACTCCTCAGCTTTACTGTACAGCGTATAGATATCGCTGATATGCCGGATAAATCCACGCTCAAAAAGCGTCTCGATGGTTTCGTCGCCCAGGCCATCAATATTCATCACTTTTCGGCCGGTAAAGTGCTGCATTTTGCCAACGATCTGGGGTGCGCAGCCTTCGTCGTTGGGGCAATAAAACGCTGCCTCACCCTCTTTGCGTTCAAGCGTGGTACCGCAAACCGGGCAATTAGTGATATAATGGATCGGTTTAGCACCCGCCAGTCGTTTTTGCAGGTTAACGCCGATGATCTTAGGAATGATCTCGCCACCTTTTTCAACGAAAACCCAATCGCCTTCGTGCAGGTCGAGCCGTACGATCTCATTGGCATTGTGCAGCGTGGCCCTTTTTACGGTAGTGCCCGCCAGCAATATCGGTTTTAAATTGGCCACGGGCGTTACGGCACCGGTACGACCAACCTGGTAGCTCACACTTTGCAATTCAGTTTCAACCTGTTGGGCCTTGTATTTATAAGCAATGGCCCATCGGGGCGATTTGGCAGTAAAGCCCAATTCTTCTTGCTGGCTATAACTATTTACTTTGATAACGATGCCATCAATATCATAACTCAGATGGAAACGTTTGCTCTCCCATGCGGCAATAAATTGCAAAACCTCGCCGATATTACTGCAAAGCCTGCTCTCGTCATTCACCGGGAAACCCCAGTTTTTAACAGCCTGCAGGCTTTCCCAATGGGTATCAAACAAGCGGCGTTCGGTATAAAGAAAATACATAAAACTATCCAGCGGTCGTTTAGCTACTTCGGCTGAGTCCTGCAATTTGATGGTACCCGAAGCAAAATTTCGCGGGTTGGCATAGGTGGGTTCGCCGTTTTCCAATCGTTCTTCGTTCAGCCGGTCGAAAGCTTTGCGATGCATAAATACCTCGCCACGTATCTCAAAGTCGGCCGGGTAATCACCTGCGTGCAAGCGTTTAGGTATGCTGCGTATGGTTTTAACGTTCTCGGTCACAACATCGCCCTGAGTGCCATCGCCACGCGTAACAGCGCGCGCCAGATGACCATTTTCGTAGGTCAGGCTCATCGAAAGGCCGTCGAACTTCAGCTCAACAACATATTCAAAATTGTCACCTATGGCTTTTTTGATGCGCTGGTCAAAATCAAGCAATTCCTGTTCATTATAGGTATTGCCTAAGGATAGCATGGGCCAGCGGTGTTTTACCGTCTGGAATTCTTTGGTGATATAACCACCCACATTTTGCGTAGGCGAATCCGGATCAACCAGTTCCGGAAACTGTGTTTCCAGCGCTACCAGCTCCTCCAGTAATTTGTCGAATTCAAAATCAGATATCGAGGGCATGGCCAGTACATAATACCTGTAGCTATGCACTTTCAGTTCGGCAGATAGTGCCGCGATTCGGTTCTTTGCTTCTTCGAATGACATTGGTTGTTAGTTGATCAGTGATTGGTTAACTGGTTAATTAGTGATTGGTTAACTGGTTAATTTGTGGTTAGTTAACTGGTTAACTAGTGATTGGTTAACTGGGTAATTAGTGATCAGGTGACAAATAACAAATTAACCAATCACTAATTAACCAATCACAAGTCACCTAATCACAAGTCAACTAATCGCAAATTAACAAATTACAAATTAACAAATCACAAATCAACCAATCACTAATTAACCAATTACTAATTAACAAATCACCACCCACCCTGATGATTTTAACTAACAGCACTTTATTTTCCAGCTAAGTCTGTATATCTTCGGCAAACCAATTTTTGAGCATGCGGGGTAAAATATCGGGTTCAGGGAGTTTAATTGTTGTTTATCTTTTGCTTTTTATTTCTTTTAACAGTACGGGTCAGGTTGGTGGCGGTAACATCAAAGGGCAATTCATTTCGACAGAGGGTAAACCTGCTTCAGGTGTCAATTTGCTGCTGAAAAGACTTAAAAAAAGAGCCGTAACCAATAATGAAGGGCGATTTACGCTGAGTAATTTGCCTGCTTTAAAAGATACACTGATCATCACATCGGTTGATTCACGCACCATTATTCTTCCGGTCAATTTGGCTCAGGGCCAAACGCTCGATATCGGCACCCTTAAACTCGAAGCCAAAGTACAGGTTTTAGAGAACGTTGAGATCACCGGACGCCTTGCTTCGGGCTATAACAGCAAGTATTCGTTTTTTGGCGAAAAGACTGAAATGGCCCTGAAAGATATCCCTCAGGCAATTTCAACCGTAACCAAAGAGCTGATACAGGATAAGATGGAACTGACCTTGAAAGACGCGATGAATGATATTGCCGGGGTAAACCAGTACTCGGGTTTTGATGAATATACCATCCGAGGATTCAGGGCCGAAAATTCGCGCGATATTGACGGGCTTCGTGGCTATAATACTACTTATACCAGTGCCATGCTGGTTAATGTGGAACGGGTGGAAGTGATCAAAGGCCCTACGGCAACGCTGTATGGCAATTGCGATCCTGGGGGTACCATCAACCTGGTAACCAAAAAGCCATTGGATACCAGCCGTGCCGAAATCAATATCTATCGGGGTACCTGGGATCATACCCGGGCGCAGGGAGATATCACTGGCCCTTTAAATTCGGATAAAACACTGTTGTTCAGGTTTAATGCCGGGTACGATAATACGCATTCGTTTATCAACCAGCTTTATTCCAGATCGTACCAGCTGGCTCCTTCCTTAACTTTTGCCCCTAATGATCGCATGAAATTGAATGTCAATTTTTCAATTTCCAATATACATACCCTGCCCGATCAGGGACAGCCGGGTATTGATGGAAATAATAATTTGTTGGCTACCCCGATCGGTCTTACCCTCAGCCAGGCAGGCGACTACCTGCACGAAACAGATCTTGCCACCACCATTTCCGGCTCCTGGAAGATCAGTAAAAAACTCACTTATAACATTGGCTACCTTAATTACATTACCCGGCAAAGTGTAGCTAGTCACGGTTTTAACAACTACATCACGCCCGATTCGGTATCCCTTTACTATACCAATTACCAATACCATACCAATACCAACACCCTGACCAATTATTTTACTTATAAAGTGAATACAGGCAAAGTGAGCCATCAGTTATTGGCGGGCTTTGATTTTATAAGAAGCGCAGTGAATTTAAAACAGCAATACTACGAGCTGCCGCAATATGGCGCCGGGAATGGTGTCGTAGGCACTTTCAGCTTAAAAAACCCGCAATATTTGCCCCGGCCGGTCAATACCTATCAGTTATCAACGTTTGATAATGATGAATCGGATGTTGATGACAATATATACCATACGGCGGGAATTTATGTTCAGGATCAGGCCTCGGTGGGTAAATGGAACTTTTTGGCTAGTTTACGCCGGGAACACTATTTGGCCGACGATGGCAGTAATTTGAATGAAACGGTTTTTTTGCCGAGGGTAGGGGTAGATTATGCGATTAAGCCTAACGTAAGCGTATATG
>CAIPDP010000136.1 GCA_903863845.1 uncultured Mucilaginibacter sp. | reverse complement strand
CGAAAGTCAGCTCGCGCAATTCGGCAACTACGGCGGCAAGGCCCCCGCATTTCAGCGCCTCTTCGGCGGCCCATAGCACCTGCTTCTCGTTTTGCAGATCAACGAATATGATACGGTCGGGCTCGACACCGAAACGCTTGAGCGCCGGTGCAAAAAGCTTGCGCGATACGCCTATCCACAGGCAAATGCCCTGCTGCCCCATCAGTTTGGCCAGCAAGCCCCCAATAAAGCCACCGGAAGCTGCCGCCGACTCGGGCCCGGGCACCAGAAACTCGTGTATGGCACCTGTAGGGAAAACCCCGTTGGGGAAAGCAGCCTCCAGCGCACCCAGGCCAAAGGCCTGCTCCTGCGCTGACTGCGGAGGTTTAAAGCCCTGCCATAGCAAAATATTTTGCTGCAAACGTGCAATGGTATCTTTCCTGGCTTCGGGCATCACAAATTGCTAATATTTTTAGCAATTTTAGGTAGAATTTCGGAGATGTGCAAGAGAAATGCATAGTTTTTTTATGTACCACGCCCCTCATGGTGGTGTCCCCACCAACATGGCACGTCATATGAATGGCACCGGCCAATAGAAATTTAACCACGATTTATTAAATTAGCCTTTTATCAGACAGGCAAACACCACAAGAGGCATCTAACATCGTTTCATTGGTGGGGACACCAACGAAGTGGGGAAACTGCGATTGAAAAGAATGAAGAAAAGGAGTTAAGCCAGAGTGCTAAAAGTAATATTATATTTAAATGGGAATAATTTTAATCGGACTAATTGTAATATCGGCCTTATATTTTGTTAGATGGATCGTTACTAAGTTTGAAAGGTGGACAGCCCAGGTTGGACACAACCCACTAAAAACTCGATTAATTCTAATAGTTAAAATTTTCGTTATTGTAACCATCGCGTTAGTCGCATTTGGTGCCTGTTTTGCTGCCGCAACATTCGATTATGGAATTTTGTTTAAATAGCCCGTGGGCTAACATGTGTATAGTCCCTGTCGCCAACTAAATTGCACAACTAAAAAGAAAGACGTTAAATTAAACCTAATTATAATGAACCCATCAACGGGATTAACAATCTGGACCTTGGTATCTGCGCTGGTACTTATGTTTTTTATCTGGATAATTGCGAAGGTTGTAAGAAAATACCTGAGATCATAATTTCAGGTGTGGTGTGGCACATGATTACTCTCTGCTCTGCGCTACAATCGTCCTATCCAAGATCTGCTCCTGAATGTCTACGTTTCGGTGGTGGGGACACCAATGAAGGGGGGAAAGAAAGATAAAACAAACGCTAAACCGAAACATAAAAAATATGATCACCAAAAAAACCATAGCATACACGATTTCCGCTATTTTAACCATCCTGATCTTTAACACAAAAAGCATGGCCCAGGACCATAAAATTTACCGGATAGCAAAAATTACAGTCGACCCGGCGCAACTGGATAAATATCAAGCAGCATTAAAAGAACAAATGACCACTGCCATAGCAGTTGAACCGGGCGTTTTAAGTTACTATGCTGTATCGGATAAAAAAGACGCATCACATATCACCATATTTGAGATTTACGCCGATTCAACTGCCTATCAGGCTCATATACAAACGCCGCATTTTAAGAAATACAAAGAAACCGTAAAAGACATGGTTAAGTCTTTATATCTTGAAGACGTTGATGTGATTGGCATTGCGAAAAAACCCGGTATGTAAATCATGCTGTGATCTAACACCAATATTTCACCTTTCAACTGCAACTTATCTACCCTGCTACTGATCTCCCCGCCTGCACACGTTTTCGTTGGTGGGGATACAAACGAAGGGGAATAGTTAAGGCTAAATTAAGCGCTTAATTAATTACTTTGATTTTGGTAACAATAATGTAGCCATACCTCCCTAAAGAAGAAGTATCGTGCATCCAGTTAAGGCTAACATTTATTGGGAATTTGGTTGCAGAAATACCTAAATGTGGCAAATCTGAATTAATGTCATAATGAGCGGGTGCATTTTTCGTAGTATCGTTCTTTATCGTGATAAAAAGCCCGCCACACATCGGACACATTCGGGTGTCATATCCCGTTATCACCCCCTGACTCTGATAAGGAGCAACTTCAGTCTTTTTGCAGGCACTAAAAAATATCCCAAAACAAAAAATTACTATGGCAAATCTCATACTTATATTACGGCAAAACACCATTTAGCGCTACAAATTTACTTTTAAAATCAACGATACTAAAAACCAGAACATCCTTCACACCAACAACGATCGTTGCCATCCCTATTCTGCCCCGCCTGTAAGCGGTTTCGTTGCCTGGGATACCAAAAGAACGCGGAAATATGACCACCATCACTTTTTTCTATATCGCCGGACATTTTAATTATTTATCGCAACTTTGACATTTGTGATGAATATCATTTTGTATGGAAGGTGCTGCGTTGCTTAAAGCTATTATTGAAAATGCCATCGATGGCATCATTACAATTGATGACCGCGGGAGCATTGAATCCATCAATCCGGCGGGCTGTAGTTTGTTCCAGTACACCCCGGGTGAGGTGATCGGGAAAAATGTATCGTCACTGATGCCGGCACCCGATCGTGAGAGTCATGATGGTTATATTGCCCGATATCAGCGTACGATGGAGCCGCATATTATCGGTATTGGCCGCGAAGTTATGGGCATGCGTAAAGACGGCTCGTTATTTCCCTTTAGGCTGGCTGTGAGCGAGGTGCAATTTTCGGGACGAAAGGTCTATACCGGCTTTATCCACGACCTAAGTCGCGAAAAAGATGCCGAAGAAAAGCTGCGCAACTATGCCACCCAACTGGAAGAAGTAGTGGAAGAGCGGACCCGCTCGCTCAAAGAAACGGTATTAGCCCTGCAGGCAGCCAAAGAAGAGGTGAGCCTTTCACTCGAAAAAGAAAAGGAGCTCGGGCAGCTTAAAAGTCGCTTTGTTTCCATGGCGTCGCATGAGTTCAGGACACCGCTCAGTACCATACAACTCTCGGCCGTGCTGATCGAAAAATATGCGGCACCGCATGAAAATGCAAACATTGTTAAACACATTGGCAAAGTAAAAAATGCAGTAAGTAATCTTACTTCGATATTAAACGACTTCCTATCACTCGAAAAACTGGAAGCAGGCAAGGTTGAGCCACAGTTTGCAACATTTGATATTGTAAAATTTGCAGAAGAGATTATCGAGGAAATGCAAATGATAGCCAAGCAAAAGCAAGTGATCGTTTACCAGCACACAGGTACGGGCAGTACGGTAAAGCTGGATGCGACACTCCTCAAAAACTGCATCCTTAATCTAATCGGCAATGCCATCAAATACTCGGGCGAGAATACATTCATTGAATTTAACTCTGAAATCACCGATAAACAATTGATCATTACTATCAAAGATGATGGCATAGGTATACCTGAAAGCGACCAGAAGCATTTATTTGAAGCGTTTTTCAGAGCGCATAATACCGGCAGTATACCAGGCACAGGCCTGGGCCTGAATATCGTTACCCGCTATGCCCGCTTGATGAAGGGTACTGTAAAATTCCAGAGTAAAGTAAATAAAGGAACTTCTTTCACCATTTCTTTTCCATTGTAGTCATATGAAAACTATACTCATTATCGAAGACAATACTGATATCCGCGAAAGTACAGCCGAAATACTGGAGCTGGCGGGGTACCAGGTTTACCAGGCTGAAAACGGAAAAACGGGTGTCGATCTGGCCTACCAGCAAAAACCTGACGTGATCTTATGTGATATTATGATGCCTGAGCTTGACGGCTACGGCGTGCTATATATGCTGAGCAAAAATCCGGAAACCACCTCGATACCTTTCATCTTCCTTACGGCCAAAGCCGAGCGGGTTGATTTTAGAAAAGGTATGGAAATGGGTGCCGATGATTACCTGACCAAGCCTTTTGATGATATTGAATTATTGAACGCGATAGAAAGCCGTCTGGATAAAAAACGTAAACAGGAAGAATATTTCAGTAAGTCGCTGGCAAGCCTCGAGAGCCTTTCTGGCGGTAACGGACAGGGAACAAGCGAGTTAAAAACTATGATATCTGGCCGAAAAATACGCCAGATAAAGAAAAAACAGGTTTTGTATTACGAGGGCGATCATCCGCAGGGCTTATACCTGGTGATAGAAGGCGCCATCAGAACCTTTAAATTAGCTGAAGATGGCCGTGAACTAATGATGGGGCTTTATAAACCCGACGACTACCTGGGTGTACATGCCCTGCTGCTCGATGAGCCCTTTACCGAAACTGCCGAAGCAGTTGAGGATGCGGCGGTTTGCATGTTACCTAAAGATGCCATTATTAACTTGGTAAACAAATATCCGGATATTACACTGCAATTCATAAAAATACTGGCCAACAATATTCGCGAAAAAGAGGTTCAGCTGATCGAGCTTGCTTACAATTCGGTACGTAAACGTTTGGCACAGGTGCTTGTCAGGCTCAGCAAACAATTTACCGATCCATCACAGTTCAAGATATCGCGCGATGAACTGGCATCTATGGCTGGTATGGCTACCGAAACTGTAAGTCGTACCTTAAGTGATTTTAAAGACGAAAAGTTGATCGAGAAAAAAGGAAGTCATATCCATATACTCGACCTGAACCGCCTTGCGAAAATGAAAAACTGACGAAGATCACTTTTTTGGTTGATGTTGCTCATACCCTTAGCTAGCCTTCAACAGTATTTTTGTTACATATATACTGTTGAATGAAGGTAGTAGCCTATAGCATTAAGCCGTTTGAGAAGGAATTCCTGGCGAGGGCAAATCAAAAAAAACATGATATCACACTGATATCCAACCCTCTTGACCTCGAAACCGCTGCATTTGCGGAGGGGAAAGATGCTGTAGTTATTTTCACCAATGATGATGCTTCTGCTGCAGTGATCAACAAGCTCGCAGATCTGGGTGTTAAATACATCAGTACCAGGTCAACAGGCACTGACCATATCGATCAGGCAGTAGCACAAAAACGAGGGATCAAAATTGCTAACGTACCGGTTTATTCACCACAGGCTATTGCTGAACATACCATTGCATTAGTACTGGCGCTTGATCGAAAATTGATCGTAGCTACAGATCATGGTCGTAATTTCAATTTCCGGAACGACGAGCTGATCGGCTTTAACCTGCATGGCAAAACGGTAGGAATTATTGGCATGGGTCATATTGGCCTGGCTACAGCTGCTATTTTTAAAGGCTTTGGCTGCAAAGTCATCGGTTTTGACATCAATCCTAAAACCGAGCACGACCATGTTCCGCTGATCGACTTAAAACAACTCTTAGCTGAATCAGATATCATCTCACTACACGCTCCTTTAACTAACGAAACAAAAGGAATGATCAACCGTGGCACCATTTCACAAATGAAAGATGGTGTAATGATCATCAATACAGCACGAGGTGGCTTGATAAAAACCACCGACATCATCAATGCATTGGAATCGGGCAAAGTGGGCTACCTGGGGCTCGATGTTTATGAATTTGAAAAAGGTTTATTCTTTGAGGATCACGTTGAAGATGAGCAAAAAGACCTGATGTTGAAAAAGCTGATCGATAACCCTAATGTTTTGGTAACGCCCCACCAGGCCTACCTGACAAAGGAAGCACTGCAGGAAATAGCCAATCAAACGATCATTAACCTTGACGGCTGGCGCAAAGAACAAATTGCTGCCGAAGAATTTACAGGCGACAAGGATTACCTAAAAAAACTTACTGTGGCGGTTAAATTGCCACAGCAAAACCCACACTTACTACCATGAATAATTTAACCAGCCTGACTGATAAATATAATGTTGCTGCACCGCGGTATACCAGCTATCCTACGGTACCCTATTGGAGCAAAGAGCCTTTCGACCAGAACAAATGGCGTAACGCTGTAAAAGGTGCATTTGATGCTACTAACAGTTCAGATGGTATCAGCATTTACATTCATCTGCCCTATTGTGAGAGTCTTTGTACCTATTGTGGCTGCAATACGCGGATTACAAAAAACCATAAAGTTGAAGAGCCTTATATCAGAGCCGTATTAAAGGAATGGGCAATGTACAGGGCAATGTTTGCAGAAAAACCTGTCATTCGCGAGATTCATCTGGGTGGCGGTACGCCAACATTCTTCAGTCCCGAGAACCTCAGTGTATTGATCACCGGCTTGCTGGAAGATGCCATTGTACATGAACATGCAGATTTTGGTTTCGAAGGGCACCCCGCCAATACAAGTGCCGAACATCTTAAAACACTATACGATCTGGGTTTCAGGCGCCTTAGCCTTGGTATACAGGATTTTGATCCTCGTGTGCAGTTTATCATTAATCGCATTCAAACTTTCCAGGACGTAAAAGAGGTAACCGATCAGGCACGCGCTATTGGCTATACTTCTGTTAATTACGATCTAGTCTATGGGTTGCCCTTGCAGTCGTTGGAAAGTTTGGCTGACACGATCGAAAAAGTTGGCTTGTTGATGCCCGATCGAATTGCTTTTTACAGCTATGCACACGTTCCATGGGTAAAGCCCGGTCAGCGTATGTTTACTGAAAAGCACTTACCATCCGTCGCCGAAAAAAGATCCTTATATGCGTTAGGCCGTGAGATGCTGTCAGCACTGGGTTATTACGATATAGGCATGGATCATTTTTCGTTACCAGGAGACAGTTTATATCGTGCTGAAAAGGAAAAAACACTCCATCGTAATTTCATGGGGTATACGCACCAATATACCAGGCTAATGGTAGGTTTGGGGGTATCTTCCATCAGCGATACCTGGGATGCCTACGCCCAGAATGTAAAGAGCGTTGAAGAATATATTCTGCTGATCAATAACAACGAACTGCCGGTAGTAAAGGGGCATTTCCTGTGCGATGAGGATATGATCATCAGAAGGCATATCCTGGATATTATGTGCAAAGGTGAAACGCATTGGGACTTTCAAAAGCAGTTTTCATTTGCACTTGAAGAAGGTCTGGGCCGTATGCAATCACTTGCCGAAGATGAGCTGATAGAGATCGATTCGCATCACCTCACCGTGACCCCGCTTGGTAAAAACTTCCTGCGTAATATCTGCATGGCACTGGATGCCCGTCTTTGGGCCGATCAGCCTGCCACACAATTATTTAGTATGGCCGGATAATTTATCCGGCCAGCGCTTTAATTAAAACCCTGATTAATGTTTATTGCCCGGTGCCTGCGCTCTTATTGCACAGTCGCACCGATCTCTATCAGGCTCACCTTCAGTTCGGTAGCCAGTAATTCGTCCAGCATTTTATCGAGGTAGTTTTTGCTGTATTCAGTCATCCGTGGCAATAGTTGCTTGTAGTAGGCAATGCCATTATTCAGTTGCGCTTTGAAACCTTCAAAATATTTCGCTTTCTTATCGTTCAGTGAATCCTGGTATCTCGACAATTCTTTGGTGAGGTAATCCACATACAGGTTCAACTCATTGATAAAAATATTGCTCCTTGCTGAATCTTTCAGCAGATCGATCTTCCCATAAATGTGGTTTACCATTTCCTGCAACGAATAGATGCCCGAGAAATAAGCCAGGTTAGGACCAGGGCAGATTGCTACAGCTGAATTTTCTTTTGGTTTTAATATCCCGTTTTGGATATAGACCGTAGCAGTCAAGCCTTCGCAAAGGCAGGTTTTTTCCGTCACCGCTTTAAACTGCTCTTTGTATTCTTCCTCAGTCAAAGGCAGCGCCGCCAATTGTTTGATCTTTAGTTCCTGGTATTGGCGCGATGCAGTACATATTGGCTTTTCGGTGAATTCGGTATTATTGGCCAGGTACTTTTTGGTGCAGGGGCTACCGGGGCGCCCTTTTAATACTCTTGCCTGCTGCAAAGCAGATACACTACTTTTTTTGAAATTATTAAACAGCACCCCTAGCGGCGAAACCGAGCTCAGGTAATAATCCTCGCTTGTTGCCGTAGCCAGTTGATTGAGTGTATCCTGATCGACATTCGTGGCTTCGGGCACCAATAAAAAGGGGCTTCCCCAACCGGTACCATCTAATTGGTAGTAAGTCAGTAAAAACTTGTTTTCGTTTGCTGTACCGATGCCACCCTGCACACTGATCTTTTGTAATGGCATGGCCTGATCAAAATATCCTTTGGCCTCCAGGGCTGCTTTATACATACCAAACAATTCAAGCCGCATCTTCTCTTTATCGGCTTTAAACTCCTCCAGTATCGGTCCCAATAAAAATCCATCGGTTGCAAAAGCATGACCTCCGCAATTCAGGCCCGATTCGATGCGGAACTCAGAGACCCATATTCCCTTTTTCGCTAAAAATTTTGCCTGTATCAAAGCTGAACGATAGTTGCTTACTTTCAGGATCACCTTTTTCCGCAAATTGCCATTCTCATCGGGGAAAAAATCTTTAAAGGCTTCCAGGTAACTATAAAGTTTGGGGTTCATCCCGGCTGATATTACCACTGACGATTCCAGGTCACTCTCAGCAAAACCACGCAGGGCTGCAAGGGCATCAGTATTTTCGTCGCCGGTATAATTGCCCTCTTTGTCAAAATTCATTGCATCAACTTTAGCCATAATGTTAACATCGATGGCTCCCCTGGTCATTTTGCCACGCAGTATGTTTTCGAACAGGTTTCTCCGCTCGCGATCTTCAAAATCTGCCAGCAGGTCGAATCCTTGTTTAAGCGTCGAGTTTTCCGGTAACAGGTTAAAATAGCGCTCGATATCACTTCCGGGTAAGATAGGCTCGTTCCTGAGGCGACTAAACTGATGGTTGACCATGTCGTTCATTAAATTAAGATAGGCCGTTATCCTCGCTGCCCGATGGTTTGGCAACGATTTGGAAATTGGCACAAAAGGCAGATCATTTTGCTCAGAATGATATTTACGCATCCGTTCGATCAACTCATCATCTACTATTGAAACAGTTGAAGCAATACCAAATCTGGCAACTTTTAAAGGTGTATCTATAGAATAAGCTAATCCTAGTACTGGTATATGAAAGGTATGAGACATGTTTTAAATTTGGGTAGGCTAAAAAAAAAGACGGCGGAAGGCCGTCTCTTTTGATCTGCTATTTGAATTATTAAATGATAACAATTAATGCTGTTAATAATTGGATGGCTATACTCACTACAGATAAGAGCAATACCGTACGAATTCCTGCTCCGCCCATAAAAGCGATGATATTGGTGAAAAAGCAAGCCATTGTGATAAAAATAAGCGTACTTGGCGCATCGTAGTAAAAACTCAGAATGACAGGCAAGGGCAAGAAAAATATGCCCTGAACTAATAATGCTATAAAGAACAGGATCGTTCTATGTTGCTTTTGGCCATCAGCAAAATCATAAAATCTATCCAATAAATTATAATGCACTTCCGTAACACGATCATCGTGTACCAGGTTCATTGTTGTGTGAGTTTGAAAACTTGCCATGATATCTTATTTGATCTATTGCAAAGTTGGCGTTTAGTTTATTGGCAAAACATGACCATAGTCAGAAATGAAAGTGATGTATATCACAAATGTTTAACGGCAAAATGCCTGAGCAGCCCTGATGGCGGGGCTTAGGTAGGGAATATCGAGCGACAGCCCTCGCAGCACGAACCAGGTCCCAAGGAAAAGCATGAAATAAGGCACAACCCTATTCATCTTTCTTCGAACATTAATACTCATAAATCCTGAACCCACGGTTGCCAGGAACATCAGCGGTAATGTGCCGAGTCCAAAGAAAAACATATACGTCATTGCATTAGCTGCAGAGCTGGTATTGATAGCCCCGACAAGTGCCAGGTATACAAAGCCACAGGGCAACAGCCCATTAAGCATTCCTATAAACAAATGACCCCAACGGTGTTTAACAGCATAAACCAGCGATCGATTGACAAGTGAAAAAGCATTGTTGCCGGTTGCTGACCTGGCAAATGACAATTTAAAAAGCCTTGAAAATGCGGCCATCAGTATTAAAATTCCGCTGGCTATACTTACACCTTGCTGTACACCCAACAGCCATATCTGCCGCCCGATAAAGCCTATCAACAAGCCCAGCAAACTGTAACTTACGATACGGCCAATTTGGTAAATGAATTTATCGAATACAAAACGCCCCCTCCCGGCTTCGCCACCGGGTATTGCAAACGCAAGCGGACCGCACATTCCTATACAGTGTATGCTGCCAAAAAGGCCTATGTAAAATGCAATGGCATTAGCGCTCATTTTACCCTGATCTGCTTTTGGTATAGGTATTTTTTTCCGTTATTGACCCAGGCGAGGCTAAGATCCCAGCGCCCTGTTTTAAATTTATCGAGTGGAATAATTACTTCATTTTTGGTATCGCTATTAAACGCAACTACCTTATCAAGGCTTGGATCAGCGAGACGCTCAAACTGAACACTGCCGTTAGCTGGAGCAATAAAGTTAATATGCAGGTTAGTTTGTTCAACTTTAACTACGGGCTGCACTTTATCAGTCACCACTTGTCTTTCCTGGTTATAAACCGAATCGTAGGCAAGTCCTTTTTCGTAATACTGGTGGTCGTAATCGTCAGACGACTGGCAGAACATATAAACGCCCATTACGGTAATATACAACATAAAGGCCCCCATACCTAGCATGAGGCCGCCTCCCCAATTTAATTTAATTTTCATCGTATGGTCCTACAAATGTGGTGCTTATTGAATTTAACACCTTGTCATGGTCTATTATATTTATAGTTATATCGGTTTTCAGCGCATGTATTTTGTTCTCAGGCATCATCAGGAAGAAAACAATTTTGGTAGCGCTTTCTTTACCCAGTTCGCCCGGAGCCTGGATATAATTGATCTTTACTGAAGGATCAGTTGCAACCAACTGAATATGCTGAATTTTATCAGTCTTATTGATAATATCAGCATTGTACAAATTGCTGATATAATGATCGGGTTGCTGCTGGTACAGCATTCCTGCCGAGCGCATCACTGTCACATCAATATCCTTACGTTCAAAAACAAAATAGGCCAACACAGCAAAAAGTGCCGCTATGATAACGCTATAGGTCTTCATGCGCGGCGTAAATGTTGGCTTCTTATTTTCCAGGATCATAGCTTCTGAATAGAAACCGATCAGGTTACTTTCCCGATGTATCTTCTCCATTACCTGGTTACACACATCGATACACATGGTACAGTTAACACATTCCAATTGTGATCCATTACGGATATCGATACCGGTTGGACAAACATCAACGCAAAGCCCACAGTCGACACAATCACCTTTAGGAGTAGGATCTTTATGGGATATTTTTCCACGTGGCTCTCCCCTTTTAAAATTATAGGCGATTTGCAAAGTATGTTTATCAGTAAGCACGCCCTGCAACCTGCCGTAAGGGCAAATTACTGTACAAACCAATTCACGAATACGGCTGTAAACGATATAAAAAACAAGCGTAAATACCCAGATACTAAAAAAACCAACCCAATGCAGGTTTACCGGCTCAATGATAATTTTAAAAAGACTTTCACTTCCTATCATATAGGCCAGGAAGGTGTTGGCAATCAGAAAAGACAGCACCACAAAAATGGTGTGCTTTGCGGTCTTTTTTAAGAACTTTTCCTGTGTAAGCGGCCCCTCATCAAGCCTGCGGCGATTTTTTGCATCACCCTCTATCCAAATCTCTATTTTACGGAAAACCATTTCCATAAATATGGTTTGAGGACATATCCATCCGCAAAATACCCGGCCAAAGGCCATCGTAAAAAATACGATGCTTACGATAAAGGCCAGCATCGCCAACACGAACAGGAAGAAGTCCTGCGGCCAGAAGGTCTGGCCGAACAGGACAAAATGCCGTTCTATTACGTTAATTAGCAGCAGCGGTTGACCATTGACCCTGATATAAGGTCCTGCAAAGAATAAAGCCAGATAGATATAGCTTAACCAGTTACGATAACGGTAAAACTTACCTTTCCGGATAATAGGATACATCCATCTTCGTTTTCCATTTTCCGTCTGCGGCTGATCTGTTGTTTCAAGTTGGAACATCCTTTTAAATTGTTATCAATATATCTCAGAATTTTAGTGTAACAAACTAATGCCAAGGCATTAGTCTGTTACTTTAACACCCTGTGGTGCCTTAGGATTTGGCGGATTAGTGCCGTGTATTGATTTGACATAATTCGAAACATCCGAAATTTCCTTTGGCGACAATAACTTCTCCCAGCTTGGCATGGTATTGATACCGTATTTGATCGTTTTAAAAATGTCGGCTATTTTGTTGCCATGCAGCCAGTAATCATCTGTCAGGTTTGGACCTATGATACCCTGACCTGCCGCACCATGGCAAGGCGAACAACGGCTAACGAATACTTGCTTGCCTGAAGAAAGCACTGTTGGATCTGTAGAGAGCTTAACTGTCTTCTCGTCAACTGCAGCGCCCGTTTTAGCCAGCAATGCGGCCTTTTCTTTTGCAGCCTGGGCTACTTCGATATTGTATTCTTCGTACTGCAATGGCGCAGTTTTAAATACGTGATATACCAGCAAATAGCCAATACCAAAGGCGATAGTTGCATAAAAAAGGTACATGAACCAGGCTGGTGTTGGATTATCCAGTTCTTTGATGCCATCATACTCACCTTCCATGATCAATGTATGTTCCTCAGAAAGTGGTTTAAGTGACCATAGCCTTATCCATTTGTCTTTACGTACAGCCTTTTTGCGGGCAACCTTTTCTTCTACGGTCAAAGTTGCAGCTGCCGGATCTGCTGCATCAGCGAGCGCAGCCGTTACTAACTTTACCGCTTTAAGTACCAGTAACATCGAAATTATAACCACGATAAGTGCTACGATCACCGTACCATAACCGATATAGTTCATTGTTTCGGGCGAGAGTAAGCTATCCTCGGCAAAAACAGGCTGAGCGCCCAGTACCAGGAGTAACAGAATTAATAATCGTAATGGTTTCATGGTTCTAAAATTTTAATGTCGTTTTCGGTACAGTCGTTCAATGGAATATCACTCATGTAATCAACATGCTGCTTGCGCAGGCGCAGAAGTAAAAACGTTACTACGACAAAGAATACAAGGAATATGAATAGAGAGAACATCAGGTAAACCTGGTTACCATCGATATGTTCTGTAAATTGCTTAAACATCGTTTTATTAATTATTTGCTGTTTTGTTTGCTTTAATGTCGGTTCCGAGGCGTTGCAAATAGGCTATGATCGCTACGATCTCTTTATTGCTATTAACCTTGATGTGATCCGTTGCCAGATTGTCGGCTATACCCTGTGCTTGTTTAACCAGGTCCTGATTAGCGATCTTGTCATAACCGGCAGGATACGGTACACCAATTGTTTGCATGGCCCTTATTTTGGCAGCAGTAGTTGAGGTATCTAATTTTTGAGAGATCAACCAGCTATATTCTGGCATGATGCTACCCGGCGACATCAGGCGCGGATCCATTAAGTGGTTATAGTGCCATGAATTGCCATATTTGCCGCCTTCACGTTGCAGATCAGGACCGATACGTTTTGAACCCCAAAGAAATGGGTGATCGTAGACAAATTCACCAGCTTTACTGTATTCGCCATAACGTTCCGTTTCAGAACGGAAAGGCCGGATAGTTTGTGAGTGACAGTTTGCACACCCCTCCCTGATATACAAGTCGCGACCCTGCAATTCCAATGGTGTATAAGGTTTGACGCTTGCTATCGTCGGTATATTTGAAGATATGGTCAGCGTTGGCATCAATTCCACAAATGTTCCTATCAGGATCACCACAAGGGCTATCACCATAAAAAGGATAGGTTTGGTTTCCAGCCTGCGGTGCCAGCGTTCGGTGTTTGCATGTGGATTAAGCTTTTCAAGTGGCATAGCTTCAGCAGCTTCATTGGCAACCAATTTTCCCTGAACAGCTGTTTTGTACAGATTGACAGCCATTACGATAACGCCGGCAAGATACATGGCTCCACCAACCGAACGCATGATATACATTGGTATGATACGCAAGGTGGTTTCAAGGAAATTGGGGTATTTAAGCAGACCTTCCGGGGTAAACTCTTTCCACATCAGGCCCTGTGTAAAACCAGCCCAATACATTGGCACGGCATAAAACAAGATACCGAGTGTACCGATCCAGAAGTGGAAGGATGCCCATTTCTTTGAATACAGCTCAGTTTTGTAGATACGAGGGATAACCCAGTATAATATTGCGAAGGTTAAGAAGCCGTTCCAGCCCAGTGCTCCTACGTGTACGTGAGCAATGATCCAGTCGGTAAAGTGGCCGATTGCATTTACTTGTTTCAATGAAAGCATAGGGCCTTCAAAAGTAGCCATACCGTAGGCGGTCAAGCCTACTACCATAAATTTAAGGGTAACGTCATCACGTACCTTATCCCAGGCACCGCGAAGTGTTAACAAGCCATTGATCATACCGCCCCAGCTTGGTGCGATCAGCATTACCGAAAACACAACACCTAATGATTGTGCCCAGCCCGGTAAGGTTGTATACAACAAGTGGTGAGGGCCGGCCCAGATATAAATAAATATAAGTGCCCAGAAATGCAGGATACTTAATTTATAAGAATAGATAGGCCTGTTAGCCATTTTAGGCAGGAAGTAGTACATCATCCCCAGGTATGGCGTAGTAAGGAAAAACGCAACCGCATTGTGCCCGTACCACCATTGCACCAAAGCATCCTGAACACCAGCATAAACCATATAGCTTTTCCAGAAAGTAACCGGAATTTCGACCGAATTAACGATATGCAATACAGCGATGGTAACGAAAGTGGCGATATAGAACCAAACTGCTACGTAAATATGACGTTCGCGCCGTTTGATGATGGTACCGAACATATTGATACCAAAAACCACCCATACGATAGTGATCAGGATATCGATCGGCCATTCCAATTCTGCGTATTCGTGCGAAGTAGTAAAGCCCATGGGCAATGTAATTACTGCCGAAACAATGATCAGTTGCCAACCCCAAAAGTGAATTTTTGAAAGCACATCGCTAAACATGCGCGCTTTCATCAATCGCTGCAGCGAATAATAGATACCCATAAAAATGGCGTTACCTACAAATGCAAAGATCACTGCATTGGTGTGCAATGGCCTGATACGTCCGAAAGTAGTGTATTGGTTATGCATATTCACGCCTGGGCTATATAGCTGAACGGCGATCAACAGCCCGACCAGCATACCGATGATACCCCAGATGACAGATGCTATCCCAAAGTTTCGGACGATCTTGTTATCGTAATAAAATTTTTCCGGTTGCATAAAACTTCAATTAGTGTTTAAGATTTTTTATTGCAGTAAAATTATCCATGACAGTTAGATGACAGAATGACGACGGTTTGCTGAAAACATGACCTGCATCACTTTTTCTCTTCATCAACAGGCTCGTCGTCTAATAATATGCGGACCGAAGGTGTATACAGGTCGTCGTTTTGCCCGCTTTTTTGTGCCCAGAAAAATGCCCCCAGGAATAAGAGTGCCAGCAAGACGCTGCATCCTATTAAAAAATAAATGATACTCATAATCTCCTCCTTTTTGCTGCCAAATGGGTAGCAATACTTGTAAATGAAATAATAGTGACCGTACTCAGTGGCATCAAAATAGCTGCGATCAAAGGTGATAACCTGCCGCTCACGGCAAAGCTTAATCCGACAACATTATATATCAGCGAGATGCCGAACGAACAATAAATAACACTTAAGGCGCTTTTTGAAAACTTAAAAAACTGAGGCAAACGGCTTAACGCGTTGCCATCGAGAATGGCATCGCTGCCGGGTGAAAAATTATTGACATTGTCAGTGATCGCTATACCCAGGTCGCTTTGTTTTAAAGCTCCTGCATCATTTAAGCCATCACCGATCATCATTACTTTGCGGCCACGGGCCTGAAGATTTTTGATAAAATCAAGTTTATCCTGCGGCGAGCGTTCGAAGAACATCAAATCTGGGTTAAAAACACCCGAGAGGGCATCGCGTTCGTGTCCGTGATCGCCGGAAAGTAGGAAAATATTATACCTGAAGCTTAGATCTTTTATAATTTCAAGCCCATCGCGGTATTGCTGCCTGATGCTAAAATACCCGATAAACTGGTGATCGATCTGCAGGTAAACTTCCGTGGAATCAGCGGCCGCTTGGGCTACAAAACCACCTTTTATAAATAAACGACTACCAATATCAATCTGGTGGTTATCAATTGCAGCACTAATTCCCTTACCAGGAATTTCCGAATATGAACGCGTGCCCAACCTGGTTGTGCCTTCCCAATACTGACAAATTAAACGGCTTAAGGGATGTGCAGAATTAGCACAGGTTGAATACAGTAATTGCTTTTGATATTCCGTTACCTGACCATTGAATGTGATCTTGTCAGCACCTGCAACAGTAATGGTACCGGTTTTATCAAACACGATGGTGTCAATGTGCGCGAGTTGTTCAACTACAGCCGTGTTCTTGAGGTAGAACTGGTTTTTATCCAAAATGCTTAATGCTGCCGACATTGTGAAGGGCGTGCTTAATGCCAGGGCACATGGGCATGCTATAATAAGCACTGATGTAAATGCAGCCAATGCACGGTGAAAATCAGTTGGCAGCCAAAAAAATAATGATCCGAAAGCCACCAATAGCAGCCCAATGGTAAAATACTTACTTACTTTTTCGCTAAAAGTTTTTGTCCGGTTTTCACTGGTACGCGAAAATGCTTCGTTGTTCCAAAGCCTGGTCAGGTAACTTTGTGATACTGGCTTTACTACTTCCAGCTCAATAGCCTCACCGGTTTGTCTGCCTCCGGCATATACTACTTCACCCAGTACTTTATTGATTGGTACAGATTCGCCCGTAACAAAACTGAAATCAACTTTTGCTTCTCCCTTTAGTAAAATCGCATCGGCTGGAATGATCTCATTATTTCTGATCAAAATTCTTTGCCCTACTTTTATTTCGGCAAGAGGAATGGAATGTTCGGTTCCTTTTTCATCCGTAACCTGCACGGCGACCGGAAAAAACGAACGGTAATCGCGTTCAAATGATAGGTGGTAATAAGTTTTTCGCTGAACAAGTTTTCCGATCAATAGAAAAAACACCAAACCACAACAGGTATCGGCAAATCCTGAACCATTATGTGTCAAAACCTCAAAAGCGGTTCGTAAAAATAGCACTGCGATACCAAGCGCCAACGGAAAATCAATATTCAGAACTCTGTTTTTAAGATTTGCCCATGCTGACCGGAAGTAATCCGTTCCGCAATAAAGCACAACAGGCAAACAAAAAGCCAGGTTTAAATAGCCAAAAAATTGCCGGAATGTTTGTTCATACTTTGAGATCCCCAGGTATTCGGGAAAACTCAGCAACATAACGTTACCAAAGCAAAAACCGGCAACGGCTATTTTTTTAATGAGCTTATCTTTTTTCCCGGAGGTTTGCTTTTTAATAACGTCCTGCAGGCTGATAAGGGGTTCGTACCCAATTTTGTCAAGCAATCCAACTACCTTGTATAAACTACTTAGCTTATTGTCAAACCGAATATTCACTTGCTTGCGCAAAAAGTCGACCCGGCTGTAATAAATTGCCGGCTCAAGTCTGTTCAGATTTTCCAGTAACCATATACAAGAGCTGCAATGAATTGCTGGTATATAAAAAGTGACGATCGTAAACTTATCATCTGTATAGTCAATAAGATCCTTTGCTATTGCCGGTTCGTTCAGGTATTCGAAACGCGGGCTGATTTTGTCTTTTGTTGCCCCTGGATGCTGGTTGAAAGCATAATAACTACCAAGTCCGCTTTGCGAAAGCACCGAGTATACTTCACGGCATCCATTACAACAAAACACCTTCTTGTCCGGACCTAAATATTCTTCCTCACAGTCGTTACCGCAATGATAGCAATGTAGCTTTTCGAGAATAGAATTATCTTTCATGCTTTGTTTTATCAGCATCAAAAATGAAGCATGAGTAGATACTAAAGAATGACGCGAATGCGGTCAAAAAATGATCGTGGTCATTTTTTTAAAATACCACCGAATATTAGCCAACAAATGTCTGCCAGGTAATAAAAAATCTATAGCCAGCAAACGCTGCTACTGCTTATTTCTTTCATTTCAATCCGCTGGATGGTAAAACCAAAAGTGGAATTGTAATTTGATCGATCATTTTTCGGGTATGACTGCCTTCGAAAACCTGCCTCAGGACCGATTTCTCCCTATGGACCATAACCAGAATATCAACATCACCAAATTGGCAAAGCCAATTAAGTCCTTTTTCTGCCGTCACGCTTTTTACCATCCTGTAGTAAATATTAGGATAGTTTGCTTTATTGGATAGTTCCCTCAGAAAACCTTCAATACTCTTTTTGAATTTATCAGGATGATCTGTTTCATCATAAACATGGGTGATCAGCAATTCGGCATTTAGCTTTTTTAAAAGTGGTAACAGACTGTAAATGGCCGCAAGATCTTTTTTTGGCTGTATCAGGTCTGTAGCGAACGCAAACTTTCTGATTGGCTTGTATTCGGCAACACCGGGAAGCAACAGTAAAGGATAAGTTGCCGTGTCAATAAATCGGTGAGCATTGTTTCCTTTAATAGCGCCGTTTAACCAGTTGCTTCCATGGGCGCCAGCTATGACCAAATCAATTTGCATCTTTTTTACTTGATCAGCTATCACGTCAAGTACTCTGCCATCAACATTGATTCGTTCAATTTCCGGCACAAAATCACCTGAAGTTTGTATCTCACGCAGTTCTGTTTCCAGGGCTTTTAGTTCTTTTTCGCTAACTTTTAATAATTCGTCATATTCAAATTTCGGCCAGGCTATCATAGCACTCTCCGGTAATTCCGCCGGAACAATAAAAGCGTTACACAAAACCAGGTTTGCTTTTAAATCGACCGCGAGCGAATAGCCATATTTAGCGGCGTTCTTTGCATTGGCGGAGATATCCGTTGCTACCAAAATCTTTTCCATTTATTCGACAATTTAATGGTCAATGTTTCATTGTTATGGTATAGGGCAAATTCGAGGCTTTTATCCATATCGTAGATATCCTTATAGTTGATCACCTGCCCTTCTTTAACTTCGCAGGTTAAATAAGTGATCTTGATTGGAACCGGCTTTCTTAATGAGATATTGCGGGTAAGCTTTTTATCAACTGCCTTTTTTAACAGGATCATTTTTGACCGGTCGCCATCATAGGCTATGACCAGACCAGCTAACTGCCAGGCTTTTTCGACGCGAATGCAGGTATGACTTAGCGGGCGTTCCTGATTGTCGAACATTTGTTGTTCGGGCGTATCATGCAGGTAAATATCATACATGTTTTGGAAATGGAATAC
This sequence comes from uncultured Mucilaginibacter sp., assembly GCA_903863845.1. Taxonomy (GTDB): domain Bacteria; phylum Bacteroidota; class Bacteroidia; order Sphingobacteriales; family Sphingobacteriaceae; genus Mucilaginibacter. Next base: position 495 of record CAIPDP010000136.1, on the reverse strand, counting down.
CAACTGCCCCATTGCGTTGTCACAACCGAAAGATTGGCGCGCATAATACAAGTTGGGGTTCTTTTCGATGGCAGCGAGTGTTTTAGGGTTAATTGCAATATAATTATTTAACCTGTCGTAAACTGCATAATGATTGTTTTCAAAAAAGTCAGCATCATGCTTTGCTTTCGGCAACAGTTCGTTTACAAAAATTTGCTGTGCTATTTTCCATTCCGGAAAAGTGGTAACATAGGTAATATTACTATTTAGAGTGGGTGTTGGTGCTGTGGTTTTTCCAACAACAACCTTGAAAACGAATGTAGTTTCGGGCCTGACAAAAGTGAGCGTATAGGAAGGAATATTTACCTGAATGTAAAGGCCAGAGTCAATTGCGGCCCAACGTAACCTTTCCATATTAATGGCAATTTTGGTTACTTCGGTTTCGGGGGTTTCGTAACAGTCTTCTTTGTAAACACCCCGAAGCTGCCTCAATTTATCCTGCATGGCAGTATATTG
>CAIPDP010000135.1 GCA_903863845.1 uncultured Mucilaginibacter sp. | reverse complement strand
GTTTTCTCCTCGCCCTTGCGCGCCAACCCAACGCCGCTCGTTCGAAATGACATCCCACTATTATGTCATTTCGAGGGAACGCAAAGGGCTGTGAGAGCGGGTGACCGAGAAAACTTAGACGCCCAGCCTTGCATGCTTTACAAGTTTTCTCCTCGCCCCGGCGCGCTTACCCTGCCCTGCTCGTTCGAAATGACATCCAATTAAAACCAAATGTCATTTCGAGGGAAGGCTATTGGATCAAATGCAACACCAACAGCGTCTTAGGTTTTCATTGTTTCGCCATTAACAAGTCCCCATCCCAACCATCATCCTCCTAAAATTCAACTGTCTTTTGCAGATCATTTGATGGCTTATTTGTTGCAGAATGTTCATCTTTGAGCAAATGAATTAATAAGCTATTTGTTTATGAAAAGATTAGTACAAATTGCCCTGGCCACCCTGTTTGTTATTGGATTGACCGTCTCAAAAGGTCAGGCACAGGAAGCCACCAAAGTACAAAGTATCCAGCCCCCCAGCTACCCCTGGACCGCTGCTCAACTACTGGAGCCGGCAGATCTGGCGGCACAAATAAAAACCGGCAATACCAAACTGCTTATCCTGAATATCGGCGCGGTAGAGGATATTAAGGGCGCCACCCATATCGGCCCGGTGAGCAAAACCGAAAACATGGAGCTATTGCAAAAAACGGTTTCGGCCTATGCCAAAAGCACTACTGTTGTTATTTATTGCGGCTGCTGCCCCTTTACCAAATGCCCCAACGTCAGACCCGCATTTACCGAACTGACCAAAATGGGCTTTACCCACATCAAAGTGCTTAACCTGCCCGTCAACCTCCACACCAACTGGATCAGTCTGGGCTTCCCGCTGGCGGCTAATTGATTGGTGATCAGGCAAGTTTTTTTGGGGGGAGCAAGATGGAGAGTTAGGTTTTCTCCCCGGCGCTGCGAGCAGTTATAGGCCGCCCGTTCGAAATGGCAATAAAAACCTCTTAAAACAAAAAAGCATCCACCAGAGGCGGATGCTTTACGAGTAACTTATAGTTATTGACTAGATGACTTTAACATTTACTGCGTTTAGGCCTTTTTTGCCTGTTTCTTCATCGTATTGAACGCGATCATTTTCGCGGATATCATCGATGAGTCCTGTTGAGTGTACAAAGATGTCTTCTCTGTTGTCACTCGGTGAAATAAATCCAAAACCTTTAGTGTTGTTGAAAAATTTCACTGTTCCTTCTTTTTGCATTATACTTTTTGTTTTAATAAGGGTGCAAGGTAGACATAAATATCCACACCATTTTCATTTAGGTAAAATAATTTAACAAAATATTAAAAAATGACAAAAATAGCCTAAATCCGATTGATTCAGGTCCGCTCGTGGATAGGCAAATGCCGCAAACGCAAAAAGCCGCCTTCGCGTTTAGCAAATACCGCTTTTACTTCAGCAATGATGGCCAGCGCAATTTCTTCGGGACTAAGCGCACCTATGTCAAGTCCCGCCGGTGCATAAATACGGTCCATATCAGCATCCGTGATGATCTGGCCCGAGGCATTCAACTCATCAAATATCTTCCCCGCCCTGACCCGCGGCCCCAGCATCCCAATATAAAAAGCCTCACTTTGCAGCGCTTTGGGAAGGTTCAGCTTATCGGTTTGGAAATCATGCGCCATCAGCACAATAGCAGTATAGGCATCAATGGGCAGTTGGTTCCATTGGTTAAAATCGTATAGGGCATCTACGGTATCAAGCAATTTGGCGTTTACTTTTTGCAATTTACTAACCATACTCACCCGCCATCCCACTTCGCGTACCTGCCGCGCCAGGGGGTAAATATCGTATTGATGTCCCATTAGTATCAGGTGTATTTCGGGCAATAATATTTCGATGAAAGCTGCCAGTTTTTGACCGTCGGGTAATTGAAACGCCCAGGAAGCCGATCTGCCCTGTTCCAGGCGCACAGCAATTTCGGTCTCCAGGTTTTGGATGATCGTGGTATTGCCTAAAACTTTTAAACTGTTGGTATCAATAAAAGGGATCACCTCCCCTGCTTTAACCACCGAACTTTCCAAACTAGTAGCAGTTATGTTAACCAGCACATGCGTTTGGCGGTTTGCCCGAACGCAGGATTTGAGTACCTCAACCGGGTTGTGTTTGTTGGCAGGATCCAGGGGTGTAAAAAGCACGTCGATGATACCATTACATCCCAGGCCCACACCGATCTGATAAGCATCGTCATCGGTAGTATCATAGGTGACCAGAGACGATTCAGATTTCGCGATAGCCAGTCGGGCCCGTTTAAGCGCATCGCCTTCCAAACAACCGCCACTGATTCCCCCAACCCAAACACCATCATCAGCGATCAGCATCCGGGCACCGGTACGGCGATAGGATGAGCCTTCCACCCTGACCACCGTCGCCAAAGCAACCCTTGCCGATCGGTGATCGATGTTTTCGTAGGCGTTGATGATGGCCTTAATTTCTTTCATGCTGCAAGTAGCCGGAACTCGGTGTTTTTATATAGACCCGAAGGTCCGAATATAGCATTTTGGCTTCAAAAAAAGCCTGGCATTGTGGCCAGTGGCTTTGAACACAACATTTGGCAGTGTAAATATCTCTGGCATATTGTCTAATTTAGCAGGCTGAAACCCAATTAAACTTCATTGACATGCCTAACCATCTTTCAACACTGGGAATTATTCATACCATCATCAGTATACTCGCTTTACTGGTTGCATTGAGTGCTTTATCGCGCAAAGGCAGGATCGATCCAACTAACCTTCAAGGGCGACTATACATCTGGTTAACCATCATAACTTGTATTACAGGCTTCCCCATTATGAAAACAGGGCATTTAACGCCAGGGCATTACCTTGCTATCATCATACTTGTACTATTGCCCCTGGCTATTTATGCAAAACGCCTATTTGGAAAAGCTGCTATCTTTGTGCAAACCGCCTTAATATCAACTACCGTATTTTTATCTTTTATACCTGCCGTGGTCGAAACCTTTACTCGCATTCCACCCGCACACCCATTGGCGTATGGGCCAGCCGATCCGCTGATACAAAAAGCGCTATCGGGTATATTTTTGATATTTATTGTCGGGACGGCCTACCAGCTTGTCCGCCTTCGATCCGGCAGGGCAAATAATTAAGCTATTCTGGCAAGTTTATACCTATTTTTTCTTTTTGTTGTATCATTTTATAAGGGTTTTTACGTAATTAAGGGTAAATATCTATATGATCATGAAAAACTATTTTAGAGCATTTAAACGAACAGCAGCTTTGATAGGTATTCCTGCTGTTATAACGCTGCTTTCATCTTGTGTAAAGGATAACACAAATTATGTTGCTCCACCTGCAGCATTGGTTTCTGTTTTCCAGGGTTCAACGGCTTTGCCAGCTTTGGATGTGTATTTTAATGGCAACCAGGTCAACTGGTCGCCGGTAAACTATGGGAGCGGCTTGGCTTATGTACGTGCCTATACCGGCCTCAGAACCTTTAATTTTTATACCTATGGCGAAAAAGGCCTCCAATTTTCGGATACAGCTACGTTGAAAGCCAACAACGTGTATTCAATATTCCTGAGCGGCACAGCGGCAAAAACTGATTTTATTTTATTGAAGGATACCATCAATCAACCGGCAACCAACATGGCTAACGTTCGTTTTGTGGATCTGAGTCCGGATGCACCGGCGGTCGACCTGGTTTTGAGTGGTACTACAAGTGCATCTAACATAAGTTACAAAGGCTACTCAACATTTGTCCCCATATCGGGAGATAAAGTCTACACTATACAGGTACTTCAGCATGGCACCAGCACGGTACTTGCTACCCTGAGCAATGTAACCTTCAACTCAAACCTGGTGTATACCGTCATGCTTACCGGCCTGGCCTCGGGCAGTGCGGCAAACAATAACCTGCTAACGATCAACTACGTTACCAACGCTTATTTTTAGCAGCACCCTGTAATACTTGCCAAAGGGAATTGGCATTGTTGCACCTCTGAAAAAAATTTGGCAGCAAAATTGCTATATCAACAGACCAAACTTGCAGCCAATGGTTACCACGTCAGTATTGCTCAAAACGATCGCTATCTTATTAACGATGTTCCTGCCAATTTCCCGTCGCCAAAAGCAGGCTAAACGTCCATTTATTGCCCTCAGTGATTGGGGAATTAACGAAAAAGGTCAATTGGTCAACCTGTACAAGCCAGCTGGGAACCAAAACCCCATCAAGATCAAAAACTGATTCCCGATTTTGAATTGATGTCCAATTTTTGGGGCAATATGTTACTTTAATTACCCGGTTTAAAATTTTGATTATCAACAGGCAATCCGGTTGGAATTACGATTACGTTAAATCCATGTTGATTATCTTTATGGCAGGTATTGCAATCGGCCGTTAGTTCGGTAAAAGCCTTTTTAAATTGTTCCACATCTTTTTGTCTGATCGCTTTGCTGATACTGTTGATGGCTGGATCGATGATTCCCAGGCTTTTTATTTCGGGGCGATCAGTGCAATATTGTTTGATATCATCCAGAGTTTCTCCAATTTCATGCACTTCGAAATCGGCCAGGGGCCAGTTTTGGTAAGTTCCGGCAAACCATAGGCGTGCATGATGTTGTTGTACACCCAGCATAAACTCGCCCAGGCCAGGTTTATACGACTTATTTACCAATTGCTGCAAACTGTCGATCCGGGTTTGCAATTGCCTGGTATCCTGTTGTCCCTGGTTGCAGGAAAAAAACAAGATGGCGGCAAACAAAAATAATGCAGTTTTCATTGCTGTTTTTATTGATTAAAGTTTTGTATGATACTTTCATAAGCAGCTGGCGTATCGATATCGATCTCCCCTCGAGGAAATGCCACCTCAGCTACATCTTTTAAATATTCCCTGATGATCTTACGGGCTCCTTCGTCGCTGCTGAGTTCGCTCAAAAGGTAGAAATACGATTTGTCAAACAACGCTGGCACCCCATGCTTGCCCCCGTAAACACTTGCTACGACAGGCTTGCCCGATTGTCTCTGCTGATCGAGCAAATCATCTATTATCTTCGCCTCAATATAGGGTTGATCACACACCAACAGGATCACTTTATCAACCGTAAAGCTGGAATCGGCAATTGCCTTCATGCCTGCTTTGACAGACGAGGCCATTCCAGTAGGCCAATCATCATTCACGACAATTTGCAGCCCGGTTGTATCAATCGCTTCGGTGATCAGTTCAGATGCATAACCTAATACAACGATTATCTTATTTACGCTCGAGGCTTTAACGGCATCAATGGTATGTTGCATTAAGTTCTTTTCGCCAAAAACCAATAATTGCTTGGGCGATCCCATCCGTTGCGATCTTCCGGCAGCCAGAATAATAGCACAACAGCTTTCAACGGGTTCAGAGTTGTGAAGCGGCAATTGATTTTCTATTTGCAGTAACTTCATTTTATGTCTGCCGGGCTATGTTAGTAAATATCGTATAAATAAGGTATTTATTGTTTTCAGCGCCTAATTATTTAAGCATATGAAATCAACTATTGTTGTTAAGAATAATTTCTTTTTGAAAAAATATTCATTTAGTTTTAATTAAACTTTTGAAACTCAAAATCACTTCATTATGAAAATCAAACATTTTTACCTTGTCGCCTTAATGGCATTCGTATTGCAACTGCCTGTTTTTTCAGCATTTGCCCAAACTGATCCGGTAGTAGCTTATGCAAATATTGAAGCACATGGCGCACAGATCAAAGGAAGTTCAACCTTTGTCCCGGCTAAAGATCAAATCGAGATCACAGGATTTTCATACACCGTAAAAAGCCCGCGTGATGCTGCCAATGGTGCCGCGACCGGAAGAAGCACCGTTACGATCAGCTTGCAAAAACGTGCAGATATTGCTTCCATCCCTTTACATAATGCATCACAAAACAACGAGCTTTTAACTAAAGTTACCATCAGTTTTTACCACCATGGCCCAAACGGCCAATTGGTTAAATTTCAAACCATCGAGCTTCAATTAGCTGCCATTAGCCAATTCTCTCAGCATTTGGTAACAAACTCACCCAATGGTTCCGGTCTTTTTGAAGAATTGGAATTGACGACCCCACGAATTGAGTTGATCGCAAATGATTCAACGTCCCCGGCCGCAACAGGTAGCGGAACACCCAAATACGACATCAAAACAAATAAATCAAATTAAATTCTATTTGCCAAAAGGTGACAAACCATTTAGTTGGCGATATAATGGCATATCGGGCCGTGGCGCTTTTGCCTGGTGAAAGTTTTTGCAGTAATACACCTGCAAATGAAGTTCATCGCGGCCGTTGCGTATGACAGCAATATCGGGCAATTCTGATACCGTATCAAAATAGGGTGCAACATCATCTTTCACGCTTTGGGGTTGATCTTGCGCTACAATTACGGCGTCGTAGCCCAATACCGATTTAGGATCAACCAGGAAAGCAGTGTTACGCGGATCGTTGGTAAAACTGATTACCTGTTTTTGCCCTTTCAATGCCCAATCAACCTTGCCGGTTAACCACCAGCGGGTACTACCGGCAAATAATTTGGGATTGGCCGTCCAGCCTTCTTTGGCAAAGCGAGTGCCGATATCATCATAGTCGATGCCCTGAATGGTGGGATCAACTTTGTCTCCGTGGAAGTGGTTAACGATCCATTTGGGTCCGTACCATTGCCAAAAACCGGTCGTCATGTGTAAGGTTAAAACACTTATAGTAATTACTGTAAAATAGGTCGAAAAATTTATCCAGCGTTTTGTGATTCGTGTGCGCTCGCTATCATTGGTAAGCGCCTGATCAACCGCATAGCCAAGCGGTATAAATAACATCATATAGCCCGGGGCTTGCCAGTGGAAATGGTATTGCAAATCGGCCCATAGCGTTACGATGGTAAAGAACACAATGGGTAATACCGATAGCCAGAAGAAAAAGCTGTATAGTTCGGAAGTTTTGCGCTGTATAAGCGATCTGTAAAGTTGCCTTACAGTAGGAAACCATATCCAGGGCAATACCACCAGCGCCTGACCTGCTATACTGCGAAAGAACCAGTCGAAATGCAATTGAAACTTTGAACCTGCTCCTGCCCTTGAACCCTGGAATACAAAGGAGGCCCAATTATTATTATAATTCCACCAAAGCACGGGGAAAGCGAAAATTAGTGTGATCAAAATGGCAAGGTATGGGCCGGGATGCCATAACCAATGCCGTTGATTTTTGTTTGTGGCGAAGAACATGAAAGCCCCGGCAAAGATAAAGAGCACATGATATTTACTTAAGGTTGCCAGTCCAAGACAAACACCTGTCAATATCCACAAAAACCAGGTTCGGCTGCTGCGCCGGATAGCTGCCTGATCCTGGCTGGTTTGCCCAAATATCAATTCTACAATAAAATAGATACTGGCCAGCCAGAAAAACATCAGTGGCGCATCGGGCTGAAACCAACTTGCTATGGCGACGGTAAACAAAGCACTCAGGTTCATAACCGCAACGGCCCAGAACCCCGCCTTCGCGGTAAAAAGCTTCCGGGTGATTAAAAATAAAAGCGCGCTGGTACCTGCGAATAAAATTACCGCCGGGAAACGAAGGCCCAGGTTTGTTAATCCAAACACCTTGATACTCAAACCACTCAACCAGAAAAACAAAGGCGGCTGATCAAAATAGCTCCATTCCAGGTGCACTGCGCCTCTAAAATAATAGGCTTCGCCGATACCCAAACCGGTGTAAGCTGCTATAAACAGCCTGACAATGAAGGTTAGGATGATGAGTAGTGTGGTATAGCGTGTGGCCTTTTCTTCTGTAAGTTCTTTCATTCGTAAAACGGATATATACGATTTGCAAAATGAACGATTCTTGGCAGCAATACCAATTATTTGATGAATTTTTTATTGAAGGGGTTATAATGAAGCGAAAGGTGTCTTTCTCTGCTTCAAACACGCTCAACTATACAAAGCCATACTCCTATCCTCTTTTCGTAACAAGAATTTTAGCTTGATTATATCCGAAATTTCTTAGCTTTATTTTTAACAACCTAAAAATTGAACAATGACCGCAATTCAAACTGATGCTTTACCGCAAACCTCTACCCGCTTGTACTCATTGGATGCACTGCGTGGCTTCGATATGTTTTGGATCATGGGTGGCGATGCCCTGTTTCATGCCTTGAGCGACGCTGCGCCTCATTCTGCTGTTTTGAAAGCAATTTCCGATCAGCTCGAGCACCCGGCCTGGAATGGGTTTCACCTTTACGACCTTATTTTCCCATTATTTTTGTTTTTAGCTGGTGTATCTAC
>CAIPDP010000134.1 GCA_903863845.1 uncultured Mucilaginibacter sp. | reverse complement strand
GGTTGAATATGTAAAGTTAAATACTATAGCGCCAAATGCAGAAAATGTGGTAAACGCATTATTTCGCAAACATATGCTTGGAAAAGAAGTTGCAGCAAAGGATTCGGAACTATTTGAACCACTGGCCAGTAAAATTGAGAAAGAACTTATCACACAATTTGGTGATTCAGCGCTTGAATTTGAACTTTCAGCCTTACTTACCATCAGTGCTAAATAAGCGATTTTTTCATGAGCAGGAACTTTAAAAACCTTTTTTACGTTAAATGGTTAGCCTTGGGCGACTATGAAATGGGCGCCCTGGAACACAACCTTCGCTAATGAAACGTATTGCTGAAAAATACTACCGGTTGAAGGAGGAAGACAAACTTCTAAACCCGCTTATCGATGTTAAAGATGTTAGCAAGAGAACCTATCAGCTGGGTTTGCTGGCGCTTATAGCCGGGGTGGCGCTTTCAGTATACAATTCATATCTGGGCCTTTATGCCTCTTCCATTGTTACCGCATCTTTTTGTTTTTCCATATTGATGGTGATGCTGCTCAAGTATAACGGGCACATTGGCAACCTTACTATTTTTATCATCTCCATCGTTTGTGGATGGTTGATCGCAACTACCTTTGTTGAAGGGCTTCAAACCGAGATATACCTTTATTTTTTCCCAATTTTAATTGCTGTCCCGATCATCGTCGACCTTAAACGAACCCAATACCTGGAGTCGGTCACCTATATTTCTATCATTGTATTTTCATTCATCGTTTGCGTGGTTGTTGGCCGCAATATCCACCCATTCGAAGAGATCACCGTCACGCAGCTGGGTCATATCTCTTTTGTAAATCGGATGACGGCAATTATTTCTACGATTGGATTTGCAGTTGCCTACCTGTTTTTTGAGAAAAAATACATCAACGAGCTGGTTGAACAAAGCAACCGGGTGATTGAAGCCCGAACACGTTTTTTGGCCACTATGGGGCACGAACTACGTACGCCGCTCAATGGGATCATCGGGGTGATCAACTTGTTAAAGACCGAAGATGACCCTGCTGCCCGGGAAGAATATTTCAGGATTTTGAAGTACTGCTCTGATCATATGTTACACCAGGTGAATAATGTGCTCGATTTTAATAAAATTGAAGCCGATAAACTGGAGATTCACCCGGTAGAGCTCAACTTGCGGCAATTGCTTTTTAATGTTGGTACACCATTTACCCCGCTGTTTCATGAAAAAGGTGTAGCAACCAAAATAAGAGTTAGCAACGAGCTGGATCGATTGGTGATGGCCGATGATCTGCGACTGATACAGGTATTCAATAATTTGCTTTCAAATGCACTTAAGTTTACAGAACAGGGGCAGGTGAAGCTTTCGGCAGTGTGCAAAAGTAAGACCGAGCAATACATCGAAGTAAGTTTCAGCGTAGAGGATACAGGTTTCGGGATAGCCCCGGAAGACCAGCATAGGATCTTTGAAAGTTTCGGCCAGATCTATAACGAGGATACGAAGAAATTTGCCGGAACAGGATTAGGGCTTTCTATCAGTGCCCGACTGTTGAAGTTGATGGACAGCGAACTGCTGCTGGAAAGTGAACCCGGTAAGGGCAGCAAGTTTAGCTTTGATGTTAAATTTGAGCTTGCAGGTACCGCTGCCAACGCAAATTCGCCCAGTGCTTTTATGGCGGATGACCTTGAAGGGGTAAAAATATTGCTGGTTGAAGATAACAGGCTCAACATGATGGTAGCAAAAAAGATCCTGAATGGATTTCATGCCGAAGTATCAACAGCTTTGAATGGCCGGGAAGCATTAGATCTGTTGCAAACAGATGCTGCATTCAATTTGATATTGATGGACCTTGAAATGCCGGTAATGAGTGGATATGAAGCCATTTTTGAAGTAAAGAAACAATGGCCAGGTATACCGGTCATCGCATTTACAGCTTCGCTGGTTGATCGGGGTATGCTCACCGATCTGCTCGAAAGTGGTTTTGTAGATTGTTTGCTGAAACCTTTCCAGCCGCAACAATTGCTATCTGATATCAAAAAACACCTTGGCCGTCCAGTTGTAAACCCTGTTTGAGCTAAGGCCGGCTTCTGGCCAGAAAGGGTTCATTCAGCAGGTATAATAAGAAATTATCCGGGTTGGCGATTATCTTATCATGTTCATGCGGGCTATGAATAAATACCAGCCGGTTTTCTTTCAGTATCTGCGGAGTGAGTTCATTTTCTTCCCTGAAAACATAGCTTTGTTTAGCCGTATCCAGCAACTTCATCAAACTGCGTGTTTCCTCATCCGTGCCTCCATGGTCGGTATAGATATCAATAAAGCGATGCGAGCCATCGGCAGTGATCCAGTTCATGAATTTATCGGTTTCGGCATAAAGTGCATCGAAAAGGACCACTTCGTCTACCGGCATTTCACCATTTTTCAGGATATGCGCCATAACACGATAGGCGCCACTGTGTCCCGCCAGCAATATATGGCCGGGATGACATTTTAGTGGTACCAGCTGCCGCGTCTTTAAACCGATCATCACATCAACGACCAGCGCTTTAAAGACTCCTTCATTTTCGAGTTTACCGCCATAACTGTCAGGCGAATCCTTAGCAGTTTCTGCCAAAACCAAAACGGCATTTAAATTTGAGGCCAGAAATTGCCGGGTCAACTGGTAACGTTCAGCAGCGCTATCAATGTTATTGCGCCATCCATGAAACCAAAAAACCAGGTCGACTGATTTTCTGGCATCAAGATTTTTTGGTACGATGATCAGCACCGAACTGTCGCTGTAGTGCGTTGCCGCATCATAAAGTACTTTATCGTATAAATGTCCTTTGGCGCGAGCCGTATCAGGGAATGAAGTATTTGACGATCGGATATGGAAGATGGTGGCTGCTGGGTACGCCTGGGCAAATAGCCGGCCGGAAAGCAAAAAAAGCAGGAGGAAAAACCCAAATTTTCTCATATCATTGAAATTACCCTTTAAAGTTAGCAAAATTGCAAATAGCTGAACGCCATTGTTGAGGGCTGGCATATCTTAAAAATTTAATTACATTTAAGAACTGGTAAAAATTTCGGCCATGAAAAACCTAAAGATTATTTTCGCAATAACAATTTTTTTCACCTTGTTTGCATCATTTACACCCGACAATACCAGCCCGGATATTTACCCTGCCTATAGTGGGAACGATCTGGGTGTTAACTGGTCGCCTGAAAAAACTGTTTTCAAGATTTGGGCACCAACAGCAAACGCTGTAAAGCTAAGGTTATATGCCTCTGGCGATGGTGGCAAACCGCTGCAAACCTTTAACCTTTTGAAAGGCCGGGAAGGCACCTGGTCAATCAGCGTTAAAGAAGATCTGAAGAACCAATACTACACTTTTATAACGAATATTAATGGTGTTTGGCTAAACGAACGTCCGGATATCTATGCAAAAGCAGTTGGGATTAACGGTAAACGTGGCATGGTGGTCGACCTGGTTTCAACCGATCCTAAAAAATGGTCGCTGGATAAAAAGCCTGTTCAAAAAAGTTTTACCGATATTATCATTTACGAATTGCATGTTCGTGATCTGTCTGTTAGCCCAAATTCAGGTATCGAACATAAAGGAAAATTCCTAGGTTTAACCGAAACTAAAACCAGGTCGCAGGACGGAACGGCAACGGGGCTCGATCATATCAAATCGCTGGGTGTAACTCATATTCACCTGTTGCCATCTTTTGATTTTAATTCGATTGATGAAAGCAAAGCTGGATCGGCCCAATATAACTGGGGTTACGACCCATTGAATTATAATGTGCCCGAAGGTAGTTATGCAACGGATGCCTATGATGGTAATGTAAGGATCAGGGAGTTTAAGAAGATGGTTCAAACCTTGCATGCCAACGGGCTGCGGGTGATACTCGACGTGGTGTATAATCATACCTGTGATACAACCGCTAATTTTAACGAATTTGTTCCTGGCTATTTTTACCGGCATAAAGCTGATGGCAGCTATTCAAACGGAACGGGTTGCGGCAACGAAACGGCATCTGAGAAAGCTATGATGCGCAAGTACATGGTGGAATCGGTAGTCTATTGGGCCAGGGAATACCACATTGATGGTTTTCGGTTCGACCTGATGGGGGTACATGATATCGAGACCATGAATGCTATCAGCGCTGCGCTGCATACCATTGATCCAACGATATTTATTTATGGCGAAGGTTGGACCGCCGGCGATAGTCCGCTTCCGGAGCAACTCCGCGCAGATAAGTCAAACGTAGCTAAATTGGATAAAATAGCTGTTTTTAGTGACGATATCCGCGATGGTTTGCGCGGCGGATGGAGCGATGTCAAATCTAAAGGATTTGTCAGTGGTGCGCCTGGAACTGCGGAAAGCGTGAAATTTGGGATCGTAGGATCGGTGCAACATCCACAGGTGGATTATACCAAGGTGAATTATGATAAAGCACCCTGGGCAGCCGAGCCTTATCAAACCATCACCTATGTTTCATGCCACGATGACAATACGCTCTGGGACCGCTTAAAGATATCCAACCCTACAGCTTCCGAGCCCGAGCTGATCAAAATGGATAAACTGGCCAATGCGATCGTTCTTACTTCTCAGGGAGTGTCCTTTTTACTGGCTGGCGAAGAGATGTTACGCAGCAAAAACGGCGTAGCAAATTCATTCAATAGCCCGGATGCGATCAACCAATTGGATTGGAGCCGAAAAACCAGGTATAAAGAAGTGTTTAATTATTACCGTTCGCTCATCGCCATGCGGAAGCACCACCCGGCATTCAGGATGCCATCGGCAAACATGATCCGCGAACATTTGCACTTTATGGAAACCGGCGACCTCAATATCATTGCCTACCAAATAAATGGCAATGCCAATGGCGACACCTGGCGCAATATTTTGCTGGTATTTAATGGCAATGCTGCTGCCGGGAAAGTAAAAATACCCCCCGGCAAATGGCGCATGGTTTCTGATGGCAGGCAAATTGACGAAAAGAGTATTAAGGCTGTTGAAGGCGGACAAGTAATTATACCGGGAACAAGCGCCTACATTTTGTACGAATTATAAGCTAGTTTGCAGCTTGTTGAAGCTGAAAACCAGAATTTATTACATTTGAAACACCAATTGATCTAAAACTAATAATGGATAATATCAATATCAAGGTACTGGCTAAAAAATTGAATTTATCTACATCTACTATTTCCAGGGCATTTAGCGGCAGCACGGATATCAGCAAAGAAACCAAAGACAGGATACTGGCATTTGCGAAAGAGCACAATTTTCTGCCCAATCATTATGCCAGTAATCTGCGCGATAAAAAGACCAAAACCCTTGCTGTTATCGTGCCCGAGATAGCAAACGATTTTTTTGCCCAGGCTATTAATGGGATAGAAGAAGTTGCCCGTAAAAAAGGGTTTTACATATTACTCTACCGAACCGATGATATTTTTGAAAAGGAAGTATCCTTTGTTAACTACCTGAATAATGGCAAGGTCGACGGGATCATCATGTCGGTGTCGGGTGAAGCGAATGATCACCATTACCTGGATGCACTATCAAAGAAACATGTGCCTGTTGTATTCTTCGACCGTGTTTATGAAGATATTGATGTGTCAAAAGTGACCACCAACGACTATGACAGCAGCTTTGAAGCAACCGAGCATTTGCTGGAAACCGGCTGTAAAAGGATCGCTTACCTGGTAGTAAATAAAAGTATTTCGATCGGAAAAGTGCGGATGCAGGGCTACCTTGATGCCCTGGCTAAACACGATATCCCATTTAATGACGAATTGGTTGTTGATTGCAGCCAGGACGAAAAGATCAATTATTCGATCATAAAAAGCGTGCTGGAAGAGTTGAAGCCAGATGGCATATTCAGTTCGGTCGAACGCCTGGCCCTTGCTACCTATTACGTTTGTAATGATATGAAGATATCGATCCCTAAAGACCTCAAGGTGGTCAGCTTTTCAAGTTTACAGATAGCGCCATTGCTTGGCCCGGCACTTTCAACAATTACCCAACCTGCCTACGAAATGGGTATCAAAGCAGCCACCCTGTTATTTGATGAGCTGGAAAATAAAGACCAGGTCTTCCGTAAGAAAACCCATGTTATGCGGTCGAAATTATTTGTCAGAAGGTCGTCTCAGCCCGAATAGTTTTTATTGTTAAAATAATCAGCCGGAAGGCTTGCCCGTTCCTTTTTTGCCAACCTCACCTTAGCCAACCAGCTGATAGGTAATATTATATATGAATGAATAATTCTTCTTCGGGTTTCCGAACCTTTACAAGTTTGCTGTAACTATCATCTTCCGAGCGGAAGCCAACGGCAGCTAACACTACGGTTGTCAGTTCTTTTTCTTTGAGCCCTAATATCTCATCGAATTGGGCTGCGTTAAATCCTTCCATCGGGCAGGCGTCAATACCCATCTCGGCAGCGGCTGTTAATAACACGCCCAAAGCAATATAAACTTGTTTATTAGACCAGGCGATCCGCTGTTCGTCGCTTAAACGGTTTACATTTCCTTTAATCATTTGCTCAAAGCCCGCCAGGTTTTCACGTGCGATCTCGCGTTTTTCTGATACATAATCAATGTAATTGGCGATATAGGCTTCATCGAGCCTGGTTTCTGAGGCAAAAATGATCAGTTGTGAAGCATCTGTAATTTGCGATTGCCCGTTCGCAGCCTCACGTAATTTTTCGCGAATCGCTTTATCTTCTACTACAATGATTTTGTAGGCTTGCAGGCCGATTGATGATGGAGCCAATTGCGTTGCCTTTAGTAGTTCATCTAATTGTGCGCTGCTTAATTTTTGGGTACTATCGAATTTTTTGGTGGCGTATCGCCAGTTTAATGGAGCTATAAGTGACATAGTAAGATATTTTTACAAAATTGCATGTTTAAACATGCAATAGCGTCACCCAATAGTAAACACTAGTTCAGCCCTTTGTCATGAAGTTCTTTATCGCGCTGTTTTTCCAATTTTTTGAGTGCGCGTTTCTCCTGGCGGATCTCTTTTTTGGTTTTTCCGGCAGTATCAACCAATATTTCGTCTTTTTTACTTGAATCCTTTTTTGAGAACAGGCGCTGGAGCAATCCCGGTTTTTTTTCGGTCTCGCTTATTTTTTGAGGAACGATCGGCGTAAAATCATCATCGTCGTCGCCGGTATTTTGATGGATCAAACTATCCGCAAGCGATCCGGGTATCGGGGCAATTTCCTGGCGCAGACTTTCTTTGAGTCGTACATCGCTATAGCCATAGCCGGTACTGTCAGCTTCGGTCCAGCCCCGTCCCGCCATCATATCGCCGATGAGGTGATAATAGTTTTGCAAACTTGGGCGCAGCGTACCATCGGGCTGAAAAGCATACAAGCCTGTTTTGGGATGCGGTAAGATACTTGCAAGAAAAATACTTTCGCCCAAAGTTAATTCAGAAGGTGTTTTGCCGAAGTAGTAACGCGAAGCCTCACCAATACCGTAAACATTATTACCCCACTCCACGATGTTGAAGTAAACCTCCAGCATACGGTCTTTGGTCATGATCTGGTTGTTTTCGATGAGCCATACGATCAAAATTTCTTCAACCTTGCGCGTCAGCGTTTTTTCCCTGCTCAGGAAAGTATTTTTGATCAGCTGCATAGAAATGGTACTGCCGCCACGTTTGAATTTTTTCTGCTTAAAATCGGTAGCAATTGATTTCCTGATCGACTCCAGCACAAACCCACGATTGCTGTAAAATGAAGGATCTTCGGATGTCATACAGGCATAACGCAGGTTCGGTGAAATATCGTTCAGAGGAGTAAAGTAAGGGTTTTCGGGACCGATGATCCGCGAGGGCATGGGTTTGCCTTTTTCATAAGGCGTATAAACAAATACATCATTTAACTTGCCCAAATCAGTTTTGCCCGACTTGACGATCTTGAAGTTTTCTTTATCCAAAGCTGATTCAAACTGCAACTGGTCAGGGTTCGAACTGTCCAGGAACAAATGCAAATGGTATTTAAGTTTGCCGCTTACCCTGATACCGGTCAGCGAATCAAACAGCCCGTCGGGTGCTGCATCGAATACATCCTGGGCATTGGTCCAGTCGGTATTGATCTTTGCAGTATATATTTTAACCGGGTTAAGCTGGTATTTAAAGTAGGGATTGATCGTTATTTTTTTGAGATGGATCAGTGAAGAGCTATCCAGCGACAGATAATTTTTACCGACAAATATATTAGCATCAATTGCACCGTTCGGCACTACAACATTGTTTGCCGATAAGGCGGGATGGTTAAGCAGCAGGTTTTTAACCGACCAGTAACTATAAATTTTGGTGACGCCATCGCTGTTCTCCACTTTTTGCAGGCGGGTAGTAACGGTATCAAAATTTACCTTCAAATGGTACCGTTTTTCTACGAAGGGGATCTCCACTTTTTTCCCTTCCGCGTACAGACTCAGGTCGAATTTCTTGTCGGAGGGTAACATTTTGCCGCCAAAATGCCAGGTGGCAACACCATCATCAACCTTAATGGTTGAACTCAGTTTGCCATTATTGATCACCGCATTTTGGGTAAGCAGTTTTACACGTGCACTATCGTCAGCAAAACTGATCAGGAAGTTTTTTATCTCGAGGTCATCGGGAATTTTATACAGCACCTGGTTCATCAGGTTGTATGCTACGTCAGACAGGTCGGCTTTAGTTTTGGTCTCGGTGCTGTCTTTCTTTTTCCGAAATATAAAATCGAAGTTTTTAACCCCATTGATGCTGCTAAAGTTGAGGTGCGCATCATCCATTAAAACCTTGCCCAGTTTAATATTGCCAAATAGGAGGGGCATCAGCTTAACTCCAACCTCAAATTTTTTAATGTTGAGCAGGCTATCACGCTGTTCGGGAACAACAGTGATATCGGTAAAAGACACGGTAGATAGCCCCGTAAAATGAGCCGAGCCTATTTTTACATCAAGTTTATAGTCTTTTTTAGCTTTAGCGATCGCTTTGCTGATCTCGTGTTGCAAAAATGCCTCGCGTTTGGCATAGGCAATATAACCACCTATAGCCAATAGCAGCACCAATACGATGACAACAATACCGGTTACCCGGATGTATTTAGGCAGATGGCGTTTCATCAGGCAATTTTGTCCAAAACTAAGGTAAATCTTATCCGTTACAAACGCCATTTAATTTAAATTGTTTATCAAAATCAGAAACCCGCGGCGCCAATCATTTTATCATTTGCGTGACACTGTTATAAATCTGCTTTTAGTATTTTTGTCATAGCTATGAACATAACCCGCGAACAAGTATTAGAAGCGCTGAGCAATGTTGAAGAACCCGATCTGAAAAAAGACCTGGTTACGCTTAACATGATCCAGGATATCCATATTGATGGTAACAAACTGAGCTTTTCGGTAATTCTTACCACCCCTGCCTGCCCTCTGAAGGCAATGATAGAAAATGCCTGCCGAAACGCTATTGCCTATTTTATCAGCAAAGAGATGGAGGTGCACATTAATATGACCTCACATGTAACGTCACAAAAGAATACAGGCGTTCCGGGTGTAAAGAATATTATTGCCGTTGCTTCAGGTAAAGGTGGTGTAGGTAAATCGACCGTAGCAGCTAACCTGGCTATCGGCCTGTCTATCACCGGCGCTAAAGTTGGTTTGATAGATGGTGATATTTATGGACCGTCGATGCCCATCATGTTTGGTTTGGAGGGTGCAAAACCCAAGGCAGTTGAAGTTGATGGCAAAACACGTATTCTACCTATTGAGAAATACGGTATCAAATTATTGTCGATCGGCTTTTTTACCGACCCCGATCAACCTGTGCCATGGCGTGGTCCGATGGTATCCACAGCGATAAAGCAATTGTTTAACGACGCCGATTGGGGCGAACTGGATTACCTTGTAGTTGATCTGCCACCCGGTACCGGCGATATACATATTACCGTTGCGCAAACATTCCCGGTTACGGGGGCCGTTATTGTTACCACCCCTCAAAATGTTGCCCTTGCTGATGCCAAAAAAGGTATCGGTATGTTTATGATGAACGCCATCAACGTTCCGCTGCTCGGTATCGTTGAAAATATGAGCTATTTTACACCGGCTGAACTGCCTGAGAACCGTTATTATATATTTGGTCAGGGTGGTGGTCAAAAACTGGCAAAACAGTTGGACGTACCATTTTTGGGCGAGGTGCCTTTGGTAAAAGGTATCAGCGATTCGGGCGATATCGGTATGCCTATTATCTTGCAAAATGGCAACCCCATGAGTAAGGCTTTTGCCGATATTGCGAAGCGGGTTGCACAGCAGGTAGCCATATGCAACGCCGCGGCAATTAATAACACTTTGGTAAATAATTAGTAATTTTGATTTATAAATAAGTAGAAATGAGTTTGATAGACCAGGTTGAAAGAGCTTTAGACACGATTCGTCCTTATCTGGAGACCGATGGCGGAAACGTTTCTGTTGAAGAAATTTCACCTGAAGGCGTGGTGAAATTGAGATTGCTTGGTGCCTGTGGCTCCTGCCCTATGAGTATCATGACCTTGAAAGCCGGGATAGAAGAAGCAATAAAAAAGGCAGTACCCGAGATTACAGCGGTTGAAGCAGTAAACCTGACAGCCATGGATGACCCCAATGCGGTTCTTCCGGCTAATATCGGTTAGTGTTAAGGATTGTTAAATTCTGTGCTGGTTTGGGGTGAATAGTTATTTTTGTTTAGTATTTTCGATACCATTTTATTGCGGTGAAGTATAAATAACAAATAAAAACCAGTTATAACGTGAAATATCTTGTCGGTATATTGATTGTTTTTTTTGCTGCCGGCGCGTTTGCCCAACAAAAAGAAAAGCCGTTGGTTCAATTTAGTGGTATCATTTATAATGCCGACAGCACTAAAGTAATTGTTCCCTACGTAACAATTACCAACGTTACAGCCCATAACCAGGTTTACATTTCCAACTACAATGGCTATTTCTCGTTTGTAGTGCATGAACTTGATACACTTGCATTTACCAGTATAGGTTTCGCGCCACAAAAGATCGTTATCCCGGCTAACCTGGCCACCAGAAGTTATACCCTACAGGTATTGATCAAACCGCAGATCGTAAATCTGCCAACCTTCAGGGTATTCCCCTGGGCTACAACTGACGAGTTTAAGAAAGACTTCCTGACGATGAAATTGGCGGATGACGATCTGGAGATCGCCCGCAAAAATATCGAGCGCATTACCAACCCAAATTTAGCAAGTACCGTATCACGTGATGGCCCCGAAATTCAATCGGCATGGGCGCAGAATGAGCATTATGATATCATGAACTCGCATTCTACGGTTAATCCTTTGCTTAACCCAATAGCCTGGGGAACGCTCATTAATCAAATTGCTGCCGGAGATAAAAGCCGGTCGGATGGCAATTGATCCACAGAAAGTTTAATAGAAGAAGAATTTCCTTGTCAATAAATTGTGAAACGGACCCGTATAGGTCAAAGTATTTACGACAAACTTACCTGCCTTTTTTCTGGGCCGGAAATTTCATTTTATACTCCACATCAACGATACCTTTGGATATATCGTTAAGTTTCTTTTCGATGAGGCGTTTACGGAGTGGGCTTAGTTTATCAGTAAATAACTTGCCTTCAATATGGTCATATTCGTGCTGGATGATGCGCGCAGCCATACCTTTATAAGTTTCCTCATGGTGTTTCCAGTGCTCATCGTAGTAAGATATTTTGATGGTTGATTTACGGTAAACGTCTTCCCTAATATCGGGGATACTCAGGCAACCTTCATTGAAAGCCCATTCCTCGCCGTTTTCCTCTAATATTTGTGCATTGATAAAAACCTTTTTGAAGTTGGCCAGATCAGGTTCATCATCGTCAAAAGGGGTTGCGTCAATAATGAACAGGCGCATGGATAAACCTACCTGGGGTGCTGCCAGGCCAACGCCGCGGGCGGCGTACATGGTATCGAACATATCGTCCACCAGGCTTTGGATATGTGGGTATTCAGCCGGTTCTATGGCCGTAGCTTTCTTTCTTAAGACAGGGTCTCCGTAGGCTATGATGGATAACTTCATGCTGCAAAAATAAGGCTTTATTATTTAGGCTCAAAAACCAAAGTAGTAAGCCTGTGGTCAAATATTTCATTACTTATTTCGAGCAATTGTTCGGCTGTTACTACTTCAATTTTGGCGAATACTTGTTCAAGTGTATCCACGTTTCCGAAATCGAGCAGGCTTTTTGCCATCGAAATGATCAGGCCTATCCGGTTTTCTTCGGCTAAGGCTATCTGCCCGATAAACTTTTGCTTCGCCTGGTGCAATTGCAGGGTTCCTAGTTTTTGTTCCCGCAGTTTCTTTAACTCGCGGTGTACCAATTTATCGGCCTTGGCCGCTTTTTCGGTATCGGTTCCAAAATAGATCGAGAATATACCCGTGTCCGAAAAGGGCGCATAGTTAGATTCAATCGTATAAGCGATGCCATATTTTTCGCGGATCTCCAGGTTAAGACGGTTACTCATGCCTATACCACCTAGCAGGTTATTCAATAATAACAAACCTGTTTTATGCGGATGCCCTGTTGGATATGCCCGGTTGCCAATGATACAGTGCACCTGGCTGATGGGGCGCTGTATTCTAAGCATTTCGCTATTGAACTCGGTCGGTTTTTTGCGATGCTTGACCGACGTATTGGGCGCAACGCTACCAAAATATTTCTCGGCCAGTTTGACGAGTGTTTTCAGATCGTGGTCGCCGATAACGGCGAATACCATCTCGGAGGTATTGTAGTTTGCGGCGATAAAATCACGTATATCGGCCTGGCTTATTTTGGATACAGATTCCGTTGTGCCTAAAATATTTTTGCCCAGCGGGTGCCCCTTAAACAATAACTCTTCAAAATCGTCCTGCACCGCTTCCTCGGGTTGATCAAGGTAGGAGGCAATCTCATCCAGTATCACTCCCCGCTCTTTTTCCAGCTCTTCCTGCGGGAAGGTAGAATGGAACAGGATATCTTCAAACAGATCGATCGTACGCTCCAGGTGCGGCTTTAAAAAAGAAGCATGGATACAGGTATATTCTTTGGTAGTATAGGCATTAAGATCAGCTCCTACCAGTTCCAGGCGGTTTAGGATTTGGTTGGTATTGCGACGTTCCGTTTCCTTAAAAAGAAGATGTTCGATGAAATGCGCCAGTCCTTCCTTTTGCTCCGGCTCATCGCGCGAACCGGCATTGACCACAAAGCAACAATGTGTAATTGGTGAAGCAAATGGTTTATGTAATATCCGTATACCGTTCGACAAGGTATGGACCTGATAATCGATCATAAGTGCTCAAAGATAGGGGTTTAAGTCGGAAAGTCCGCAAGTCCGAAAGATACGACGGAACCTAAAGAATTACGAAGTTTTAGAAACTTCGTAATGCTAACCGAATCAAAATCTGTGAAATCATCCCAATCAGTAGAAATCTGTGATTCAAAAAAGGGCAAGTTCAAATGTTAATATCAGAAACTGTATCTTAGCTTTAAAGCCTTAATCAGCAAATTTATGACCAACGTATTTGATGACGTAATGGCTCAGCGCAGCAACGCTGAGTTGATCGCAATTTTGAACAGCCCTGAGGGCGATTATCAGCCCGCAGCTCTGGAAGCAGCCAAAAGAGTATTCGATGGCAGGAACCTTTCCTTTTCGCAACTTGAAACAGCCAGGAATCAAATATCAGATGCCAGGGAAAAAGATGAAGCTAAAGCGAATGAGCCACTTTCAGTATTGCCAAAAATACTAGCGTTTATTTTTCCAGGAGTTTACCTGATTCTTGTTTCCGGTCTCTTTAATGCCGAAGGGTATGTTCGTAAGGCAAGGGAAATCAGGAGGTTTACATTGTATGGGTTTTGCTTTTATTTTACATTGGTTTTGTTGGTAATCTTGAGCATATTATAACCTTCAAACACCCTCCACCACGGCTTTCATCTTCTCCAGCGCCGTCTTCGCCACCGTCAAAGCATCCTGCTTATAATAAATCGCATTAAATAATTCAGCTGATAAAATAAGGGGTTGATCATGCCTTTTCAGTATTTTTAATATCCTTTTGATGGGTGCCACACCATCGCCGGGATAAATGCGGTCGGCATCGGTAATCACGGCGCGGGAGAGCGTGGAAGGATAGTCATTCATGTGCAGTATCGGGTTGATCTGAGGGTTAATGAACGGGAGCGTGTCAAGCGGCGTATTGCCTTTGTACAGGTGAAAAATATCGAGCAAAATACAGGCCTTTGAATTACCGCTTTGCATGGCACTATAAAGCACTTCACTTACCGTACTCAGTTGTTTCTGAAAACCCCACATTTCCAGCAATGGTATTACGTTTCGGGATATACCCAGCTCCAATACGGTACGGTAACGTTCTGCTATAGTATCCAGGCTGATCGTGGTATCGTTGTTTAGCCCCATCGCGGTTGCGGCGATACGTTTGCAGCCGATTTCAGCCAATTGGTCCAGCTCTTTTTTCATATGCTCCAGCGCATCCTTTCGAATGGCCTCGTCATCAACGATCCATTTATTAAAGCTGATGCAATTTTCAACCTGCAGGCCGAGGTCCTTGAGCATCGTTTTCACCTCCCTTAATGTTCCGCCTGCTGCCAGGTAGGTATTCAGCGAATCGATCCATATCTCGACCGAATGGTAGCCTGCTTTTGCGGCAATTTCCAACTCTTTAGCAAAGCCCAGGTTTTGCCCCCGGATGGTCGCCATATTCAGGCTGAAGGTAAATACGGGCGTTTTCGCTTTTTTAGTGGCGGCCGAAATTGGCTCAACGACAGCTGCCCCGGCGCTGATACCAAACAATTGTAATGCCTTGCGGCGACTGATCGTAAGCTTACTCATATAAAGGGTTATACCCTAAATATACCTTGATTTTTTAGTTTTTATAACTGTAAAATCTGTTAAATCCACCATAATAATTACATTTAACCCATGAAGATAGCCGTAGCCGACCTGGATTTCGAATTGCAGATACCTTATGCGCAGTTGGAAAAACGTACCAAAGAACTCGCTAAACAGATCAGTGAAGATTATGAAGGCCGATCGCCTATCATTGCCGGCATACTAACGGGCAGCTTTTTATTTGTGGCCGACCTGGTTAAAAACATGGAAATACCGGTGGAAGTTACTTTCACCAAACTGGCTTCTTACTTTGGCGGCACATCAAGCAGCCGAAAAATTCGTGATGATTTCGACCTGACCATCGATATCAAAGGCAGGCATCTGATTCTGGTAGAAGACATCGTTGACACCGGTAATACTCTCCACTACCTGGTCGACAAACTGCGGGTCCGCGAACCGGCCTCCATTACCGTTTGCACCCTATTACTCAAACCAAAAGCGATCGAAGTATCTATCGAAGAATTAAAATACGTAGGCTTCGAGATCGAAAACGAATTTGTCGTTGGCTACGGCCTCGATTACCGTGAGCAGGGACGTGGTTTGATGGGGATATATAAGCGGGTGGGTTAGTTATTTGTCATTGGGCATTAGTCAATGCATACCAATTTAAAATTGATTGGTAGGGTAAGTAATTCCTTATCCCCCCAATAGCCTAATGACCAATGCCCAAACCTAATGCAAGGTCTTCAACAACTCATTTGAAGAATCTAAACCCAGCTGGCATTTTTCCAGCAGATCGCGGGCGTTTATCTCGTTATCGGCATATTTGCTGATCTTGCTAAGTAATTTTATTGCTTTGCTGTAGCCTTCGATGGCATTGTTGATGACGGTTTTATTGTAATCGCCCTGCGGTACAGGGTTACCACCGTTGTCGGTTATCGATTTATTATAGGAGTTTACTGCCGCATTGTAGTTATCGGTAGCGTTATTACCCAGATCTACTGCCCGGTTATAATAGTGATAGGCATAATCGGCCAGCACCGGGTAAAAATTAAAGGCATTATCGGCCGATTTCAGGTCCTGGCTGTTTTTGTCCAATAGTTCAAATTGACGGATACTATCCGCATAGTTTAAATATCCAGAAGTATTGGCCAGCATATCCTGATGATTACTATAACTCATAAAAGCATTCATGGAAACCGGGTGACTGAGCAGCTGCCATTGGGGGTCTGCCGGCAGGTGCTTTTCGACGAATATTTCGGGAGCCGTAAATAGCTGTGATACATCAGGTTTCAAATAGTAGTGCCAGTTGTCGTCTACATATTGTACATAGCCGCTGCTCCAGGTCAGATCAAATAAATAATAGTTATCTTCCAGTTTGACCAGATTCCAGGAATGATTCGCTTTTTCGAATTTTTTCCCTGGCTTATAATCAAATGCTTTTGCATAACCGGCGATCAGATAACAAGGTATACCTACCCGGTCGCACATGGCTTTGAACAACTCGGAATAATCCTGGCAAACACCTTTTTTAGTTGCAAGTGTACCTGCAACGCCGTTAGTATTGTAAACACCATTAAGGAAACCTTCAATATCATAACTGATATTTTGCATGATCCAATAAGAAAAAGTTTTTACGATCTCTTTTTTATTGCCCCCTGCTTGCTGCAGGTAGCTTACCAGTTTATCAATATCCTGCGCCACATCGTATGGAGCTTTCCCTGCATGATCATAAAGTCTCTGATCGATCGAATCTGCTAAAGGCCTGATCGGATTTTGTGATAAAACCCGCAGACTCAGGCTTATGGCAAACAACATCATCAGGCATACCTTGCTTCGCATTTTTACCGGTTTTTGAGCCTAACTAAATTAATAAAAACTTTTTTGATAACTTGTTGCTGATCATTCAAACCTATGCACATCCTCATAGCCCCAAATGCATTCAAGAACAGTCTCGATGCTCCCGAGGTAGCATTGGCTATTGCTGCGGGTTTACAACAAAGTAAACTCGCCTGTACCACCGAGTGTTTCCCGATAGCCGACGGCGGTGATGGTACAGCCAAACTGATCCTTGAACGCTGCCGGGGAACACAGATTGTGCATGAGGTACATGACCCGCTCGGAAGAAAGATCAATTCGTCTTTTGGTTTGATCGATCAGGGTAAAACCGCAGTGATCGAAATGGCGGATGCCTCCGGTTTACGCCTGTTAACACGCGAAGAAAGAAACCCGGTTATTGCTTCGTCTGCAGGAACAGGTGAGCTGATCAGGGCGGCGCTCGACAAAGGAGCGCGAAAGATCATTATTGCCATGGGAGGCTCTGCTACCGTCGATGGGGGCTGCGGAATATTGGATGCCTTGGGTATGCGGTTTTATAACCTTGCGGGCAAGCAACTTAAAGCTATTCCAGCCGAACTTGCTAACTTATTTAGAGCCGACACCTCCCGGCTCGATGAGCGACTGCTTGAAACAGAGATCATCATTTTGTGCGACGTTGCTAATCATTTACTCGGTCCTCACGGTGCAGCGGCAGTTTATGGCCCCCAAAAAGGTGCTTCAGCTGTTGATGTTATTACCCTGGATAGATTCTTAGAAAATTTTGTTAAAGTTAGCCTTATCCAAACCGGGAGAGATATGGATCGAATCAAGTATGGTGGAGCAGCCGGTGGAGCGTCGGCAGGATTATATGCCTGGCTGGGAGCAAACCTGGTGAATGGGATCGACTATTTTTTGACACTCACCAATTTTGATGAAGCTTTAAGTCGCGCTGACCTGGTCATAACGGGTGAAGGTAGTATCGATACACAAACACTGCAAGGCAAGGGGCCCTTTGGCGT
>CAIPDP010000133.1 GCA_903863845.1 uncultured Mucilaginibacter sp. | reverse complement strand
TTATTAAAGATGCAGATTTCCGAGCCGAGTTCGAGCTCTTGCTACGCGATTATGTAGGCAGGCCTTCGCCGCTTTATTATGCCAAACGCTATTCGGAAAGGTATGGTGCCAATATCTTTTTTAAACGCGAAGACCTGAACCATACCGGTTCGCATAAGATCAACAATGCCATCGGGCAGATATTGCTGGCGATCCGTTTAGGAAAGAAACGTATCATCGCCGAAACAGGAGCAGGGCAGCATGGAGTGGCTACAGCTACTGTATGTGCACTAAAAGGAATTGAATGCGTGGTATATATGGGTGAGGTGGACATGGAACGCCAGGCACCTAACGTTGCTCGTATGAAAATGCTTGGTGCTAAAGTAGTTCCGGCAACTTCCGGAAGTAAAACTTTAAAGGATGCTACCAATGAAGCGATGCGCGACTGGATCAATAATCCAGTTGATACACATTATATCATAGGTTCAGTAGTAGGGCCTTACCCTTATCCTGAAATGGTTGCACAGTTTCAATCGATCATTTCTTTTGAGACCAAAAAGCAATTATTTGAAAAAACCGGCAGTGAGTTACCGCAATATGTGTTAGCCTGTGTGGGTGGCGGCAGCAATGCCATGGGCATGTTTTATCATTTCCTTGATGATGAAACGGTTAAATTGGTGGCGGTAGAGGCAGCCGGTCAAGGCGTTAACACAGGCCATTCCGCTGCAACAACTTATCTGGGCAGGGAAGGCGTATTGCATGGAAGTCGAACGATACTCATGCAGACAGATGACGGCCAGGTAGTTGAACCCTATTCTATTTCAGCGGGATTGGATTATCCCGGCATCGGTCCGCAACACGCGCATCTGTATAAAATTAAGCGTGCCGAATATGCCAATGCAACTGATGAAGAAGCTTTACAGGCTGGCCTGCTTTGCTGCCAACTGGAAGGTATAATCCCTGCTATTGAAACAGCACATGCCCTGGCACACTTAGAAAAAATGAAATTTAAACCGACTGATAATGTGGTGATCTGCATATCAGGTCGGGGTGATAAGGATTTGAGTACCTATATCAAACATTTTGGGTTTTGAATTCGTCCATAGTCCATGGTCAATAGTCCATGGCATTATTTCTTAACTATGGTCAATGGACCATCGACTATCGTCTTTCTAACATATGAACCGACTAAATAAACTCTTCAATACCAACAAGGAACGCCTGCTTTCCATCTATTTTACGGCAGGTTATCCGGCATTAAATGCAACAGTAGCTATCGCCGAAGCTTTAGAAAAAGCAGGCGTTGATTTCCTTGAAATAGGCTTTCCATACTCTGATCCGGTTGCCGACGGGCCAACAATACAGCATAGTTCGGAAGTGGCGCTACAAAACGGGATGAACCTGAATCGTTTATTTGAAGAATTGAAAGATATCCGTCAGCGGGTAAGTATTCCGATATTATTGATGGGCTACGTAAATCCAATGGTACAGTACGGCGTAGAAAGCTTCTGTGAAAAAGCAGCGGAAGTAGGTGTAGATGGGGTAATTGTACCCGACCTGCCGATGTACGAATATGAAAAGCTTTACGCTCCGGCATTTAAAGATAATGGGCTAAGCAATATTTTCCTGGTAACGCCGCAAACTTCAGCCGACAGGATTAGAAAAATCGATGGATTGAGCAGCAGTTTTATATACTTGCTTTCCTCGTCATCTATCACCGGTAAAAACCTGGAAGTTTCATTTGCTATTGAAGACTATTACAAACGCATCCAATCGATGCAACTCCATAACCCGGCAATCATTGGTTTCGGTATCAATAACCAGCAAACCTTTGATAAAGCCTGCGAATACGCTCGCGGCGCCATCGTAGGTAGTGCTTTTGTAAAGTTTTTGGGTAGTGAAAATTATTTGGAAAAGATACCGGAGTTTGTGAGGACTATCAGGGCTTAGTTATCAATCGCAATCGATCGTAGGCTTTATTTGACGAGCTGTTTTGATAAAATCAATCATGGCATAGTCGTCTTTTGGGTAAAAGTTCAATTCTTCTTCCAGCAGGTTATAATCTATATAGACAATCTTCCACCTTGTCCTTGGGCTGGCCGGGTGGAAGCTCTTTTTAATTTCTTTAATGTTATTAAGCTTAATAATCTTTTCCGTCTTCCGGTCAGTGACAAAAACAAAAGCAGCGTCATAGGAAACATTGAGCGAGGCCATGTAAACCACGTACACGCTATAGAGTACCAATAATACTATGATAATGATAATTGGCAGCAATGGCAGGTAAAGCGCAACGGCACTAAACGAAAAAAACGTAATGATCCAAACCAATACGATCAGTATTTTTTCGGGGATGAGGTTGCTGGAGAGTTGGGTTTTGAACAAGGGAGTATTTTTTTATTATACTTTTTTTTCTAATCAAAATCTACATCGAGACTGATATAATTAATCTCTAGATCCGGGTTTTTCGCTTTAACCAATTTGATGAATGGTTTCAATGAGAAAAAGCCATATTTTGAATAAAAATAGGCATAACATTCTTTACCATTTTCAAGATAAATCAATCTCCATTGCGTTCGCCAACTTCCCCAATTGGGTGTCGTTTTGATTTGTTGTATTTTACTTAATTCAGCTTTGAATTTCTGTTTTCGGTTTTGGATATATATAAAATCATCATCGTAAAATATGTCGCTGACGACAAACTTTATGACATATATACTGAAACCGCAAAAAGATACCAGTAATAAAAGTAAAATTAAAATTGCCGGATACTCAGAGACGATAAACCAAAATGGCAATGAAATAATAAGCAATACGCTAATTACCATTTTCTCAGCCAATAAATTACTTGATAAGTCAGTTGTTTCCAATAGAAGTTTTTCGATTACTCAAACTTACAAAGTTTTTAAATTATTTGTTCAGTTTATCACAACGGTAGTCGTAGCCTACAAATACAATTCCAGTTCCCCCTTACCTTCACGAACAACCTCAAATTCGCCGGTGGTGCAATCAACGATCGTTGAGGCGATATTTCCGCCGTAACCGCCATCGATCACGATGTCTACCAGGTCCTGGTATTTTTCGTAGATCAGTTCGGGGTCGGTGGAATATTCGATCAGCTCGTCGTCATCGTGGATAGAGGAGGAGACGATGGGGTTTCCCAATTGTTTTACGATCTCGCGCGCAATATCATTATCGGGAACACGTATGCCGACTGTCTTTTTATTGGAACTCAGCAGTTTGGGTACCAGGTGACTGGCGTTAAAAATAAATGTAAATGGCCCGGGCAATGCTTTTTTCAATACCCGGAAGGTGGTATTGTCAATTGGTTTGATATAGTCGGAGATATGACTTAAGTCGTAACAAACAAAGGAAAGGTTGGCTTTTTCAGGTTTGATCCGTCTGATCTGGCAAATTCGTTCAATAGCCCGGTGGTTAGTAATATCACAGCCCAAACCATATACCGTGTCAGTAGGGTAGATGATAACACCGCCTTTGCGCAGTACCTCCACAACCTGTTCAATGGCTTTGGGGTTTGGATTTTCCGGATAGATCTTCAGCAGCATATAGTCCCGGCAAATATACCTTTCGGTAACTGTAAAAAAGAAAGAGCTACATGCTTAAGCAAATAGCTCTTTTATCTTTATAATGTAGCAACGGAAATTCCTTATACTGAAATTATTTTCATTTCGCTTTCAGCGTTCCGCACTCCGCAATTGATTTCATTTCGCATTCGGCATTCCGAATTTCGCAATATATCAGGCCTGTTTTGCTAACTGGATGCTGATATGAAGTTTAATATCTTCACTTACTACAATGGCACCGGCTTCAGTAACACCTTCCCAGGTCAAACCAAAATCTTTACGGTTAATTTTGCCGCTAATATCAAAACCAGCCTTGGTATTTCCGTAGAAATCAGCAGCGATACCGCCATGTTCTACTTCCAATGTAACAGATTTGGTTACTCCTTTAATGGTCAGGTCGCCGGTTAAAGTATAATCTTCGTCACCATCTTTTACAAATGAAGTTGATTTGAAAGAGATGTGTGGAAATTCTGCGGCATCAAAAAAATCAGGTGATTTTAAGTGCCCGTCGCGCTGTTCCTGGTTGGTATCGATGCTTGCAACATCTAAATTGAACTCAATTTTGGCGCCATTAAAATCTTCACCAATAGTTTCAACGCTGCCTTCAAATTTTTTAAATGAACCGGTAACGGTCGAGATCACCAGGTGCTTTACCTTGAATTGTACTTCTGAGTGGGTAGGGTCTATTGCCCATTTGGTTAAATTTTCCATTGTTTTAAATTGTTTTTTCGTGGATTTGAATTCAAAGGTAAAAATAGATGTTTAAACACCTAATGCAAATTTGTTAATTTACATTTAGTCGACAATTATTATAGACTATAACCATCCAAACCGCTAATTGTTGCACGAACTCAAAATAAAAAGAGCCCATTAACGGGCTCTTTAAATCATATTAAATTTAAACTATTCTATCAGAATTAAAGGGCAAGCACTTCTTTAACACGCTCAGCAGCTTCTTTCAACAAAATAGCTGAAAATACTTTCAGTCCTGAATTGTCAATCAAAGTTTTAGCTTCAACGGCATTGGTACCCTGTAAACGTACGATGATCGGGATATTGATATTGCCCAATTCCTGGTAAGCATCAATAACACCTTGTGCTACACGGTCGCAGCGCACTATACCTCCAAATATGTTAATGAGGATAGCTTTTACGTTCGGATCCTTCAATATAATATTGAAAGCTGCTTTAACGGTTTCAGCATTAGCAGTACCACCTACGTCGAGGAAGTTAGCGGGCTCGCCACCGGCTAGTTTGATGATATCCATTGTAGCCATAGCTAAACCGGCGCCATTTACCATACAACCTACGTTTCCATCGAGTTTCACATAGTTCAGGTTTGATTTGCTGGCTTCAACTTCGGTCGGATCTTCTTCTGCCAGGTCGCGTAAGGCAATAAAATCAGGATGGCGGAATAAGCCGTTATCATCCAGATTAACTTTGGCATCAACGGCCAAAATTTTATTATCCGAAGTTTTTAATACCGGGTTGATCTCAAATAGTGACGAATCGGTAGCATCATAAGCCTTGTAAAGCGCGCTTACAAATTTCACCATATCCTTGAATGCATCACCTGACAAACCAAGGTTAAAAGCAACTTTACGGGCTTGGAAAGGTTGCAAACCTACTTTAGGATCAATTTCTTCTTTAAATATCAAATGGGGGGTATGCTCGGCAACATGTTCGATATCCATACCGCCTTCGGTTGAATACATGATGATATTGCGACCCTTAGCACGGTCGAGCAAAACGCTCACATAAAATTCTTTGGTTTCAGATTCACCAGGGTAATAAACATCCTGTGCAACCAACACCTTGTTCACTTTTTTACCTTCAGGTCCGGTTTGAGGAGTAACCAGCTGCATGCCCAAAATGGCGCCAGCTTTCTCTTTCACTTCCTCCAGGTTTTTGGCCAGTTTTACACCACCTCCTTTACCGCGACCACCAGCATGGATCTGCGCTTTGATCACCACCCAACTTGAATTAAGATCGTCTTTTAATTTCTGAGCGGCTGCAACGGCCTGTTCAACGGTATCAGCAACTATGCCTTCCTGAACTCGTACGCCAAAGCTTTTTAATATTGCTTTGCCCTGGTATTCGTGTATATTCATATGGTTGTGTAGAATTTGAGCCAAATCTACGATTTTGTTTTTTTGTTTTGGTTGGAAAGTTGTAAAGATGTCCCGATAGCGATCAGTACAACCCAATTACAACCCAATTGCAACCCAAACCAACCAAATAACAACCAAATCCTTAACTTCGCGTCATGCTCAAAGCAAAAGCTATACAAAAATCATACGGACAGCTGCAAATTTTGAAGAATGTAGATCTGGAAGTGAAGAAAGGCGAGATCGTGACCATTCTTGGGGCTTCTGGCGCCGGCAAAAGTACATTGTTAAATATATTGGGAACGCTGGATAAAGCAGACTCCGGTATTGTGACCATAGGGGATACGGTAGTTAGTAATTTGAACAACCGTGAACTAAGCGCTTTTCGTAATTTAAAGATCGGATTTGTCTTTCAGTTTCATCATTTGCTGGCAGAATTTAACGCGATAGAAAATGTTTGTATACCTGCACTGATCGCCGGAACTTCGCGGAGTGTCGCAGAGAAAAAAGCCCAAAAGCTGCTGGAAAGATTAGGACTTGGTGACCGATTCAGTCACAAGCCTAATCAGTTATCAGGTGGTGAGCAACAACGCGTGGCTGTAGCGAGGGCTTTAGTCAATAGTCCTTCGCTTATTTTTGCAGACGAACCTTCCGGGAACCTCGATTCGGCCAATGCAAATGAGTTGCATCAATTATTCAAGGATTTGCGTGATGAGTTCGATCAAACTTTTGTTATTGTAACCCATAACGAGCATTTGGCAGCTTTGGCCGACCGGAAGGTAATTATGAAAGATGGCTCAATAGTTGAATAATTGATGCATACACTGATCACCTGTGCAAATTCGGCGAAAGCCTATGCCCTAAAAAATAACCTGCCCGGCGAGCAGGTGATCATGGGAGACTTCGAAGCGCTACCCGAGTTTCTTGTTAATTCTGGCAAAATGATTCGGATTCCTAATCCATCCGAAACCAGCTATGTCCACCAGGTACTGACGCTTTGCCTTGATCGGAATATTAACAAAATATGCCCTTTGCAAGTGCAGGAACAAGTTTTTTTGGTAAATTCAGCCCATCTATTTGCCGAATATGGCATCAGCATCGTAGTTAATGATCAGATACAGTGACTTAGACGGGCGTAAAAATGCCTTCATTTTTGAGTTGGATGATGTGCTATATCCTGAAAAGGATTATTGGTTCCAGGTGTATTACCTGTTCAGCAGTTTCCTTGAATATACCGAACTGGTCGACGCAAAAGTGGCTACGGAGCTGATGACGAATACCTATCTGGCCGAAGGAAAGCAAGCTGTTTTTGATAATTTAAAGAGCAAATTTAGCCTGGATGAAAAGTATCGTTCCAATTTTATCCATTTGAGCCGCACGGCAAAACTACCATTGAAACTATTGTTGCACCAGGATGTACTCAATTTGTTGCAGGAAATCGTGATAGACCGAAAAGAAATCTTTATCGTTACCAATGGCGACCCCAAGTTACAGCTTAATAAAATTAAACAAACTGAGTGGCATGGTTTAGAACAATACCTCACCTGTTATTTTGCAAATGAAACAGCCCCTAAACCTGAAACAGACTGTATCGATCTGCTGATACATAATCATAATTTGCAACGAAAAAATCTGATCATTTTTGGCAATAGCGATATTGATGTTCAATGCGCTGTGGCTTCGGGTATTGATTTTATTATGATGAGCGAATTTAAGCCCATCCAACCATAACAAATTATCGTAAATTTCGTTAACATAAAGAATTTCTCACGAACCAGCTTATTTCAAACCATATGAAAAAAATTATTTACGCTCTTTTTTTCCTTTCAATTGTATTGCTTGCGGCCTGTAAAAAGACCCCGAAAAATACAGGTACTACCGGAACTACCACTATCAGTCCGAATGACGCCGGCTCGACGTTGGACAAGGTCAAAGATTCGGTATTCCTGTACGCACAGGAAGATTATTTATGGTACAATTCATTGCCAACCTATGCCGCATTTGCTCCCCGGACTTATACCGGGGCCGATGATCTGACCGCATTGACCAAAGAACTCAATGCGATTTCGCAAATAGCGATCAATCCTGCAACTGGCCAACCCTATGAATATTATGATACTCAGGGTGATGCCAAGTATTCATTTATCGACAACGGCCAGGTATCTGCTGAGTTGAACGGTACACGCGGAGATTTCGGCTTTGCACCATTATACAACCTGATCAATGACTTGCGTGTAAAATACGTTTACCCGGGATCGCCAGCCGATCTTGCCGGTATCAAGCGTGGTTACCAGATCACGAGTATAAATGGCAACACAAGCATATCTTATGATGGCCCTGAAGTTAACGGTAACAGTACTAACCTGAATTTTGTGATCAATGCCTATTCAAACAGCAATACCATTTCGATGACTTTGTTAAAGCCGGATGGTACTACGCTAACAGTTACCAACATGGCAGTTGCCAATTACACGGTAAACCCTGTTTTAAAGTATACCACATTCGACGAAGGAAACGGCCATATTGTGGGTTATATCGTATTTAACAGTTTTACTTCCGATGCCAATGCCGATCCACAACTGGATGGTGCTTTTACCTATTTCGCCAACCAGGGTGTGACCGACCTCGCTGTTGATTTGCGCTATAATGGAGGTGGTTATGTTTCTACGGCAGAATATCTTGATAACCTGATCGTTCCTGCCGCCAAAACGGGTACTTTGATGTACAATACGTATTACAACAGTACCCTTCAAAATAATAAAGAAGTATTACTAAAAAACCAATGGCGTAAAGATCCTTCAACCGGCCAGGATTATAATTATGGACAGTTTGACTATTCGGTTGCCGGTAATGCAGTTTCTTTTTCAAAACAGGGCACTTTGGCAGTAAATAGGGTATTCTTTATTATAACCGGTTCTACCGCTTCTGCCAGTGAATTAACAATCAATAACCTGCGCCCCGAATTGGATGTGCAATTTGTTGGTGAGCAAAGCTATGGTAAGCCGGTTGGTTTTTTTGATATTGATATCAATGTTTACCAAATGTATACGCCGGAATTTTATACCCAAAACTCTGCAGGGCAGGGTGGTTATTATTCAGGCTTTACCCCGGGCACCAGTACCTATCCCGGTGTAGGTGATTATGACGACGTAACCAAAGACTTTGGCGACCCAACTGAAGGTTTATTGGCCCACGTACTCAATTATGTAAAAACCGGCACCTATGCGGTTAAAACGCCGGTAATTCAAAGTCTGCCAGGGCAAACATTTGCCTTGCAGGCACGCCATGAAGCTGCTAAGGTTTTTGAAAGAAACAAATTCAACGGCATGGTGATGAATAAAGCATTGAAGTTGAGGAAGGTTAGGTAGGTATTGGGTATTAGGTATTAGGTATTAGGATTTACGAAGTTTTTAAAACTTCGTAAATCTTACTCATTAATGTTGCTTAAAACCCGCTTTACAATAGCTATAAAAACCCCCAATACCTAATACCCAATACCTGATAACTGATACCCAATAACCCTCAATCCGCCAACTCCCTCAGGTCAACCGGAACTACCCTTGATACACCCTGCTCAACCATGGTTACGCCATAGATCACATCGGTGCTGGCAATGGTGCGTTTGTTATGGGATACAATGATGAATTGCGACTGGCTCGAGAAATCGCGGATGATGTTATTGAACTTGTCGATATTGGTATCGTCCAGCGGTGCATCAACCTCATCAAAAATACAAAAGGGAGCTGGCTTAAGCAGGTAAAGTGAGAATAGGATAGCCGTGGCCGTTAATGTTTTTTCGCCACCCGAAAGCTGGTTGATAGATAGTGGTCTTTTTCCCTTTGGCCGTGCAATGATATCGATGTCTGATTCAAGCGGATTGTTGGGCTCGAGCAATATCAGGTCGCAGGAGTCTTCCTCATTGAAAAGCGAACGGAATACCTTGATGAAGTTTTCTCGTACTTTGTCAAAAGCCTGCATAAATTTATCACGGGCAGTATCATCAATTTCTTTGATCGTGGTTAGGAGGGAGGCTTTTGCTTCGCTCAGGTCTTTCTTTTGCGCCTGGATAAACTCATAACGAGTGTTCATTTCATTATAAGCCTCAACTGCCAGCGGATTTATGGGTCCGAAATCATCCAGCTGCTTTTTGATCTTTTCTGTTTTCTCTCTTAATTCATTCTCATTTTCATCTGCAGGCGGCGGAGTTTCAAGCAGATCCTGGATATCGATATTAAATTCAACAGAAAGGCGTTCTTTGAGCGCATTCAGATCCAGCTTCAGACTATTTTTTTCGTCTTTAAGCTCGTTTTCCAGCGACTCGAATTGTTCCTTCTTGCGTCGGAATGCAGCAATTTCATTTTCAGCTTCGGTGATCCGGGTGCGCCAGCTGTAATATTCCTGCTCCGCTTGCTGGGTGGCCTTTTCAAGTGCTTCTTTCTGCTGATACATCTCCATCAGATCGACATCAGAGTTGTCTGATTGCAACAAGTTTTCAGCGATATCCAGTTTTACTTTATCGAGCTCGGAATTGTTGTGGCTGATACGGGTTTCCAGCGATTCCTTTTGAGTTTCGCGGTATTCAGTGTCCTTTATCAGTCCCGATACCTTATTTTGTTGCTGGTGGTAGCGTATGTTTTCCTGGTTATAAGTATTGGACTGCTGGGTAGCTTTTTCGTTCAGTTCATTAAATTCGAGCTGCTTGGCTGCCAGCAGGTCGGCTTGTACCTGCTTTTGTGTTTTCAGGTCGATCAAGGCCGGTTTAAGCAAGGTTTTTTCCTCCTCGATACTTACGATCTTACGGGCGATATCTTCTTTCCGGTTACGGCTATTCTCGATAAAGGCCTCATATTGCTCCTGCCGCGTTTTTACAGCGATCAATTCGGAATTAAGGCGATTAAGATCCTGCTGTAAATGCTGTATCTGTGAGCTTTTATCAAGCGACCTGAGGGAAGATAACTTACTGTGGAGGGTATCCTGCCTGAACTTATATTCGGCTATTTTAGTTTCAAGGCTTCTGATCTCTTTTGAAAGGTTTTCCAGGTTTTTTGCCCTACCGATGCGCTTTCCTTCGAACAAGCCGACAGAACCACCTGCCATGGTAAACTGCGACTTATTAAATTTGCCACTTTTACCGATCAAAACAACATCATGCGGCAACTCGGCTCCGTTCAGATCCTGTTCGGCTGAATCGTTGACGAGGTAAACATTCTTTAAAAGGTGGTTGCACAGATGCTGATACTTTGGCTCAACTTCAATCACGCTAAGCGCAGGAATACCACCAAAATCCTCTGCAACAGCCGTATGATGGGTATGCCGGGTATAATTGCTTAATACAAAGAACTGTGCCCGTCCCTGGGATGAATTACTCAATAAATTGATTGCAGCGATGGCTTCGTAATAGTTCTCTACCACGTAATAATTCATGAGCGGCTCAAGATAGTTTTCAATCGCTACACGGTATTCTTCTTTGCAAAATAAAACATCACTGAATAGAGGAGCATTTTTAGCCCAGCCACTTGTCTTTTTCAGGAAACGGATGGATTCAGGAAAACCTTCCAGGTTATCCACCATGCTTTTAGTAAGGTTGTATTCGTTCTGTTTGGCATCCAGGCGCCGACTTTCCTTGATAATGCTGTCTTTAACTTCCTCTAGTTCGTTTTCACTTTCTTTGATCTGCATTTGCAGTTTTTCCTCAGCATCAACCAATAAAGCTACTTCGCGCTCCATAGTTTCCGAACGGTATTGCAGTTCGGCCACTACCTGGTTAAAATGGGATAGTTCGGCCTCTTTGTTGGTAGTATCTTCCAGGTTACGCTGGCTTTCCTGCTCCAGGGCCTGTTGCTGGATCAGGAGGATATCAAGGTCTTTTTCGGTTTTGTAGATCTGGTTTTGCAGTGAATTGTTAGCACTGTTCAACTCGTTAAGCTCGTTTCTGGTTGAACTTTGTTTCGTTCGCAGTTCATCTACAGCCTTTTTTAGTTCGGCAACCCGTTCCTGGGCATCAATTAAGTTTTCGTCTTCCTGCAGCTTTTCCTCCGCCAGACGTTTAATATTGTATAAAACGTGGTTAAGCTGGTTTCTATCGCGTTCTAATTCTTCAAGTAAACGCGCTTCCTTATCCTGCTGAAATTTGAGTTGCTCGTTCTTTATCTTTTTTTCGTTCTCATAAGCCCTTATTTTCGACACAAATTCGTTGGTCGCTTTTTGTTGAACTGAAAGGTTTTTCTCCCTTGTCAAACTATCAGCTTTCTGCTGTTGCAGCGCCGCTTCGGCACCATCGATTTCGGCGACAATACCCAATTTTTCGTCGTGCTGTTTTTGCTCCCTTTCTTCAATGGCTTTCAGCGATTCACTAAACCCCGCAATCCTGAATGAAGCCAATAGTAAACTGAGGTTTTTATATTGTTCTTTTAGCCGGTAATAGCGCTCGGTTTTTTTCGCCTGGTTCTCGAGTGTCTTCAGATTCTTTTCTATCTCTGCCAACAGATCTTCTACACGTTCCAGGTCGGCTTCGGTATCTTTCAGTTTACTGAAGGTTTGCTTTTTACGCAGCTTGTATTTCGAAATGCCCGATGCTTCTTCAAACAAATTCCTGCGCGAACCTTCTTTATTGGCAATGATCTCGTCGATCATCTTCAATTCAATGATCGAATAGGAGTCGGCTCCGATACCGGTATCCAGGAACAGATCAGTAATATCTTTTAGCCGGCATTGCACGTCATTTAACCAGTATTCGCTTTCACCGGCGCGGTAAAGTTTTCGGGTGATGGTTACCTGCGAAAATTCGGTGGGCAGAATGTTTTTGGTGTTATCAAAGCTTAGCGAGACTTCCGCCAGATTAGCAGGTTTGCGTCCTTTTGCGCCATTAAAAATGATGTTCTCCATCTTTTCAGATCGCAGCATTCTGGTGCTTTGTTCGCCCAATACCCAGCGTATGGCATCAACTACATTTGATTTGCCACAGCCATTGGGACCAACAACAGCGGTAACACCTTCATTAAAATTGATGGTGACCTTATCGCCGAAGCTCTTGAATCCCTTGATCTCTAATTTGGTTAACTGCATTTTTTTAGGTGAAAGGAGGAAAGGTTTCCCGATAGCTATCGGGAGGTGAAAGGTAAATGGGTATTAAAATTATTAGCCTTTCACTTTTAACCTGTCAAACAAATATCTCGCCTTTTAAATAAGTGACTGCGTTTCCGCTCATGAGTACACGTTCGCCTTTGAGTTCGCACCATAGCTCACCTTTACGCGCCGATAACTGGTAGGCATGTAACTCATTTTTGCCCAGTTTATCTGCCCAATAGGGTATCAGGTTGCAATGGGCCGAACCTGTAACCGGGTCTTCGGGTATTCCTGCGCCCGGCGCGAAGAAACGGGAAACAAAATCGGAATTATTACCACGGGCAGTTACAATGAAACCAACGGTATCAAATTTTGAAAGTGCGGTGAAATCAGGACTTAGTTCAGTAATGTCTTCTTCATTATCGTATACCAGGAAATAATCACGTGAACGTAGTATCGCTTTAGGTTCTTTTCCGCCTAATGC
>CAIPDP010000132.1 GCA_903863845.1 uncultured Mucilaginibacter sp. | reverse complement strand
GATGCGCCAACTGATAACCAGGGTAGGGGCGAAGCCTTTTCGCCTACCGACTTGCTTGCTGTGGCATTGGGTACCTGCGCATTAACTACCATCGCTATTAAAACCCGTAACAATGGTATTGATATCGAAGGCGCAAAATGTTCAGTTACCAAGGTGATGTCGGCTGCTCCGCCACGCAGGGTTGCCCAGATTGATATCAAATTTCAATTCCCTAAACAGTATTCGGAAAGCGAGCAAAAATTACTGGAAGAAATTGCGCTTACCTGCCCTGTTTACCTGAGTCTGCATCCTGATCTGGTGAAGTCTGTAGATTTTGGCTGGTAAATATTCGGGCAGTATCGGATTAGTTTAAAACTGATAAAGCTTCTTCAAGCGATATACTGCTGTGCGATTGATCGAGGATGCACTCGCCATTTTTAATGACCAGTAATTGCGGTGATTCGTGATGAACCTGAAAACCCTGCGCAATATAGTTGGAAACATCGCGGTATTTGATCAGATCGAGGAAATAACAATGAAGATCTTCGGGAAGTTGTTCGTCGTCCATCTCTAATCTTCGCTTTGCCATCAGGCTAACGGCACAACGGGTGCTGTGTTTGAAAATAATGCTGTAGCCTTCTTGCTTTTTGATCTTGTCGACCTGTACAGCAGACTCCAGAGGTATCCAGTTCATATCAATTAAAAATAGTTAGTGTGCAAAAATAATATCTTGCA
The DNA here is from genome assembly GCA_903863845.1 of uncultured Mucilaginibacter sp. GTDB lineage: Bacteria > Bacteroidota > Bacteroidia > Sphingobacteriales > Sphingobacteriaceae > Mucilaginibacter. Next base: position 11,636 of record CAIPDP010000132.1, on the reverse strand, counting down.
AGCCAAGTATTTTTAAATAAGAATAAATATGACTATCGGCTGTTTTTTGGGTATGAAGAGTAAGCCGGGCAAAGTTTATTAGAGCATGATGCTATGGTGCCGGCTGCCAGAACCAAAAGTGCGATGTAAATTATTTTTTTCATTGTTCAATACTACTGTTTAAACGTTGATCAGGATTTTAATGTTTCAGCTAAATGAGCCATTTTAATAGCAGTAAAAGCGGCCTCATCGCCTTTATTGCCGTGAATTCCGCCAGAACGATCGATAGCCTGTTGTTGGTTGTCGGTCGTCAATACCCCAAATATAACAGGTTTTGAATATTTTATTGCAACATTACTTATACCATTTGCCACGGCATTGCAAATAAAATCAAAGTGCCTGGTTTCGCCTTGTATAACACAGCCCAGACAAATAACGGCATCAAGCTGAAGATTTTTTAATAGCAGATCGGCACCCGAAGTAAGCTCAAAGCTACCCGGTACTGCATAATTGAAAATATTATCCGGCAAAGCACCATGGTTTATCAGGCTTTGATAAGCCCCCTGGTACAGCGCATTAGTGATCTGCGCGTTCCATTCAGCCACCACTATACCAAAACGATAGGGAGCAGCCGTGGGTATTTCGGTATGAGAAAAATCGGATAAATTTTTTAGTTGGGTTGACATTTATAGCAGCAAATATTATAAATGATAAAATGGTTGTATTAGCTGAACTAAAATAGGCAAAAAGCCTAAACAACTAACACAACCATTTTAATTAATGCAAATTACTTATTGCACATTCGCATCGGCACGTGCAATATAGGCATCTATGCTTTGTGCTTCCGTACTTTCGGGATAATCGGTTTTTATTTTCTTATAGGTATCAGAAGCTGATTTAAAATCCTTTTGGGCTTCATAAACCAAACCAAGTTTTTTCAGGTAAATAGGCGAAAGGAAATTATTGCCGGCTTTGTCAGCGGCTTTCTTAAAATAGGTTTGTGCTTTATCGTAGTCTTTAAGTTCTACATAGGCATCACCGGTACCGCCAAGTGCTTCGGCTGCTACCATGCTATCGCCACCCCTGTAATTGGTTAGGTTATCAATCGCTTTGCGGTATTCTCCTTTGTTTAGGTAGGCGATACCAAGATAATAATAAGCAAGATTTGCTGATTTGGTATTGCTGTAATCGGCAATTATCTTCTCGAAACCCGGGTAACCAGCATCACCTTTTATAGCTTTATCCCAATCTTTTTTCGTCCACCAATCTTGTGCAGCATACATTTGGCTTCCCGCAGTTTCTTCCCTTGGCGCCAGGTACAATTTCTGATAGCCCAGGTATAGCAGTACCATCAACACAATGGCACCGGCAATAAAAGCCAGGCTTTTTTGGTTCTCGCGTACAAACTTGCTGGTTTGGCCCGAATCCTTATTTTCTGCAGCCGGGATATGACTGCCTGTAACTGTGGCCTTGCTATTCGTTTGCATTTTTGACATTGTTATTCTAAAATTAAAGTTTGCAAAAATACAGTTTTCAAGTTTGTAAGCAATAGTACGGCGGAATTATTTAAGCGATAGTTGTTTAACCTGTACCCGTTTAACATACTGATTGGTTTTAATTGCTAAAAACTCTCTCTGTTGAAGCCACAGACGCTAATCTTGATCAACCCAGTCAACTAAATTGCTACCTTTGAAACGCACTATGTACCTCCAAAGCATTTCTGTCATCAATTTTAAGAACTATGCCGGTGCCGATCTGGTTTTTAGTGAAGGTGTGAATGTATTCACAGGTGATAATGGCGCAGGCAAGACCAACCTGCTGGATGCAATTCATTATTTGTCGTTATGCAAGAGTTATTTTAACCCTATTGATAGTCAACAGATCAAACAGGGTAGCGATTTTTTTATTGTAAGCGGAATTTTTAATCGGAATAAACAGGTGGAAACTGTAGCCTGTTCGGTTAAGCGAAACCAGAAAAAGCAATTTAAGCGCAACAAAAAAGACTACACCAGGTTGGCCGATCATATCGGCTTATTTCCCCTGGTGATGATATCGCCCTATGATATCAGTATCATTATTGAAGGAAGTGAAGAACGACGTAAATTCATAGATAATGTTATTTCCCAAACGGATAACCGTTACCTGGATGAACTGATCGCTTATAACAAGGTATTGATCAATCGGAATGCGCTGTTGAAGCAAATAGCAGATACCGGCAGGTACGACCCTGAATTATTAGCAGTTTTTGACGAGCAATTGATCAATTCGGGACGCGTTATTTTTGAAAAGCGTAAAGCCTTTATGGAAATATTCGCCGGGATCTTCAATATGCATTACCAATACCTTAGCAGCGATGCGGAAAAGGTAGACCTGGTTTATGAATCGCAATTATTGCAGGAAGACCTGGCAGTATTATTGAAGAAGAATCTTGAAAAAGACCGGTCCCTGGAACGTACCACGACAGGTATTCATCGCGATGAGCTTCAATTTGCCATTCATGGTATGCCTATGAAAAAGTTTGGTTCTCAGGGTCAGCAAAAGTCGTTTTTGATCGCGCTAAAACTGGCGCAATATACTTTCCTCGATCGGCAAAAAGGATTTAAACCTTTATTGCTGTTAGACGATATTTTTGATAAATTAGACGAAAAGCGGGTTACGAAGCTAATGCAGATGGTCTCCAACCACGATTTTGGACAGGTGTTTATTACTGATACCAACGCCAGCAAGGTTGCCGGGATATTTGAAAAGATTGGCGTCGATATCCGGCTGTTTAGGATTAAAGGAGGCGAAATAGATGCGTAAAACAAACGACAAAACGCTGAAAGAGGCTATCGATCAAATGTTGCAGGTTTACAAGATCAAAAGACGTTATGACGAAACCGGCATTGTCACAGCCTGGCCGTCTTTGGTAGGAAAATCCGTTGCTAACCGAACCAAAGAACTATTTATCAGGGATAAAAAACTGTTCCTTCGTATTGAATCTTCAGTAATAAAAAACGAGTTAATGATGATTCGTTCCCAGATCATCGAAAAAATCAACAATGACGCAAATATGGTATTAATCGAAGAAATTATCTTCCTCTAGACCAACGCGACCTAACAGGTGACTTTTTTCGGAAATCATCGCTCAAAATGGAGTAACCAAGAATGATGAATCCTGGAGTTATGAAAAGCAACTGCACTTCAGGCGGATGGTGAATAAAGAAAAGCGCGTTGATGAATATGATCGCTATGATCATAATTGCATAAAGCAAACCCTTTACCAGTAATTTCATAATATAGTTGTATTGATAGATTTATAACAATACAAAAACCCTGCCAACCCTTGATTATGGTCTATTTTTGGAATAATTGTGTGATAAAGCTAGTAACTTAACTGCTAAACTCCAATTAATGAGGAAATTATTTCCGGGGAACTGGTATTTATTCTCCCGATTCCCCGGGAATAATGAATTTTTTAGAAACGCTCGAATGCCGAGAAAAAGAAGTTGCCTTCGATAGCTGCATTTTCATCCGAATCAGATCCATGAATAGCATTGGCATCGATCGACTTTGCGAACAGGTTACGGATCGTTCCGGGTTCAGCTTTGGTTGGATCGGTTGCGCCGATCAATTTCCTGAAATCCTCAACCGCATTGTCTTTTTCAAGAATCGCTGCAACAATAGGTCCCGAAGTCATAAAAGCAACCAAGTCGTTATAAAACGGACGAGCTTTATGAACTTCATAAAATTGACCTGCCTTTTCAGTGCTCAGCCAAATGAATTTTAGCGCGGTAATTTTAAAACCGCCCTTTATGATATGATCTAAAATTGCACCGGTATAGCCATTTCCAACGGCGTCAGGCTTGATCATGGTAAATGTTTTATTGGTTTCCATCTCTTGATTTAAATTGCCGCAAAAGTAGCGTTTTATAAGCTAATAAGATAACTCGTATTTAATTTATTTCCTTAGCTTTGCACGCTATTTAAAAATAAATGCTGGATCTGGCCAAGCTCAGGAATTTTTTGCAACAACCCCGCCACATTGTGATCACGACGCATCACAAGCCTGATGGCGATGCGATGGGTTCATCGCTGGGTTTGTATAATTACTTAATTCAGCAGGGGCATCATGTCAAAGTAATTACTCCTTCAGATTATCCCGATTTTTTATCCTGGATGCCTGGAAACGGCGAAGTGATCATTTATACTGATAATATTCAACAAAGTGCTGAATTAGTGGCAGCCGCCGAGATGATCTTTTGCCTTGATTTTAACACATTAAGCCGGATAAACGAACTTGGTGAGCTGGTGCGGACAAGTAAGGCACTGAAGGTAATGATCGATCATCACCTCGAACCCGAAGATTTTGATGATTATCGTCATTGGGATATCAACGCTTGTGCAAGTGCACAATTAGTTTATGATTTTATTGTTCATCAGTTACATCACAAGGAACTGATCAACAAGGACGTGGCTACTTGCCTGTATACAGGTATCATGACCGATTCAGCCTCCTTTAAATTGCCAAATACTACTTCGGCCGTCCATAGGATCGTTGCCGATCTGATCGACCAGGGAGCTAATAACGCTGCAATCCATGACCTTGTTTACAGCAATATTTCTGAAGAAAGGCTTCGCTTTACCGGGTACTGTATTAGCAACAAACTTGAAATTCTCCATGAGTTTAATACTTCGCTGATCTCGGTCAACAAGAATGAATTGGAGCATTACCATGTTGAAACCGGAGATACGGAAGGCATAGTAAATTATGGTCTTTCTATAGAGGGCGTGAAACTGACAGCATTTATAGTTGAGCGTAAGGGTAAAGTAAAGCTCTCATTACGTTCGAAAGGCGAATTTCCCGCAAATGAAATATGTAAAAAGTATTTTAACGGGGGAGGGCATCGCAACGCTGCGGGTGGCGAGTCAACTGACAGTTTAGAGGAAGTGATTGAAAAATTCAAATCAATATTACCAACATACAAAAAACTTTTAATGCAATAAATGATGAAAAAAAACTTAGTGTTTTTAGTAGCTGCAGCCCTTGGCTTAGCCAGCTGCAATGGTGGTTTTAAGCAGGCACCGGCCGGTCTTCTATATAGTGTTCATACCGATAAAAGTGGCTCGAAGATAGCTGTCGGCGACTTTGTTAGTGTAAATGTGATCGCAAAAACCGAAGGTGACTCAGTTTTAATGAGCACTTACCAAACCGGCACCCCTTCATACCTGGTGATGCGCAAAACACAGCCGGGAGACGTGTTCAATGTTTTCCCGTATTTAACCCAGGGAGACAGTGTAACCGTAAAAACAAATATCGATTCGCTTTACAAAAAGGGTGGTCCCCGTCGTCCTCCTTTTAAAGGGAAGTATATTGTTTATGAGATCAAGGTTGAAAAAGTAATACCAAAAGGTAAATTAGCTGATTCAGTTTGGAACAACCAGATCAAAACCTATTTGAGCGCTCAAAGCCTTATTTTAAAAAATGCTGAAGATGCCAAAATGAAAAAATATATTGCTGACAATAAACTAACAGGCACTACAACCCCTAGCGGATTGTTTTATATTGTTGATCAGCAGGGAAATGGACAAAAACCTGCAGTAGGTGATACCGCGCTGGTTTATTACACAGTTAAATTTTTAAACGGCAAGATACTTGAAACCAATATTAAGGAAGTTGCGCAAAAGAACAACAACTATAACCCGGGCTTACCTTACAAACCGATACCTGTACCGGTAGGAGTTAAAAAAATGATACCCGGATGGGATGAAGGCTTGCAACTGATGAGCAAAGGCGAAAAAGCTACTTTTGTGATACCGTCAAAATTAGCCTATGGTGAACAGGGCAATCCAGGTGGAGTGCCGCCATATACAACACTTGTTTTCAATCTTGAAATGGTGAATATTATTCACCCTGATCCAAATGCGCCAAAGTCGGTTGTGCCGCCCCAACCTACAGTTCAGGTTAAACCAACAGGAAAATAATTGATCAATGCCCCCGGTTAAACCCGGGGGATTTTTTGTTTTTAGATGAAAAGATTTTTTTTAATTGCAACAATTTTAACCTCGGCATTTTGTCAGGTAAGGGCTCAGGATGGATTTACCAGGACCGGAGAGGGTGTGTTGGTTAAAAACCTGACCAATAAATCGGGTAACAAGATCAAAGTGAACGACGTGATCACTTTTGATATTGTTCAGAAAACCGAAAAGGACTCGGTTTTGGGAAGTTCTTATACTTCAGGTCAACCTGTGAAAATACAAGTACATGCCGCTCAAAACCAAGCCGATCTGATGGATGTTTTTCCTTTACTTGCGGCCCAGGACAGCGCTCTTGTTAAAGTGTCAACTGATTCAATTTTCAAAGGGCACGAAACAGACAGGCCAGCATTTTTCCCGAAAGGAAGCTACCTGGTTTGTTTGATCAAGATACAGCGTGTTCAGTCGCTTGACGATGCGATCGCCGAACGCAATAAAGTGATCGATAGCTTGAGAAGCTCCGAAATTGCAGCCCGCACGAAATACATCGCTGAAAAAAAGTTGGTTTTAAAAACGACTGCAACGGGTTTGAAATACCTTATCACCAAACCATCAGTAAAATATAAACCACTCGCGGGTGATACCGTTTTAGTTGACTATGTAGGTAGATTGCTCAATGGCCAGGTATTTGATACCAGTATAAAAGCAGAAGCTGAGAAAGCCGGGACCTATCAGCAAGGCCGCCCTTATGAACCCATAAAGTTTGTTGTAGGCAAAGAAAAAGTTATTCCGGGTTGGGATGAAGGATTATTGTTATTGGGCACTGGAGCAAAAGCAACTTTTATTATTCCTTCCAATCTTGCTTATGCCGATCAGGGCTCGGGCGATATTCCACCCTATTCTACTTTAGTATTTGATGTGGAATTGAAAGATGTACATCCAATAAAGCACCCGGCACAACCCGTTAAGCATACAGCGAAGAAGCCGATCGCAAAGAAACATAGCACAACAAGTAGCAAAAGCTAAAAGCAAAGCCTCCTTAATTGCGGAGGCTTTTTATTTTTGCCCCATGGTACTCACCGATACCCATACCCATCAATATTACCAGACAGACATTGCGTTGCGTGCCGAACAAATGCAGCGCTGTTTCGATAATGGCGTTACCCGTCTGTTTTTGCCTAATGTTGATTCAAAATCGATGTCGATGGTGTTTGACCTGGTGAACAATTATCCTGAAAATTGTTTTCCAATGTTAGGCTTGCATCCCTGTGATGTGAAAGAGAACTGGCGGGAGGAATTGGATCTGTTCGAAGCTGCAATCCCGTTCAATAAAATTTACGCCATTGGTGAGATCGGTATTGATCTGTATTGGGACAAAACAACGCTCGGTATTCAAGTTGAAGCCTTTAAGATCCAGATCAACTGGGCAAAGCAGCTCAATTTGCCGATCGTCATCCACTGCCGCAATTCATTTGACGAAGTGTTCGAAGTACTCAGAGATTTACAAGACGAAAAATTACGCGGCATCCTCCATTGCTTTACGGGCACCATTGAACAGGCAAATAAGTTAATTGAACTGGGCTTTTATCTTGGCATCGGCGGAGTTGTTACCTATAAAAATTCGGGGCTCGATAAGGTTGTCGAACAGATCGACCTGAAGCATATCGTCCTTGAAACGGATTCGCCCTATCTAACGCCGGTTCCCTTCCGCGGAAAACCTAATGAAAGCGCTTATTTAACCTATGTCGCCGAAAAAGTTGCCGATCTGCATCACCTGCCGATAGAAGAAGTGGCTGCGATCACTACCGAAAATTCGCGTTTGATTTTTGGGGTGTGATGGCTGACAGTGATTTTTAATTTACACTAATTGATAGGGTCGGTTAAAAGCTTCCTGTTTAAGCTTGAAATATTCGGCCAGTTTTCTGATCACTTCTTTTGATAAGCCTTTTTTGTAATTCAAAATATCAGATACATAACCTTTGCTGATACCAAGAATTGAAACCAGATCTTGTTGTTTTAAATTTTGCTCGTTCATAAATGAACGAAGCAAAGTAATCGGATCCGATTCATTAAAAGTATTGTTTTCTTCGTCGTATTTTTCTATCAACAAGGTTACAAGATCTATTTCATCCTGTAGGTTCGTCATATCTGCCTGACTTACCAGATATTCCAACTGCCTGCAATATTGTTCGTATTGCTCGCGATTTTTAATAATGGTATATTTTAACTCTGCGGTTTCCATATTTAATAATCATTCACTGTGTATTGCTCACTTTGTTTACAAATCTTATCGTATGCTGCATGCGTCCCTATCCAGCAAACAAATAAATGAACCTGTTTTGATCCAAAAGCGTATTTGCAGATAATCCGGTAATTATTACCTCCAATATCAAAAACTATTCTATCGCTACCTTTCCCTAATAGATCTGCCGTGTTAAAGGTTAGTTTTATATCTCCGGGCTGTTTCCAATCTGAGAATTTAATTTTAGCTAACCAATCTTCCAACGGAGTTTTACTCAAAGGATGAACAAGCTAAAAATCCACCAGGGTTTGTTTTTTGATAAGGTGTACTGTCATGCTGTTACCAAAGATAATTAATAGTTCTCAAAAAGAGAACTATTAATTATCTTTTTAAGTAATATACACGTCGGTATGGATTAGGAAATTACAGGTTTTTTGAATAACGTTTTATATTAGTGCTTGTTCACCGATTATGTAAATCTGACAATGCATTGATCTAACATCGCGTTAATTTCAACAATTTTATTTTCCCCCAACAAATACCTACATTAGATTTCCTCAATTATAATACCAGGTTAACTATTTATAGGAATGCGTCTAAAGGAATTTTATGCGTTATTTTTTATTGCCGGCTTAGCGGCAGGGATCATTTCCTGTCATTCTCCAAACCGTAAATCCGTAGCTGCTGAGGATATCCCTGACGTAGTAAGTTATAATTTTAATATCAGACCTATCCTCTCTGATAAATGTTTTAAATGCCATGGTCCGGATGCCAATAAGCGCAAGGCCGATCTGCGTCTTGACTTACCTGAAGGTGCTTTTGCGGCACTGAAAGACGAGCCATCGGCACATGCTATCGTTCCGGGTGATCCGGAAGCTTCTGAATTGTATCGGAGGATAACCTCGTCGGATTCAGATCAGCTGATGCCTACACCAAGCTCTCATCTGAAGCGTTTGAGCCCTTTTGAAGTGGCGCTGATAAAAAAATGGATCAAACAGGGTGCAAAATATGAGAAGCACTGGGCTTTTATCCCACCTAAATTACCAGCAATCCCTGATGTCGACGACAAAGCCTGGCCCAAAAACGAGATCGACTATTTTGTGCGTTTTAAGCAAGAGCAAATGGGATTCGGACCTAATCCTGAAGCCGATAAAGAGCGCTTGCTGAAACGATTGTCTTTTGACCTGAATGGCCTGCCTCCTGATGTTAAAATAATGGATAAATTCCTGGCGGATAATAGCCCGAAGGCCTATGAAAAAATAGTCGACGAATTGATGGCCCGCCCACAATATGGCGAAAAAATGGCGCTGCATTGGCTCGATATTGCGCGATATGCCGACTCGCACGGGTACCAGGATGATAACTATCGCACACAATGGCCATGGCGCGATTGGGTGATACATGCCTATAACGAGAACCTGCCGTACAAAGACTTTATCACCTGGCAACTGGCAGGCGACCAAATACCAGTGCATACCCAGGAACAACTTTTGGCCACAGGGTTCAACCGTAATCATAAGATTACTGAAGAGGGTGGGGTGATCGATGAAGAGTATCGGGTTGCCTATGTAACAGACCGTACCAACACTTTTGGAAAAGCACTTTTAGGAATTACGTTGGAGTGTGCTCATTGCCACGACCATAAATATGATCCATTTAGTCAAAAAGACTACTATCAGGTGTTTTCATTTTTTAATAGTGTCAAAGAACCTGGTATACAATCGACCGTTGGTGGCCCGGAAACCTATGCCAAGCGGCCAATGATGCAGATAAGCAATGATGATGTAAAAGGTTTGCTCAAATTTGTAAACAAGCAGGACACCGGCAAGCTCATTGTTTCGGTGATGGGTGACAGCGAAGTTTACCGTAAAACTTATATCCTGAAGCGGGGTAATTACGATTCGCATGGAGACGAAGTATTCCCGGCAACACCTGCATCTATCCTGCCCTTTAATTCAAAATATCCTAAAAATAGGCTAGGTCTCGCTAACTGGCTTTTTGATGATCAAAACCCACTGACAGCGCGGGTTTATGTAAACCAACTGTGGGAAGAGTTTTTTGGCCGGGGTATTGTTAAAACACTGGGTGATTTTGGTATGCAGGGCGAACTGCCGTCAAATCCGGCATTGCTCGATTGGTTAGCTGTTGATTTCAGAAGCCATGGCTGGAATGTCAAGCGCCTGGTAAAGCAGATCGTGATGTCGGCAACCTACAGGCAGTCGGCAGTTGTTGATCCGGAAAAATTGAAGAACGATCCTGACAATATGTTACTTGCCCGGGGACCGCGTAACCGCCTGCCGGCAGAATTTATCAGAGACATGGTGCTTTCCAGCAGCGGTTTGCTCAACAACACTATTGGCGGCCCGAGTGTGAACCCCTATCAGCCACCAGGACTTTGGGAGAGCACTACCTCAGGACGCGGACAGTTGGCCAGTTACAGGCAGGTGCACGGGCCCAATTTGTACCGGCGAGGAATGTATACCCTGATCAAGCGGACTTCTCCGCCGGTTGAGATGGCTATTTTTGATGCCAGCAACCGCGACCAATGCGAAGTTCAAAGGCTAAGGACCAACACCCCATTGCAGGCTCTTGAAATGCTGAACGACCCAACAATGCTGGAGGGAGCACGTGTATTGGCTGCAAAGGTATTGCAGGAAAACAGCACGCCTAATGAGAAAATAAACGAGGCCTTCAGAAAGATCATTTGCCGTAAACCTACAGCAAACGAGATGGATATATTAACAGGATATTATAATGAGCAGTTACACTCGATCAGCCAGACCGACGCCGGGAAATTGATCAAAGTTGGCGAATCTCCTGTACCGGCTGGCATCAATAAAATTACACTGGCCGCAATGATGAAAGTGATCGATACGATTTATAACTTAGAAGAAGCTATCACCAAAACCTGATGGTATGGAAAAGGAATTCTTAGAGCACGGCCTTAACATCAACAGGCGCAAATTTTTATCCCGGCTTAGTCTCGGGATAGGAAGTGCTGCGCTGGGCTCGCTGCTTATTCCCGATCTGTTTTCGGGCCTTGCGGGGGATAGTGGAGCCGATTTTATCCCTGGCATACCTAATTTTGCGCCTAAAGCTAAACGGGTTATTTACCTGTTCCAGGATGGAGCGCCCTCGCAATTGGAATCTTTTGATTACAAACCAAAATTGCGCGAAATGATGGGGCAGGAGCTGCCGGCCTCAGTTCGTGGCGGGCAGATATTGACTGGCATGACTGCTCAACAGAAGTCGTTCCCCCTGGCGGGCTCCTATTATGACTTTAAACAATACGGACGGTCGGGTGCCTGGGTTAGTGATCTTTTCCCGCATATTGGCAGTATCGCTGATGATATCTGTATTGTAAAAACCATCTATACCGAAGCCATTAACCACGATCCGGCGCTAACCTTTTTTCAAACCGGTGCGCAGCAGGGCAACCGCCCTAGTATGGGCTCCTGGG
>CAIPDP010000131.1 GCA_903863845.1 uncultured Mucilaginibacter sp. | reverse complement strand
CAACAATAGTTTTTCTGTTATATTTACTAAAGTGTAAACTAAATATAGGACTAAGAAAAACTGTAAACCAAACACAGGATTATTAATTAAAAAGTGTAAACTTTTTTCAGGACGATACAATGGCGCTTTAGCGCTTACATTTACCCCAATCCATCTTTCGGACTAAAAAAAACCTACCTCCTGTCGATAAACTTGACTGGTTTGCGGCTGGCTTCATTAAATTGCATTTTTTGGATCTCTTCGGGGCTCACGTATTTAATATGCGGACTAACCCGCAATCTTGCCTGCAGGTAAGCCCGAATCCGGTGATCACATTCTTCGCTGTGTTCGGCAGGGACAAGATACAAGGATACCTGGTCGAGTCCGATCTCATTCGCGTATACTTCAACTACGAAATCTAATATTTCGTCGCGTTCGCTCAGCAGATCAAATAGCGCTGGTGGATAAAGCGTGGTGCCTTTAAATTTGATCATCTGCTTCTTGCGCCCCATCAAAGGTGTTAAACGCAGGGTAGTTCGGCCACAGCTGCAGGGTTCATCCACATACATACAAATATCGCCCGTTTTATAACGAATCAGAGGCATACCCTCTACGCCCAGTGTGGTTATGGTTACTTCTCCGGGTGTAAGGGGCTCAACTTGCTGATCATTTTCATCCAGTAATTCAACTATTACCAGTTCGGGCTGATGATGACCACCCTTGCCGGCATGGCATTCGGTAAATGCTGTTTGCATTTCGGTTGAAGCATAGGTTGAATAAAGCTTGATATCCCATGATTCCGTGATCTTTTTTCCTAATATGTTGAGCGAAAAATCGGTGTTCCTGATGTTCTCACCTATACAAATTGCTTTTTTTACCGAGGTGCTATTGATGTCAATGTGATTCTCTTTGGCAAAACTGATCAGCTTCAAAAGAAAAGAAGGCACGGCGACGATAGCCGTAGGCTTCAATCGTAGTATGGTTTCCCACTGTAAGGAAGGCACCCCGGGGCCAAGGCGTATAATGCCTGCCCCGATCTTCCGGATACCCAAATAATAGGCAATACCCGCCATAAACTGCCGGTCAAGGGTTAACATTAACTGGTAAATATCGTCTTTAGTGCCATCGGCACAGAGGAAAGAATTATACTCATTGCAGGCAAGACGATCCAGGTCATTGTCCGTCAAAGCTATCGTGACCGGACCACCCAAAGTACCCGAAGTAGAAGTGTATTCAACGACGTCCTGCGCAGGAACGCAAAGAAAATCGTTGTTCCGTTTTTGCAGATCGTCTTTTTCTGTGGTCGGAATGCGGGTCAGATCATCGAGTGATTTGATTGATTCGATGTCGATTTTGTTTGCTTCGAATAGCTCGCGGTAAAAAGGTGAATGGGCTGCCACATAACGCAATAGTTGCTGCAATTTTGGTTCCTGCATCGCGGAAACCTTTTCGTCCTGCTGATATATTTGCCTTGTATTCGCCATCCCGAAATAAAAATGAGCTTGTTGCTTTCAAATGTAATAAAAATGATCAAAGCCCATCAGGCGCCAACAACCGGAATGTTTATTTGCAAGAACTAATACTTCTTCATTAGCGTATATCTAAAATGGCCGGAAAAAAAATCACACTATTTTTATTTATCTTATTTTTTG
>CAIPDP010000130.1 GCA_903863845.1 uncultured Mucilaginibacter sp. | reverse complement strand
TGGCGCCAACAAAATGACCTATACCTGCGCCTACCGGGTCGTTTGGAGGTTCCAGAAATGCGACAAAAGGCGGCACCCATGGCCCGTAGTTAGCGCCTGATAATACCGCAGAAAGAATATCGACAGTTGCACCAAGTCCGAAACCTTTATGGCTGCCGTGCTCTGCATCACCTCCCAGCGGCAAAAGTGACCCACCCGACTTTAGGGCATGCGGATCGGTACTTGTCCGGCCGTTTTTGTCTTGAATCCAGCCTTCGGGAACCTGTTTCCCTAAGCGCTGTGCGATCTCGAGCTTACCATTAGCGGCAGCAGAGGTAGCCATATCAACAATTACCGGAGGGTATTTCCCTGCCGGGAAAGCATAGCACATCGGGTTGGTACCCAGCAGTCGTTCGTTGGAATAGGTAGGCGATACCAGGGGGCTGGCATTGGTCATGGCAAAACCGATCATATCTTTTTCGACAGCCATCAGGGCATGATAACCCGCAATACCAAAATGGTTAGAGTTGCGTACTGATACCCAACCCGATCCATATTTTACGGCCTTATCAATGGCCAACTGCATTGCAAAGGGTGCAACTACCAGGCCAAGGCCGGCATCACCATCGACAGTTGCAGTTGTTGGAGTTTCATGAAAGATCCTGATATCTGGCTTAGTATTGATGCGGTGATTTTCCCAAAGACGCACATAACCTGTAAGGCGAGCTACGCCATGCGAATCGATGCCGCGGAGATCTGACTTCAACAATACATCCGCCGCAAGCCCGGCATGTTCAGCACTGCATCCTATGGCAACAAAAATATTTTCGGTAAAGCTGCGTAATGCCGATTCGGAAACGATCATGGGGCAAATATAAAGTAAAGTGGCTTTGCAATGCAGCCCTATATCTTTTCTGCCGGAAAAAATGGTTTAATTGGCCCGCTCTTCTACCACCGTAAACCTAAACTCCAGCGGCTCAAAATGCCGGATGAGCTCATCAATAAATTCCTGTCCCCATTTCACATAAAACAGACCAAAATTCTCGTTACGTTCCTGCAGGCTACCTTTGGGGAAAAGCTCGGTTTTCACCTGATCGATCTGTTCGAGCCTCGTTTGGTAGTTATGTTTTTCGGCTTTTACCAGTTTATGCTCGAGGTTTTGCATCGCATGTTCTAAGCGCGCTTTAACTGCCTCAGTAGATTTTGATAAAGTTGGATCGATCTTGTAAGTGCGCAGTTTTAGCTTTTCAAAAACAGACTGGAGTTCGCGCCATTCTTCTGCCAGCGATAGTTCATGTTCGCTATGCTTTTTGACCCAACTTGTTTTTATTTCATCGGTGCTCCTGAACAATTCTTTCAGGTCCAAACCGATCTTTTGAATTTTTGCGGCTGTCCGTTGAGGAATTATCAGTCCCGAATTACGCAAGATCAGTATCGGAAAATCAACTTGATAATGTTCGAAATTAGCTTTGAGCTCAAGCCAGTAAACTACTTCGGCACCGCCACCAACGTAGGCTATATTGGGCAGAATATACTCCTGGTAAAGCGGGCGCATCACTACATTCGGACTAAAACGTTCCGGATAAGTTTTAATTTCTTCGTTTAATTCTTCCTCAGTAAAGCTGATCCCGGTGTTGAGTACCTGGTAAATATTGTTTCCAAATACGATACGCTCCCGCAGACCATCGGTCATGTAAAAAAAGTTGATCTCGCGTGGATTAACCTGTATGTGTACCCCTAACTTTTCAAGCTGATGGTTGGTAGCGATAATGCTTTTATAACTATGTTGCCCTGTAATATCGCTTTGGATGATGGGCGCAAATTGTTGTTTCAGCCGATGATCATCTGCATCTATGACCACTAAGCCATATTGGCCAAACAAGGCATTGACCAGGAAACGGGTTGCATCGGCCAATTTGTCGAAACCATCGTATGCCTTTTCAACAATCTCGGCCAGTTCGCCGCCATGGTGTTCCAATCCCAGCACCCCTTTATATTGGTTTAAAGCCTGGCGCATAGTATCGGGATTGATACGCCCCGTTGCACCGGAAGCATCGTACCACCAGTGTACTTTTTTACCTCCTATATTGGTATAGTTAATCTCAGCAAAATCATGATCTTCAGAGGCCATCCAATACACCGGCACAAAATTTTTTTCCGGAAACTTTTCCTTCAGCTGCTGTGCCAGTATTATAGCAGTAACTATCTTGTAGATAAAATACAGCGGACCGGCAAAAATATTCAACTGGTGTCCGGTGGTAACGGTATAGGTGTTGGTATGCTTCAGCAGAGCGATATTGTCTTCCACCAGGCTAGTGTCGCGGAATGCCGATCGCACAATTGGACCGTATTGTTCGGTAAGTACCTGGTAAAGCAACTCCCTATCTGTAGTAACTTTTTCCCTTTTGAGTATTTTACCGAACCCCTCCCAGTCGGGTCGATAACTATAGTAGGGCCTTAATTCGGGTTTATCTTCTATATAATCAATTACCGTTTGTGAAAAAAAGCCGGTGTCTTTATAATCTATACAGGAAGAGTCCATTGATTTGGGATGTCGGATGTTGTATTTCAGAATTATTACACCCCGAAATTAGTTTTTAATATCCTAATGTAAATAAATGCCTGCTTATTTTACAATTTGTCCATAAAGGTCAAAGTCTTCAGCACTTTCAATTTTCACCTGCACAAAAGTGCCCGGAGTAGCATAATCCCGGTTAGCATCGATCAATACCTCGTTGTCCACTTCCGGCGAATCAAACTCTGTACGTCCAACAAAATGCCCTTGTTCTTTCTTATCTATCAGCACTTTGAACACTTTGCCAACCTTCTGCTGGTTTTTCTCCATCGAGATCCCCTGCTGTATTTCCATTATGGCATCTGAGCGTTCCTGTTTCACTTCATCAGGCACATCATCAACCAGGCTATGGGCATGCGTTTTCTCTTCGTGTGAATAGGTAAAACAGCCCAAACGATCAAAACGGGTTTCTTCTACCCATTGCTGCATCTCTTCAAAATCCTGTTCCGTTTCTCCGGGGTAGCCGGTAATGAGAGTTGTCCGCAAAGCAATGTTCGGCACTTTATCGCGGATCTGGTTAACCAGATCGATCGTTTTTTGTTTGGTAATACCACGGCGCATCGATTTCAGCATATCGTCGCTGATGTGCTGTAAGGGCATATCAAGGTATTTGCAGATATTTTCGCGTTCGTTCATCGCATCCAGTATTTCCATCGGAAAACCGGACGGATAGGCATATTGCAGGCGTATCCATTCAATGCCGTTAACGTCGGATAAGCGGCGGAGAAGTTCATCGAGGTTTCGCTTGCTGTACAGGTCCAGACCATAATAGGTCA
Organism: uncultured Mucilaginibacter sp.; assembly: GCA_903863845.1. Lineage (GTDB taxonomy): Bacteria > Bacteroidota > Bacteroidia > Sphingobacteriales > Sphingobacteriaceae > Mucilaginibacter. The sequence continues at coordinate 19,995 of CAIPDP010000130.1, read as the reverse complement.
GGTCCTGCGCAATAAGGATCAACTCCTTTGTGCCGTTTTTGGCAAGGCTTTTAGCCTCTGCTACCAGCTCATCTATCGGCTTGCTCACATGCTTACCACGCATCAATGGAATTGCACAGAACGAACAGGGTCGGTTACAACCCTCGGCTATTTTAAAGTATGCAAAATGGCTGGGCGTTGTAAGCATGCGCTCGCCGATCAGTTCATGCTTGTAATTTGCGCCGACAGATCGCAATAAATTTTGCAGGTCGTTGGTACCGAACCATGAATCAACATTGGTTATTTCAGCTTCCAGTTCAGGTTTATAGCGTTCTGACAGGCAACCGGTAACGATCACTTTGCCAATTTTACCCTGCTCTTTTAGTTCGCTGTACTGAAGAATGGTATCAATAGATTCTTGTTTGGCATTATCAATAAAACCGCAGGTGTTGATCACTACAATATCGTTCTTGCCTACTTTTTCTGCTTCATGTACCACATCAAAAGCATTGCCCTTGAGCTGACCCATCAAAACCTCAGAATCATATATATTTTTGGAACAACCTAAAGTTACCACGTTAATACGAGGTTGTGATTCCACCGATTTAATATTTTTCGTTTTCATTACTTTACTACACTATTTAATAGGTGATTACCCCGATATTAAAATCAAGATTTAAATAACGAATCCACAAATGCTTTCCTGTCAAACAATTGCAAATGCTCCACACCTTCACCCACACCAATATATTTAACCGGTATCCTGAACTGGTCTGATATACCGATCACCACGCCGCCTTTGGCAGTACCGTCAAGTTTAGTTAAAGCAAGCGCATTAACTGCGGTCGCTTCGGTAAACTGCTTGCACTGTTCAATGGCATTCTGACCGGTTGATGCATCCAGTACTAATAATATTTCATGCGGTGCTCCAGGCACCACCTTTTCCATTACATTTTTGATCTTGGTGAGCTCATTCATCAGGCCCACTTTATTGTGCAACCTGCCTGCCGTATCTATGATGGCAACATCGTCCCCATTAGCAACAGCCGAGCGTAAAGTATCATAAGCTACTGAAGCCGGATCGGAACCCATTGCCTGGGCAACAACACGCACACCTACCCTTTCGCCCCAAAGTTGGATCTGATCAACTGCCGCTGCCCGGAAAGTATCTGCAGCACCTATCACTACTTTATTTCCGGCTTGCTTTAACTTATGGGCCAGTTTACCGATAGTAGTAGTTTTACCTACACCGTTTACACCAACCACCATGATCACATAGGGCTTGTGGCTGCCATATTCAAAATTCTGGAAATCGTTACTGTTATTTTCAGCTAATAGCTGTTGAATCTCGTCACGCAATAAACCATTTAATTCAGATGTGCCTATGTATTTATCACGTGCCACGCGGTCCTGTATGCGTTTAATGATCTTTAAAGTTGTGCTTACACCAACATCCGAAGTTACCAGCACTTCTTCCAGGTCGTCGAGCACGTCATCATCAACGCTCGATTTGCCGGCAACCACTTTTGTGATCTTAGAAAAAAAACTGTCCTTGGTTTTTTCCAAACCAGTTTCCAACGCCTGCTGCTCTTGCGGTGTGCTTTCTTTCTTCTTAAAAAAATCGAATAATCCCATTTGATCAGAATTTACAGAACTCTAGAATTTGCAGAATTTCTTTCGCCTATCAAAGATGTCTGAGTGAAAATAAAGATTGTCATTTTTATCAAGCATATTCTGATAATTCTTTAATTCTGATATTTCTGATTCAGACATCAACAAAAAAAGCCCTCTCGCATACACAAGACGGCTTTCAGTTTTTTAACTGGGGCTATTACTGGCCCTTGGCTGTACTGATCGCATCTTTAATGTGATCGTTATGTACGATAGATTCTTTGAACGAGTAAGCACCGGTTTTTGGTGATTTCACCATAGTGATCACTTTCGAATATTCTTTGCCTTTACCTGTTTTCAGGGTTGCAACTACTTTCTTTGCCATCTCTTTTTAATTTGTGAATGAGTGATTGAGCGATTGAAGAATTGAACTTAATCAACCTTCCCGATAACTATCGGGACAACCCAATCAACTTATTTAATTTCTTTATGAACAGTTACTTTACGCAATACCGGGTTAAATTTCTTCAACTCCAATCTTTCGGTTGTGTTTTTCTTGTTCTTGGTCGTAATATAACGAGACATCCCCGGCAGACCGCTTTCTTTATGCTCGGTGCACTCTAAAATTACCTGGACCCTGTTGCCTTTCTTTGCCATCTTTTTAATTATTGAATGAGCGATTCAGTGAACTTGCGATTGAACTTAATCAACCAATTCAACCCAATCAACTACTATATATAACCTTTTTTAACGTATTTATTGATACAGGCGGTAATACCATTTTTGCTAATGGTTTTAACGGCCGAAGTAGACACCTTTAAAGTGATCCACTTATCTTCTTCAGGAACATAAAACCTTTTCAGCTTTAAATTAGGATAGAACTTACGTTTAGTTTTAACGTTTGAATTAGAAACGTTGAAACCGTTCATGGCACTTTTTCCTGTTAAATCACAAACTCTTGACATGACAAATGTTGATTAATATTAACCCTCTTCTTAAAAGAGTTTGCAAATATCAGGATTTTAAGTCGAAAAGGCAACAGTGAAATGAAAATATTTTTTGAGGGGTTTGGAGCGTAGCGGTGGGTGCTTGGAGGGGTGTCTGAATCAGAATTTACAGAATTAAGGAATGAACAGAATAAGTGACAAAAGATCAAAAGCTCCCCTCCGGGGAGGGGGTGCGGCTGTTTGTGTGTTGGCGGGGGTGGGTGAGCGAGCATGTCTAAACCAGGATTTATGAATGAACAAAATCAGGTCGAAAAAATCAAAAGTTCCCCTCCCGGGAGGGGGGTGCGGCTGTTTGTGTGTTGGCAGGGGTGGGTAAGCTTGTATGTCTGAACCAGGATTTAAAACCGCGGAACACTAAAACTACAAATCATGTCAACCTGATACCTAAAGATATAAATTTGATACAATCGTTTCCTGTAAAATGCTTATTTTTCCCAAACCAATTTAATTTCAAATTACCGCAATACTTAGCGAGCAGCAGGAGCCCTCAAGTAAACCCGATATTTTGACCAATTAGAATCAAAACAATGAAAAACACCTCGTTCGAAGCGTACCAGGAAGCCTATAAACGCAGCGTCGACAACCCTGAAGAATTTTGGGCCGATATTGCCGGCAATTTTCAATGGCGCAAGCCCTGGATAAAAACGCTGGAATGGAATTTTGACGAACCAAGTATCAAATGGTTCAAAGGCGCTAAGCTAAACATTACTGAGAACTGCCTCGATCGCCACCTCGACAAGTTAGGCGATAAGCCTGCTATTATCTGGGAACCGAACGACCCCAGCGAGGATCACCGTATACTAACCTACCGCCAACTACACGAAAAGGTATCGGAGTTTGCCAATGTGTTGAAGAATAACGGCGCTAAAAAAGGCGACCGTATCTGCATCTACATGCCAATGGTGCCCGAACTGGCCATATCAGTTTTGGCTTGCGCCCGTATCGGCGCGATACACTCCGTAGTATTCGGCGGCTTTTCGGCGCAATCTATCGCCGACCGTATCCAGGATGCGCAATGTAACCTGGTGATCACTGCCGATGGCGGTTTCCGGGGCACCAAGGAAGTTCCCTTGAAGAATGTGATCGATGATGCGCTGGTGCAATGCCCATCCGTTAAAAAAGTGATCGTATTGACCCGCAGCCGCACACCTATTTCGATGATTAAGGGTCGCGATGTATGGTGGGAAGACGAGATCAAAAAAGTAGAGACCCAGGGAAACACCTTTTGCGAAGCCGAAGAAATGGACTCCGAGGATATGTTGTTTATCCTGTATACTTCGGGTTCAACCGGTAAACCTAAGGGTGTGGTTCATACCTGTGGTGGTTACATGGTTTACACGGGTTACACTTTCGCTAACGTGTTCCAATACAACCGGGGCGAAGTATTTTTTTGCACCGCTGATATCGGCTGGATTACTGGTCACTCCTACATCGTTTATGGTCCGCTTTCACAAGGTGCCACCACCCTGATGTTTGAAGGTATCCCAACCTGGCCTACTCCATCGCGTTTCTGGGATATTGTTGAAGAATATAAAGTAAACATTTTATATACCGCCCCTACTGCTATCCGTTCATTAATGAGTTTCGGTACCGACCTGCTGCAGGGCAAGGACTTGAGTTCGCTTAAAAAACTGGGCTCGGTGGGTGAGCCTATCAATGAGGAAGCCTGGCATTGGTTTGATGAGCAGATCGGGCACAAAAATTGCCCTATCGTTGACACCTGGTGGCAAACCGAAACCGGCGGCATTTTGATATCACCAATTGCGGGTGTAACCAAAACCAAACCCAGCTTTGCTACTTTGCCACTCCCCGGCGTACAGCCTGTGCTGGTAGATGAAAACGGTGTTGAAATTGAAGGGAATAACGTAAGCGGAAACTTGTGCATCAAGTTCCCGTGGCCAGGTATGATCCGCACTACTTATGGCGACCATGAGCGCTGTCGAAAAACCTATTTTGCAACCTACCCGGGCAAATACTTTACCGGTGATGGCTGCTTACGCGATGAGGATGGTTACTACCGTATTACAGGTCGGGTTGATGATGTGTTGAACGTATCCGGGCACCGCATCGGTACCGCTGAAGTTGAAAACGCCATCAACATGCACGCGAGCGTTGTTGAATCAGCCGTGGTTGGGTATCCGCATGATATTAAAGGGCAGGGCGTATACGCCTTTGTGGTTAGTCCGAATTTACATGGCGACGCCGACCTGACCCGTAAGGATATCCTCATGACCGTAACCCGTATCATAGGCGCTATAGCCAAACCCGATAAAATACAGTTCGTAACCGGTCTGCCTAAAACACGATCAGGAAAGATCATGCGCCGTATCCTGCGCAAAATAGCAGAAGGTGATACAGGTAATTTGGGCGATACAACTACTTTGTTGGATCCGGCGATTGTCGACGAGATAAAGGCGGGGGCGCTTTGATAATAGATAGTTTATAGTTGTGGGTAAACACAACCAGACCGAAAACCAAATTCATCGTGTGATGTTGTCAGGATACATCTAACAAAAAACATCATGGATAAATTACAAATCAAAGGCGCCTGGAACGAGACCAAAGGCAAAATTAAAAAAGCCTACGCCGAACTGACAGATGACGATTTGCTTCGCGAAGAAGGCAAAGACGATGAACTGCTGGGCAAGCTTCAGCAAAAAACAGGCAAAACAAAAGATGAGCTGGTCAAATGGATCAATAGCTTATAGAACACAGAGCCCCGCAATTGCGGGGCTTTTTTTTGGTATACTATTAATACTATGATCGCACTTTTACGCAAATATCTTTTCAAGCTCGAAGCTAAGTCCGGGAAGTACAAAGGACTCGAGATGTGCGTTTTTTTCGGCTTTTCGATGCAATTGATAGGCATCATTTTGCAGCACATAAGACTCGGCGCTAAATGCGATCGGATCTACAATGATATATTCCTTTACACCGTATTTCTCATAAATATCTTTTTTCTGCCTCAAATCATAGTATGCATTTGACGGTGATAAAATCTCAATAACCAGATCAGGGGCTCCTTCAATTCTATCCTTAACTAATTCCTGCTTTCTTTCGGCTGAAATGTATAACACATCAGGCTGAAGTACATTACCATCATCAAATTTCACATCCAAGGGAGCAGTGAAAACTACGCCTAAATTGTTAGTTATATCCAGAAAATGCAGGATCATACTAGATATCCTTAATGATATTGCTTGATGGACAGGCGTAGGTGACGGAGACATAACTAAATCATAATTAATTAACTGAAAAGGTGCACCTTCTTCCAGCAGCAAATAATCATCAACTGTATATTTCTTCTTTTCAGCAGTAAGCATGATCAAATATAACTAATTTTGCCTAAAATGAAAAGCAGTCACCAACCCACAATTCTGGTAGTAAATGATGATGGCATTACTGCCCCCGGCATCAAAGCATTAATGGATGTAATGGGCGAACTGGGCCGGGTTGTAGTAGTAGCACCTGATAGTCCGCAATCGGGCATGGGGCATGCCATAACCATTGGCAGTCCGCTCCGGCTCGACCAGGTGGATATCTACGAAGGCATCGAAAGCTACCGCTGCTCGGGCACACCGGTCGATTGTGTAAAACTGGCCGTCAACAAGATATTCAAAGGCAAAAAGCCCGATCTTTGCGTTTCAGGCATCAATCATGGTTTGAATAATTCGATCAATATCTTGTACTCAGGCACCATGTCAGCAGCCGTGGAAGGTGCGATCGAAAGCATCCCTTCGATTGGATTTTCTTTGGATGACTATACTATACAGGCCGATTTCAGCCATTGCCTTAAATATGTCAAGGAAATTGCACAACAGGTATTACAAAACGGATTGCCGCCAGCCACCTTGCTGAATGTTAATTTTCCGGCCACACCACATATCAAAGGCATCAAAATATGCCGTCAGGCAAATGCCAAATGGGCCGAAGAATTTGACGAGCGTATGGACCCACACCGTCGCCCCTATTACTGGCTTACCGGTGTTTTTCAATTAAATGATACCGGCGAAGAAACTGATGTATGGGCGCTTGAACATAACTATGTTTCGGTTGTCCCCGTACAGTTTGATATGACGGCGCATCATGCTATTCCTTTACTAAACAACTGGAAATTCAACCTATAAAGGCTATGAAATACTACCTCGTAGCCGGTGAAGCTTCCGGCGACCTACATGGCGCTAACCTGATGCAGGCCCTGAAAGAAAAGGATCCCAATGCACAATTTCGTTTCTTTGGCGGCGACAAAATGTTAGCCGTAGGTGGCGAATTGGCAAAGCATTATGCCGAAATGGCCTTTATGGGCTTCCTTGAGGTAGTTACTAACCTAAGGACGATAAAAAAAAAAACATGGCGGCCTGCAAAAAAGATATAGCAGCCTGGCAGCCCGATGTTTTGATCCTTATTGATTTCCCCGGCTTTAACCTTCGAATTGCCGAATTTGCGAAAGCAAAAGGCATGCTGGTTTGCTATTATATTTCGCCCAAAGTATGGGCCTGGAACCAAAAAAGAGTTTTAAAGATCAAACGCATAGTCGATCATTTGTTTTGTATCCTGCCATTTGAAGTTGATTTTTATAAAAACTGGGACATGGAGGTCGACTACGTGGGCAATCCGCTGCTCGACGCTATAGCCGCATTTAGTCCGGAAGCCAATTTTAACCTAAAACATAACCCAACCGGCAAAAAAATCATAGCGCTACTACCGGGTAGCCGTAAGCAGGAGATCAGTCGCTTATTACCAGACATGCTGGCTGCTGCACAAAATTTTTCCGAATACCAATTTATAGTAGCAGGTGCACCTACATTTGACCAGTCGTATTATGATCAATATTTAAATAACAGCAATATCCCGGTTGTATTTAATGCCACTTACGATTTGTTGAATAATGCCTATGCTGCACTGGTCACCTCGGGAACAGCAACTCTCGAAACCGCCATATTCGAGGTTCCGCAGGTGGTATTATATAAAGGCGGCGCACTGAGCGTAACGATTGCACGTGCCCTGGTTAAGATCAAATTTATTTCACTCGTGAATCTTATCGTCAATAAAAAGATCGTTACGGAATTGATCCAGGCAGATTGTAATGTTGATACGATAACCAGCGAATTGGAGAAAATAACCAGAAATTTATTAGCCCGGCAAGAAATGCTCGACGAATATAAATTCTTATTAGCTAAACTTGGCGAACCGGGCGCCTCTGAACGCACGGCCTCGCTGATCGTTAAATATGCGGCACAAAAAAAGGCCACGTAATTACGTGGCCTAAAAACTCTCACATTATTCAAAAATTCTACAGGCAGATGTATTTATTTCATTCAGGCAACAGATAAACGTGAAGTTATCCTCGTCTGGTTATTTACAATAGTATGCTGGTGTTTTGCCCCTCTCACATTATTCAAGTCATTCAATAAAAGCATTCTCAGTTCATTGTCAAATCGCGTTACCAGTTTGCTGGTCGATGATCTCTTATGGCTCTTCATAAAATTTTCGTTTTAAGGTGTTTAGCGTGATTATCTATATATACGGATTTACCTCCGTCAGGGTTTTGTTTTGATTCGATTATTGCTGATAAATTTTAAAACAATAGATGATGTTGTTTTATTTAACTACATCTTCCGCCCACCTCATTCGAATGAAATAAATCATCCTGCCCAACAAATAGATAGACTCAAAAAAAACCCTTAGGTAAAGTCCAGGTATTAAAAAAAATTAAATATTATTTATACTAAAGTGCAGAACAGTACAAAAACCGGTTCGAGGAAGATATTTCAGGGAAAGTGTTCAGATTTTCCGCCGCGCATGCCGAACGGCTCCCTGATTTAAAAAATGAAATATAAGAGCAACAGAGGAGAGACTCATACCAACTGCACAAACACCGGTCCATTGAAAATAGCTCCATGCTATACTTGCTATAAAGGTGCCCAGGCTTCCGCCAATAAAATAGCTTACCATATAAACCGTGTTGATCCGGTTGCGTGCTTCGGGCTTAAGCGCATAGATCACCGATTGATTCGAGATGTGGGTTGCCTGTACACCTGCATCTAAAACAATAACACCAATGACTAATCCTATGATACTATGGGCCGAAAAATAAAAGATCACAAATGAAATGATAATAAGACCGAGCGTATAGGCCGACATTTTATAAGCATCAGCTCTGTCGCTTAATCGCCCCATCACACCGGCTGCTACCGCGCCAACGGCTCCTACTATACCAAACCAACCGGCAACGTCACTACCTTTCCCCATATTCTGGCTCAACAATATGGTGAGTGTGCTCCAGAAAGCCATAAAACAGGCAAAACATAAAGCACCTCTTACAGCAGCAACCCGCAATAGGGGCTCACCCCTTACCAATGTAAACATAGATGCCATTAATGAACGATAGGTACCGGAAAAGTGTGGCAACACCTCAGGCAGCATAAAATACAATACCAACCAAATGATCACCATCAGGCCGGCGGCAACAAAAAACATAGCTTCCCACCCAAAATACCTGCCCACTTCGCCACTTATAGTGCGCGACAATAGTATACCAATAAGTAAGCCACTCATCACAAATCCAATTTTCCGGCCGCGTTCTTCGGGTTTGGCCAGGTGCGCTGTCATGGGCACCAGCATTTGCGGAATCAACGAAAATACCCCGATCAAAAAACTCGCTATGATCAGCACATTAACATTTGTAGCCAGCGCCGCACCAAGCAAAGAAAAGACCGCAATTCCCAGGCAAATCAATATCAGGCGCTTACGTTTGTACATATCGGCTAATGGTGCTATCAATAACATACCAGTTGCGTAACCTATCTGCGTCATAACCGAAACCTGAGCGATCTTACCAGGACTTACATGGAATTTTGAAGCCATTAAAACCAGTAATGGTTGATTATAATAAAGGTTTGCGACAATAAGGCCGGTAGCAATTGTCATTACCCATAACAGCGATGGGGTCAATTCTGGATGTTTTATAAGTCCTTTCAAATTCGGAATATTTGGGAACGATGAGGCGCAAAAATGCAAAAAACTATCTGTTGAAGTTTTTCATTTTACAAGCATTTTTTCATAAAAAAAGAACAAATTTTAAGCTTTTAATCAATTTAAATACACAAATCAAGCCTTTTAAATCATTTTTTAACAAAAAACAAATGTTTTTAGATTAATTTTTGGAATATCTATAAAATCCGATCAATATTTTTAGCTTATCGCTTAGCGATTTAAACACTTTTTATAATTATCTGAAAATTAACTCAAACTAAAACTATATTTTTTATTCTTTTTCTCTTATAAAGTCATTTATATATCATTAAGTGCATTTATTTTCATGATTTATATAATTTTTATTAAAATTTTGTTTGTTTTTCAAATTATTTCATATCTTTGAATCGTTAACAGCGAATAAAAAAGGGAAAACACTATATTTTTAACACTAATACAAAAATATTTGTGTTTCCTTAATGTAAACGTAACGTTAATATATGTTTTGTGAAATGGTGACAATAAAATTACAAATACCTCTGGAGGATTTAGAAAGTTAGTGTTACCTTTACACCGAAAAATACGAGTAAAGTCTTCTCATAATTTAGGTTTATAATTGGTTAGTAAAGGCCCCTGCCCATCAGGGGCTTTACTGTTTTTATAGGTTTTTGAATTTCAAAAAAAAAGGCTTAATCATCCCTATCAAAAGCAGGATTCATAAATGAAAAAACAAGAGAATTTTAACTACCTGATGACTGTAACATAGCCGGTAATGGTATGCAAGCCATCGTATTTAGGATCGATAATATAAAAGTAAACACCATAAGGTACTTGCTTACCATTAACGGTACCATCCCAGGCTTTACCATAACCTACAGAATGGAATATTTTTTGCCCATTACGGTCGAATATATCGACAGTTGCTTGCGAATAGGCCGCCATGCCCTGGATTTCCCAAAGGTCATTGACCCCATCCCCATTAGGTGTAAAAGTATTCGGCACAGTGATAAGCGGTGATACTATTACATTGACTGTAGCTGTACTGATACAACCGCGAGAGTCGATCACAGTGAGCGTATAGGTTTTATCGACATCGCCTGTGATTGTAGGTTCAGCAACAGATGTACTGCTAATATCGATGTCAGGAGACCAGACGTAACTAACATTTGGATCGCTAACGGTTGGTGTTAGTGTCGTAGTTCGTCCTTTTAAGACATAAACCGGTCCCTTGATACTTACGGTAGGTGGTGGAATAAATACAACGCTTAATTTATCCGTTGGGATATAACATGTTCCTGCATTGTTGGCCGTTAACGTCAACACTACCGAGCCGGCCGCTACATCTGCAGCACTGGGATAATAAATAGCATCTAACTGAGATGAATTAGGGCTGAAGGTACCAGTTCCGGAAGAAGTCCATATTCCTCCGCCTGGGATAATAATCTTCCCTGCCAGCTTAGCACCACTTTGGGAACAGATAGATTGATTGGCACCCGCAGTTACGGCAGGCAGCAATTGAAATTTGATCACCGTTTGATCTGTCGAAATAGCACAATTATCCGGAGTGGTTGATGACAGGGTAAGTGTAACGCCACCCGCTTTAATATCTTGTGCCGAAGGTATATATTGGGCATTCAAACTGGTAGCTGAGGGTGAAAAAGTGCCCGAACCACTGGTCGACCATAGCCCGGTGTGCGAAACGCTCGAAACCGTTCCCGTTATAGGAACTGGATTTACTGACGGGCAGGTAATGACCAGCTTCGACCCAACTGTTGCCAATGGCAATTGATCGACAACTATATTGATAGTTCCGACGGGGCTTGTACATCCATTTACAGTGACCGTAACGGCATATTGCCCGTTATTGACAAAAGCTGCATTTGTGATAGACGGGTTTTGCAAATTTGAATTCCAACCGTTAGGACCTGTCCACGAATAAGTCGCCCCAGGGATAGCAGGTGTCTGTAACTGTATATTAGTATTGGTACAAACCGGGGAATTAGATGTAATTACCGGGGTTACAGGTATAGGGTTAACAGTCACAGTAAATGTGAAAGGCGTACCAGGGCATCCGGCGGCCAACGGCACGATAGTATAAACCGCAGAAACCGGTGTCTGAGTTGTATTGAATAGCGTCTCGGAAATGGTGGAAGTATTCTGTCCTGAAACGGCAGGGTTGCTTATTCCTGCAACTGCAGCTCTGCTCCATGTAAAGGTTGCAGCCGGAAAATCACTCGTGATCACATAGCTTAAAGCCGACCCTGAACATATGCTGGTGCTTGACTTGCTGGTAACAGAAGGTGCGGAAAAAGTGATGGTAAGGGTTGATGTTGATATATTACAGTTATCCTTACTGGTAGAAGCTAATGTAAGCATAACTGTTCCGGAAGCCATATCCGCAGCAGAAGGGAGATACTGGGCATTAAGTGCATTTGGAGCCGGAGAAAAAGTTCCTGTCCCACTGCTTGACCAAAGGCCGGTTGTGGTACCTCCGGTAACCGAACCCGCTAATTGCACCGAAGTGGCATTATTACAAACAATTTGGTTTGACCCTGCAACGGCTAAAGGTGGTGGATCAATTACCACATTGGTTGTTACTACCGGACTTGCACATCCATTGATCGTAATAAACAAGCTATAAGTGCCGGCACTTGCCGCAGTTACGTTTGAAATTGTTGGATTTTGCTGGGTAGAAATAAATCCATTTGGTCCAGACCAGTTGTATATCGCGTTCGGTATCGTCGGACTTTGCAGGTCTATTGAAGTACCTGCACACACCGGTGTATTGGTATTTGCTACCGGTGTTGGAACTGTCGGGTTAACATTTGCCAAATATTCAAATTGCGGCCCGCTACATCCGCCATATATTGGGGTGATCAAATATGGTACAAGTACTGCGTTTCCGGTAGTATTGACAAGCGCTTCAGTTATAGTCGAAGTAGTTTGATTCGAAACTACAGGGTTGCTGATTCCAGCCACGGCCAATCGGCTCCAAATAAACGTTGCACCGGGAGCATTCGCTGTTATTACATAGTTTTGAGGCACACCGGTACATGCGTTCCCGGTACCTGCACTGGTAATCATAACTGAGGGATTAACAGTCACAATCAGACTGAAAGGTAGTCCGGAACAACTCGCTGTTTGATAATTTATAGTGTAGGTAACATCAACAGGTGCATTGGTCGTGTTAAATAAGGTCTCTTGAATAGTATTGGAGGCCTGACCCGAAATCGCCGGATTACTTATACCGCCAACCACTGCTCTGCTCCATGTAAATGTCACACCTACCGGATTGCTAAACGTAATATTGTATGCCACCGCGCTGCCGCTGCACACGATGGTACTTGTTTTACTGGTTACGGTTGGCAACGGATTAACAGTTACCACATAATCAAATGGAGTCCCCGTGCATCCTCCGGCTGAGGGGGTAATAACATAGGTAACATTTACAGGTGTCGTGCCGGTATTTATTAGTGTTTCATTTATCAATGCCGTACTTTGCCCAATGACCGAAGGGTTACTGATATTAGCTACAGCCGCCCTGCTCCAAACAAACGTTGCCCCCGAAACATCGGATGTTATGGTATAATTTTGAGCTACACCACTACAGGTACTTGCGGTCGAAGAGCTTGTAACGGAAGGTACCGGATTAATAGATACAAGCACCGGCACTCTGGCGCTGGCACATCCATTTACTACAGATTGTACATAGTAGGTGACGGGAGCGTTCAGAAAAGTGGTGGTATAGGTACTGCTGTTCGACAATAAATTACCGGTACCAGCAGTTGGCGTATCATACCATTCGTATCCGCCTGCCGACCCCGTGGCTGTTAGTGTCGCGGTATTGCCTGAACAAGTTGAAACAGGTATTACTGTTGGTTGGGCAGGTGCCAAATTAAGAGTTACCTGAACGGCTGTCCTGTTACTGGTGATACCGGCTATGGTAGTTTGTACATAATAAATAACATTTGCAACAATTGGTGGGGTAACCAATGTTGGACCCGTAGCTAACAGATTGCCGTTTGTTGGGGCGTCGTACCACTGATAAGTACCACCGGGTGCAGTCGCTGTCAATGTCGTCACACTTCCCATACAAGCTTGTGCGCCAGCAGCTGTAGGCGCCGGTGGCCTTGCGCTAAATGTGATCGTTACCGTACGAGAAAGCGGCGTACAGGGTGCGGGTGGGTTTGCCGAGGTTAGTGTTAACGTTGCACCGGTCTCCCCGGGTCCCGGTGTATATATTGCATTCAATGCATTCGGATTTGAGAACGACCCCGTACCACCTGACCATGTTCCTGTGCTAACCGCTCCGCTAATACTTCCTGCAAGAGTAACAGGTGTACCGACAGGCACATCCTGATTTGGCCCAGCAGAAATAAAAATAACCGGATTGATCACAACCGAAGTACTGTAGGTAACTGCCGGACATGAACCGCTTGCAGGTATCGTATTGGTAACTGTATAAGTATTTGGAGGGGTTATCGATGGGTTAAATTGTCCGGTAATTGTATTTGTGAACGCAAAGCCAGCCGGCGTTGCAGAAAAAACGCCCCCACTCGCTCCTGGCGCAAAAGTCGGCAGCGCAACACTGGTCTGATTAGGACAATAGGGACCGGAATAGGAAAACTGAGCGTTTGGAGAGCTGGTAATTGTAATAACTGCTGTATTTGTTACCGGGCAAACCCCATTACCCAAAAATGATACGGTATATACGCCTGGCGTACTTGCTGACAGATTAATTTGACCGGTAGCAGTGCTTACAAAAACCAAACCCGCTGGCGCCGAACTAAAAACTCCCCCTAGTGGGTTATTGATCACCGGTGTTGGATTTGTGCCTGTAGGGCAAAAAGTCGCCGATGCATATTGAAATTGCGGATTTGCCACAGAAGTAACGTTTACAGTAACAGCGGTACGAGTTGCACTTGGGCAAGTTGTGTTGGCTTCTACATAATAAATTGTAGTAGCACCTAACGCCGGTGTTGTGTAGGAAGCTCCTGTAAACAATAAAGTACCACCCGTAGCTGCGGTATACCAATTGAAAGCACCAGTGCCGGTAGCCGTCAAAGTAGCATGGTTGCCCGGGCAAATTGTAGTACCATTAACTGTTGGCGGTGCAGGTGGCGTACTAACATTTACTAAAACTGCTGTACGTGAGCTGGAACAGCCTCCGGCATTAACAGCTTCCACATAGTATGTTGTGTTTGCAATCAATGCCGGCGTGTTGTAAACAGAGCCTGTAGCCAACTGGTTACCGCCCGTCAAAGCATCGTACCATATATAGTTTCCGGAAGGTGAAGTAACACTAAGTGTTGCTATACTACCGGGGCAGATTGTTGCACCTGGCACCACGGGTGGCGCCGGCGCCGTAAGCATACTTACAGTGACCGGCCTTCTCGAACTTGTGCATACCCCAACGGTTTGCTGCACATAATAGGTTGTATTTACATTCAGGGTCGGTGTAACAAAATTAACACCTGTAAAAAGCAAGTTTCCTCCTGTAGGTGCATCATACCATTGGCAAACGCCACCCTGAATTGTTGCAGTTAACGTCGTGCTATTTCCCGGACAGATCAGCTGGCCCGCTGCAATAGGCGGAGCCGGCTGTGCATTTACAATTACCTGGACAGGCGTAAGCAAACTACCGCAGCCGCTAACGTCCTGCACATAATAGGTAGTTGTACTATTGAGTATTGGTGTGGTAAATGAAGGACCTGTAAACAACAAAACTCCCCCAACCGAGGCGCTGTACCAATTGTAAGTACCACCCGGACCAGTTGGTATTAGTACTGCAGAAGATCCGGCACAAATAGTTACAGGACCCGAAAAGGTTGGCGCCGCCGGAACCTGGTTGACTGTGACCGTAACTTGAGTTCGGGGCCCTACACAAGTATTTACGGTAGATTGGACATAATAGCTCGTCGTTGCATTTAATGGAGGCGTAGTAAAATCAGGACTCGAAATAAGCGATGTACCTCCTGTAAGGGTCGAGAACCAATCAAGTGTGCCTGCCCCCGTTGCATGTAGTGTTACGGCATTCCCGGCACAAACCGTGGTTCCTGAGGCTATTGGCGCAGCCGGAGCAGGTGTTACGGTCGCTAAAACCGCTACAGGCGCACTGGAGCAACCGGTAGGGCCGGTCAAAACTACATAATAGGTAGTTGTAGCTGTTAATGGAGGAGTTACAAATGTATTACCAGTACCTACCGGCGTACCAGTGCCGCTACTGTTTGTATACCAGGCAAAAGTTCCGTTCCCCCCTGCCAGAAGAGTTGCAGGATCACCGTAACAAACCGTCGCATTGCTTCTTCCCGGATTAGGTTGCAAATTTACCGTCACAGCCGTGCGCGGGCTGGTACATCCATTCAGCGTTGTTTGAACATAAAAAATAGTAGGGTCAGCAGTGATAACAGGCGTCACAAAAGTAGCTCCTGTACCCAGAAAATTACCACCTGTGGCTGAATCATACCATTGGTACGTCCCTCCGGGAGCCGTCGCTGTCAAAGTAGCAGATGAGTTCAGGCAGGCGATCGTATTGGCTGCGGTAGGTGCCGCCGGAGGCGTTCCGATGCCTATCGTTACATTTTCCTTTACCGGCTGGCAACCAGGCGTTTTATCGGTTACTGTTACTGTATAGGTTCCTGCCTTATTAACGCTTATGCTACTGGTTACTTCACCAGTACTCCATACATAGGTGTAAGGTGCAGTGCCGGATGAAGCGTTTGCTGTAAGAACAACGCTACCGCCCGAACAAATAGAGCTGCCCGAGGACGTTAAAGCTACTTTTAAGGTACATTGACCAAATCCCCGGAAAGCTGCAAAAAGGAGCAGAAAAACGAGTAAGCTGTTCTTCATAAAATCAATAGTCGAGCAGGAGTAAAACCCTGGCAAATTTGGCAGATCGGGTTAACTAATTTCGTTTAAATTTAAAAAAAAATCGGCAAATGAAAACTGATATCAATAATATATTATTATTCAAAGCTTTACGCAAACGATAACCTAAAGTTTTCGACCTCAAATCAGCGGGCAACAATAATCATCAGTTTAAAGTAACAATAATTCAGGCTTAAATGAAGCCTTTGTTAATCCATGGTCCTGAAATGCAACACCAATACGCAGTATAATAGCGCTACCATTTTTGTTGATTTCTAAAATCTGAATGAAAGTAAGTTCCCTTCGAATAAAATTTTCTGTTTACCAACTTTTTGTTAGTTTTGCCCTCCCCTGGGGGATTAGCTCAGCTGGCTAGAGCGCTTGCATGGCATGCAAGAGGTCATCGGTTCGACTCCGATATTCTCCACAATAAATCAAATGGTTAAACCCATAAATAACTTATTTTTAGTTATTTATGGGTTTTTTAGTTTAATGGTGTAAAACAAAAGTGGTCAACAATTTTGCTTTACAAGTGAGTTTGGAGTATCTGCGATTATTCGTCTATTGTCGGATTAAATCATTGTCATTATCTTTGTATCACCAACAAATGGAAAGAAATAACAATTTAAAAAGCGCTTTTTAAATGTTATTTATGAGAATGAAGAACTCTCATTAAACCTTACTTCTACGAGGCAACCGTATTCAAACCCGTCAACGGTATAACGAAAATTACCTTTATTTTTTAATTACTTAATCAAAGAAAAATGAAGACTACAAACAACTCTCGCCTGGATTTAAGAAAACAACCAAAATTTGTTCGTCAAATTCTTAAAGAAAAGAAAAATGAAATAACTAATGTGCTAAATAATGATGTGAAATCACTTCTTTCAAAGGATTCCATTACAAAACAGGATTTTAAGGATTTAATTAAGCAGCACTCATCTAATGTTCTTCTTCAAGATTCTATTGATAGCAATAAAATTGAATTTAAAGAAGATAATACTCCCGACCTTCGGACTTTACCAAAAGCAGTTCGTGAAATACTAAAATCTTTTGAAAAAGAGGCCGAGCAAAAGATGGCGAATGATATTACCAACGCCTTATCTAATATCCAGTCTTTAAGCTTAGGAGATTTAAACAGCATACTGGAAAAGAGTAAAGTTAATTCATTTCAAAAGAAGTGGGTTGCCGACCAATCAAAGGAACTTACTTCAACTAAAGAAGAAGACTTCTATTCACAATTCTAATACAACCTGCAGATAATTTAAAAACTAAAATTGTCAAAGACATTATCCAAAAGATAATGTCTTTTTTTTTGTTTAAATATTCCGCAATGCGGTTTATCCTCCTTATAATAGCCCTATAAATAATTGAAAATCATGGAAATATTAAAATCTGAAGCAGTTAAGACATTATTAGAGGCAAACAAAAGTGTAAACAGGGAAACACTTTACAAAAAAGAAATTGACACATTAAAGCCAGGCGAGGCTATTCGTTTAACAGCGGAAGACTGGTCTCTTAAAACAAGTCCAAGCAGTTACTACTACCGTTTCAATAAAAATCAAGGTAAAAAAGTAGTGACCGTGAATAAATTAGAAGATGGCTTTTTAATCACTAAAAATTAATGTCTGACAAACACCGTCAGCTTCTTATCTTAATTTGATGAGAAGTTTTCGGTATGCCTTGTAAACCACAGGACTTAAACAAGATTAATTATATTCGTCAGCTTGACTGTAGGTGGAATTTAGTTACTTACAAATACCATATCTTTATTAAAACATCATTAAAAGAATTAAACAAGTATGAAAAAGTTAGTATTATCTAATATTTTAATCCTAAGTAGCTTTATTAGTATGGCTCAAATTAGAATTGTTGTTGTTAGTGAAGTTAAGGTTGAGAATTCCACTATCAAGGATTATTGTATAGTATTCTCGCGTGATAGTCAATCAAAGGTAGATACCATTAGTGATACTGCGGATAAATATGAACCGGGAATGACTTATTTTGAAGTTTATCCGTTGTATTTTCATAACTATCAGAAGGCACTAGATTTCAAAATCAAGAACCTTCATAACTATAACGATTGTATTAATTATAATCATAAGATTTTTTTGAGAAATGAAAGAATAATCAAACAGCGTGATGCTGAAATTGCTACACCATTAAACAATAATACACCTAATTCAACGGCAGCAATTAATAAATCAAAGTTGAAACTTACTCAATATATTTTATCGTGCGAGTCAATATACTATTCAATTTTACAGTCGTCAGATATTGAGGAACGGGACCATCTAGCAGATATTGGGACAAGATATTATAATCAAGCATATCAGGCGTGGATATCTTTGCAATCAGCTAAGGCTGGTATAACCCCCGAATTAAACAAATCAATTCCTACAATCTTAATGATGTTTGAAAAATTATTTCGTGAGAAAGAAAGTTTACAGAATCCAACGGCGCCGCTGGCAATGGAGTTTCTTAATGGCGAGTTGATCCGAAATATTCTGCCCAAGATGTGGGGGACAAAATAAACGGACATTTAAATCAAAATCTTGTAGTTATAACTTTCTTTCGTCATCAATCCTGTTTGATTTTGTTTTAATAAATAATTAAGCAATCCACTCTTTGTGTTGCTCTTTGAGATGTCTTGAATTTCACAATCAGGAATAACTTTAAAAGAAGTATTAATATAAAATTTTAACTGGGGTATTGATAATGACGTATTGACTATACAATGCGAATGAATACCCAAATCTTTAATTTCAGAATCATAAACGTTCCCTTTTGATATTATACCACCATACTCTATAACAAATAGATAATTAATATACTCATAGGATTTTGAGTAATCTTTAACTATCGTATTGAACAGCTTATAGTTTAATTGAAAGGATAAATCATGAATATGTGGTGTTGGTATTCCTTCAATTGTGATATGATATAACTTATCTTTCTTTGATAGGATGGTATATGCCTTTATAATATCGGAAAGGTAATCGGTGGTATTCTTTGATTTCTTTAATATTTTAGACTTTATCATTAGTATGTATTATTTCTTAATTGGGCATAATCAACCAATCCATCTAAAAGATTGTAATTGATTAATTCCATAGTGTTTTATTTTTTAGTCAATGAGTATAAAACGAACTCATTATTGGTGTTGCTGTTTCAATCGTTCTCTATTAATTTGGCCGTCTATTATCTGTAATTCAATTCTTTTTAATCGCTTTTTCCAACTGCCGGTTAATGTGTCGTTATATTCTTTTAATTTAATCCTTCGCTTATTTTGTAGTTCAATTAGTTTCTTGTTCATTCTTTTCTAATAATGTTTCTATCAATGATTTAATACCTGATAAAGAAAACAACCTTTTATTCTGAATGGTAACAATTTCATCTTTTGGCAAAGGATAGGTGTCCAATGTACGTCGTCAAACTAAAGTGAACCAAGGCTTGTGTAGTGTTTCGGGTTTAAAGTAAAGCTAAGTTTTCCATTTTGGGGGTGCAAGTGATCTGTGATTTTATTTTTTCATAGGCAAGTTTTCTGTTTTTA
>CAIPDP010000129.1 GCA_903863845.1 uncultured Mucilaginibacter sp. | reverse complement strand
CAATGGCAAACAATGGATCCCCTGGATACACCATAGCGATGTAATTGGCATGTACCTTTTTGCGCTGGAAAACGAAACGCTGGAGGGCGTATTCAATATGGTTGCCCCTGAGCCCGCCACTAATAAACAATTGACCAAAGCTATTGCCAAACAGTTGCACCGCCCTGTATGGCCAATAAATTTGCCGACTTTTGTTTTAGATCTGCTGCTGGGCGAGATGAGTATCATTGTATTAGGAAGCACGCGGGCTTCAGCCGAAAAAATTGAAAGTGCAGGCTATGTTTTTAAACATACCAGGTTGGCAGAAGCTCTGGAGGATATCTACAGATAAAAATTAAGCCCGGTGGCAGCCCGGCTTTTCCAGCAATACTAAATTCGATCAACTTAAAACATCATTACTTCAAGCTATTTATGATCAATACACCTGTCAACATATTTTGGTTCCGGCGGGATCTGCGGATGGAGGACAATGCCGGCTTATACCATGCATTAAAAGCATCAAACCCGGTACTCTGTATTTTTATTTTCGATCGACAGATACTCGACAACCTTCAGGACCGTGATGATGCCAGGGTTACTTTCATTCACCAAACTATTACAAAGCTGGATGAAGAATTAAAAAAGTCAGGCAGCGCTTTATTGGTTATTTATGATACTGCCGAACATGCCTGGGAAACGCTGCTCGCCCAATACCCGATCAGCGACGTGTATACCAATCACGATTATGAACCCTATGCCCAAAAACGGGACCAGGCCATTGAACACCTGCTCGCCAAAAATGGGGTCGCATTTAAAACTTTTAAAGATCAGGTAATATTCGAAAAAAATGAGGTAGTTAAGGACGATGGCAAGCCTTATACCGTTTTTACGCCCTATATGCGTAAATGGTATCAAAAGCTCCGACCCTTTTATTTGAAACCCTATCCGACAGAAAAGTATTTTGGTAATTTATACCAGACAGAAGGATTTTCGATCCCATCGCTGGCTGAAATGGGTTTTACCGAAATCAAATTACCGCTTCCGCCTATAAAGTACCAACCATTCATTAAAGACTATGCTGAAAAACGGAATTTCCCAGCCGTTGAAGGCACTACCCATATTGGTCTTCACCTGCGTTTTGGTACGGTTAGCATCAGGCAGCTGGCTGCTAAGGGATTTGCCGCGGACGAAAAAACATGGCTGAACGAACTCATCTGGCGCGAATTTTACATGATGATCCTTTTTCATTTTCCGCATACCATCAAACATGCGTTTAAGCCTGAATATGACCGGATACAATGGAGCAATAACGAGGAACATTTTAAAGCCTGGTGCGAAGGGCGAACCGGATACCCGCTGGTTGATGCCGGTATGCGCGAATTGAATGCCACTGGCTATATGCACAACCGTTTGCGCATGGTTGTAGCGAGCTTTCTGACCAAGGACCTGCTAATAGATTGGCGCTGGGGCGAACGTTATTTTGCACGAAAATTGCTGGATTTTGAGCTATCGAGTAACGTAGGAGGATGGCAATGGGCGGCGGGTTCGGGAACGGATGCCGCACCTTATTTCCGCATTTTCAACCCGGAATCACAAACTAAAAAATTCGACCCGGATCTGGCCTATATCAAAAAATGGGTTCCGGAATATGCCGACTTCAGCATTTATCCAAAACCCATT
>CAIPDP010000128.1 GCA_903863845.1 uncultured Mucilaginibacter sp. | reverse complement strand
GATTCCGGCATATGGGTCGGTCTCGTTCCAGTACACATTACCACCCTTGTAATATCCCCGCCTGTCGAAACTGTAATCAATACCTGCATGTAAAAAAGGAAACAGGGCTCCATATAGTGCATCAAAACCTACCTCTTTATACCCCTCTACCCTATTGTATCCGAATGATAATTGCGACTGAAAGGTATTGAGCACATTTTCGCCGATCAAAGCGACCGAATAGTCAGGGTCATTGATCGAAGGGATAATGCTGTGAAAATTGAACAGGTGATAGGATTTGCTGTATTTCTGCTCGGGCAGAGGCTTGAAGTTAATTGAATCCAGTAAATGGGCACTTGTATTGCTTTGCAGGGCTGTCAGTCCTAAATTGTCCAGCGGCCCGGGTATGGCCGTTGAGGGAAGCAATTGCCATTCTACTGCATTACTATTTACTTCATTTATTTGGTAGCCGACTGCTGTCAATCCGACTATTGCGAGCTTTTTTATAGATAATGCAGCCTGGTACGATCCAATATATCCTAACCTTGTACCATTTTTAAATTGATAAAGCTTCCCTTCTCTTACCACATAGGCAAACAATGCATCATTATGAAAGGAAGTTGCACTAAACAAAACAGTATCGCCATAAACTGATAAAAAGCCTATAGGCTGATAAGTAAAGGGCAGCAAATAATTTGGTTTTCCTGAATCAATATCGATAAGTGCCAATGACATTTGCCCTCTGCTATTCCTTACAGCTGACACCAATTGATGATTACTGTAGAATTTGGGATAGGTAAAAAACAGTTTATCCGGGTTTGGTACTGCTTTGATCAGTTTTCCGCTATCGGCACTCAATAAATGCAGATCACATTTGCCCGACGCAGCCTCCTGTACAGCAACGATCCTTTTACCATCGCCACTAAAATCGGGTGAAAAATACTTGGAGTTTTTGGTCAGACGGTGTTCCTCGCCACTGGCAACATCCAGTAGCTCAAGTTCGCTATAGTCGCGGTAGGTCCAACGGAGATCCGGTCGGTAAGCCGCGTATACGATCTTACCATCGTGGTAAGCGAAATAGCTATCGAGCGAAACATCCCGTATGCCAATTATTTTTTCCTTTGCCCCCTTACTTTCAACAAAAACCGGCAAATGATCGTAGGTACTCTTTAGGTAAATGAGCGTACTGTCATTTGAATAAACCGGATACTCTTCGTTCGCTACAAAATGACCTTTGAGTATCGATGAGTTTACACTGAAGGGTATTTCCGTATCACTAAACTGTTTTTTAAAATAAGCCATTGCATCGTTCCTGAATTGTTCAAAACCGATACCGGAATATTTTTTGATAGCCCGCTGTAAAGGAAAAGGACCACCTTTATACGAGGCTGCATCATGCGTCACTTTTTTCCAGAACTGGTCGCCGTATTTTTCGCGACCATAAGCTACCAGCATGTAACCTGTCGGGTACCAGTCTGGCGTAAAATCGCGGTACGAGCCATTGCGCAACTTCATCCAGCTATACTGCTTTCCTGCAGCCCACAAAGCCCGGTAGCTATTGAAAAACCAGGGTAGCCTGCCACGGCCCTGATCGCTTACCAGTGTTTCATTAAAAACAGCGTCCCCTTCAAAAAACCAGTTTGGCACAGCAAGGTCGTTACCCAGTGCCTGCCCGCCTTCGCCAAAAAATGTGCGCAGGAAATGAGAAAATCCGACATTGAAATTATTGTATTGTTGTACATGCCTGAACTCGTGGATCGAAAGCTGCGCTGTCCAGGGCAAGCTGCCTATATCAAAACTATTCTGCTCGGGCGTCAGATAAAATTCACTTCTGAACGGTGCAAGGCCGACATAAGCATTAGCGATAGTGGTTTGATTTTGCAAAACAATGCTTACCTGTTTTTGCTTGTTACCGATAGTCGGCTGAATGCTGCTATTCATCCGGGCGATGATTCCAACCACTTCAAATGCTGCAGAATCAAGGCCTTCAGGGAAGATCACTTTTGCTGCCGGGATATTAACCTGTTGCCATTTAATAGATGGTGGATTGCCACCGAATTCCTGGGCATGGCTCGATAATTCAGTAACCAAAAACAAGATCCAAAAAGCAAAGAAAAATTTCTTTCCGGGTAGCTTTGTTCTCATCGGGGCGAAAGTAGTGACAAATATACGGTAATGCAATTGCTGGGGTTACTCATCATATGTTAATTTAAATTGGAGTACATTAGCCTATTATATAAACCTGATACCCTCCTATACCTGTACGAAATGAAAAAATCCAGTTTGAATTACGCCATTTTATTGGTATCAGTTTCCCTTGTCATATTTTCCTGCAAGAAAAGTGCTACTAAACCGGCAGTAACTACCATTGCTGATACAAATAATGTTTACGTTGCCGGTTCTATAAATAACGGCTCGAATTCAACTTATGCGGTCTATTGGAATAATGGTTCAAGGGTAATATTGATCGATACGCTTACCAATTCAGAAGCCAACGGAATTGCGGTTTCAGGCTCAACTATTTACGTTACTGGCTCTGTTACAACAGATGCCCAGGTAGCTGTTTATTGGAAAAACGGCAGTACTGTAAGTCTTCAAAATCCCAACGCATTACCTTCCATGGGAAAAGCGATCACCGTGTCGGGTAACGATGTTTATGTAGCAGGGAATCTGTTGGGTGGATCGTCGCAGGCAGCTTATTGGAAAAACGGCACGCTAATGATGCTAACTATCGCTGGAACCACGGCTACAGGCGCAAATGCCATTTTTGTACAAGGTAGCGACGCCTATGTTGCCGGTTACTCCACTACAAATAATAAAACGCAGGCAACCTATTGGAAAAACGGTATGCCAACGCTTTTGAGCGGCGATGGTACACAAACGACCGTCGCATTTGGAGTTACTGTTGATGGTTCAGATGTTTACATAGCAGGCAACGAGTACGATACGGACGGAAATTCGACAGCTGTTTATTGGAAAAATGGCGAGGTCAACCATATTGAAGGAAATGCTTTTGCTTTTTCATTGACCAACAGCGGCAGCGATGTTTATATTCTGGATAATAGCGACACGAATTTAAGTTATTGGAAAAATGGCACTGTAACCAGGGTAACGGCTAATAGTATCAATATAAATGCACATGAAAGCTCCATTGCTGTTAGCGGCACAGACGTTTACGTTGCAGGAGCAGCAAATAACCTGGCTACTTATTGGAAAAATGGCAAAGCCGTAAACATCTTTTCTAAACAATCTACAGCAAACGCAATTGTTGTATTGCCTAAGATCAATTAAAACAGACTTTAGAATTCGAAACAATTTGATGACACTCAGTCTTGCAAAACTGAGTACATTTGCCGTTTGTTATTAGAATAACATGGCTAAAGTTTCAATCAACCTGGCAACGGGTTCACTACAAAAAGAAGAACTCATCGTGGGAATAGATTTGGGTACCACCAATTCATTGGTGGCCTTTATCGATCCGGATAAAAACCCTAAAGTCATCAATGATGCCGGAAAGGGTGTTTTGGTGCCTTCGGTTGTGCATTTTGGACAGGCTGGCGATATAACCGTAGGTAATGAGGCAAAGGAATATTTGATCACTGATCCTCAAAACACCGTTTTTTCGGTAAAGCGATTGCTGGGTCGTTCTTATAATGATATTGAAAACTATAAAGATTTCTTCTCCTATAAAGTCATTGACGATAATACCGAAAGCCTGGTTAAGATAAAGGTTGGCGATAAATTTTATACGCCGATTGAATTATCAGCATTGATCCTGAAAGAATTGAAGGAACGCGCCGAACATGCATTGAAAACACCGGTAAACCGCGCAGTAATTACTGTTCCTGCTTATTTTAATGATTCGCAGAGGCAGGCAACACGCGATGCTGGCAAGCTGGCAGGTTTGGACGTATTGCGAATTGTGAACGAGCCTACAGCCGCAAGCCTGGCCTATGGTATCGGACTTAACCCGGGTGAGACCAAAACCATTGCCGTTTACGACCTCGGTGGCGGGACATTTGATGTTTCGATCCTGCAAATACAGAACGGCATTTTTGAGGTATTGTCAACCAATGGCGACACTTTTTTAGGTGGAGACGATTTCGATCGGGCTATTGTTGATTATTGGATCGATAAAAACAATCTCGACAAGAACGAACTCTTCAAAAACCGCGAGTTGGCACAGCAATTACGCCTGAAAGCTGAGGCAACGAAAAAAGCATTCGCCCATCAGAGCCTGGTCAATGAAAAGATCGGTGATATTTGGTGCACACTTGATCGTAATACTTTTAACGAATTGATATTGCCAAAAGTGCAGCAAACAATCGATTGTTGCAGAAATGCACTAAAAGACGCAGGGCTAAGCATTGCTGATATCGATGAAGTAGTTATGGTTGGCGGCTCGACACGCACCACATTAGTAAAAAAAATGGTAGCTGATTTCTTTGAGCGCCCCGTACATGACGACCTGAATCCCGACGAAGTTGTAGCCTTGGGTGCTGCCATACAAGCTGATATATTGGCAGGCAATCGCCGCGATATCTTGTTGCTTGATGTTACTCCGCTCTCATTGGGAATTGAGACCATGGGCGGTTTAATGGATGTGATCATTCCGCGGAACTCGAAAGTACCAACTAAAGCGGGCAGGCAATATACCACCTCGATAGATGGACAGGCGAATATGAAAATTGCCGTTTACCAGGGCGAGCGAGACCTCGTGAAAGAAAACCGTAAACTGGCCGAGTTTGATCTGAAAGGGATCCCGGGTATGCCTGCGGGTTTTCCAAAAGTAGACATCAATTTTTTACTCAATGCCGACGGTATCTTAAAGATACAGGCATTAGAACTGAGATCCGGCGTTAAACAGGAGGTTGAAGTTACCCCAACCTACGGTATAACTGACGATCAGGTGGAGCAAATGCTGATGGACAGCATCACCCATGCGCAGGATGATGTAAGTCAACGTATGCTGATAGAGGCCCGGACTGAGGGCGAACAAATGACTTACACAGTAGAACGCTTCCTGCAAAAGAATGCTGCTTACCTTGATATCGATGAGATTTCTTCAACCCAAAAGAAAGTAGAAAAGCTCAAAGAGGTGCTTACCAGCGGAGATAAAGACCTGATCCACAAAACCATCGATGACCTGAACGAGTATACCCGCCCATTTGCAGAGCGATTGATGGATGTAGCGATCAGTACAGCGATGAAAGGTAAAAGCATCGAATAACGAGATATTCAATATCTTCGTGCATGCTAAATACCAGAAAGATCTTCATTACATTCGTTTTTTTGTACCTTACTATTGGGTATAGTTTCGGACAGGTAAATGATACCGCGAAACGCAAAATTGCAACTGATACCCTAAATCATATTAGCGCAGCCGATTCATCCAATGGAGTACTGCGTCCGCATGATGCAGCTCAGTACGACTCGCTAATGCTGAAACTGGCCAATGGCGATCAAAGTGGACGCTGGCCGGTGAGGAAAGCGCCGCGGTCATTGCCGGGTGCTATATTCCCTTATTATCGTGTTGTGGCTTATTATGGCAATATGTATTCCAAAAATATGGGTGTACTGGGTCAGTATCCGCCTAAGATCATGCTTGAAAAATTGGAGGGCGAAGTAAAAAGCTGGCAGGCAGCCGATCCATCTACATCAGTGAAACCGGCTTTACATTATATCTGTGTAACAGCACAAGCCTATGCCGGTAAAAATGGCCTGCATAATCTGCGGATGCCGTTCAAACAGATCGATAGTGTTTTGCATATGGCGCAAAAGATCAATGCATTGGTCTTCCTCGATTTCCAGGTGGGCTTTAGCACCGTGCAGCAGGAAATTCCCCGAATTGAAAAATACCTGCTGATGCCAAATGTGCATGTCGGTATCGACCCTGAGTTCTCGATGAAGGAAGGAAGCATACCCGGTAAACGTATCGGCACCTATGATGCTGCCGATATCAATTTCGTTTCAAACTATCTTGCTGGCATTGTGCGAAAGAATAACCTGCCGCCAAAGATCCTGGTTGTACACCGTTTTACCAAACGCATGGTAACCAATTATCAGGACATTAAACTCCACCCCGAAGTGCAATTGGTAATGGATATGGATGGCTGGGGTGGCCCCGATCTGAAGAAAGATTCGTACAAATACTTCATCTCTCACGAACCTGTTCAATTTACCGGGTTTAAGTTATTCTACAAAAACGATATCAAAAACCCTCCCAAACGCATGCTCAGCAAACAGGAACTACTGAAATTGCAGCCAGCTCCGGTTTATATACAGTATCAGTAAGCTGATAGTTCGTGGTTCATAGGTAATTTGCAAAACATGTTATGAACCATTAACGATAAACTAATTAACGCCCCAAAGACTCCTGCTCCTTAAGTGCTG
>CAIPDP010000127.1 GCA_903863845.1 uncultured Mucilaginibacter sp. | reverse complement strand
CTGCTTACGGCTCATTCCATATTTCTCTGCTAAGATACGATAACCCAAACCTTCATTTGTGTGATCCTGTTTGATCAGTAACGCTACCTTTTTGTCCATTTTCGATTTACTTGATGTGTAAACCTATTTCAGGACGAGACAGTTCTTTAGCGTGCAGCCTTGCTGAGTATACTATGCAAACGTTCATCGTGCTTCAAAAAGCCATTAATAGCAGCAGGGACCTCTGTGAGCGACCCCTTTTGCAAAGATGTGTCATTATTACTCCGACCTCAAACTCTTTACCGGATTAGCAACAGCAGCTCTTATCGCCTGAAAGCTAACAGTTATCAAAGCGATCAAAATTGATAATACCCCTGCAATGACAAACATCCATAAACTTACAGGTACTTTGTAAACAAAAGCCTGCAACCACTTGTGCATAGCCCACCAGGCTATCGGTGTAGCAATAACGAACGCCGCACCAACCAGCCAGATAAATTCCTTTGAAAGCAATCCGACAACACCAGTCACGCTGGCTCCAAGTACCCTACGTATGCCTATTTCTTTTTGACGCTGTTCGGCGCTAAAGGCGGCAAGGCCAAACAGGCCAAGGCAGGAGATCAAAATGGCGATCAGGGTAAATGAATTGATAATTTTTGACAAGCTGATCTCTGCATCATACTGCTTTTGTACCTCTTCATCAAGGAACGCGTACTCAAATGGCACCCCGGGCAAATCTTTTTGCCACACACCTTCCATTTTGTTTAAAAGTGTTTTATAGTCGGGGCTGCTCACCGATACGGTCATAAACGAAAAGGCATTCGGGTCGCCATTGTAGAACAGCATAAAAGGCTTTACCCCACCGTGCAAAGAGTTGTAATTGAAATCTTTCATTACACCAACTACGTCGACATAGTTAACAGGACCGTTCAGGTATTGACTAAATAGACGTGCACCAACAGCTTTCTCTGGCGTTAAGCCGAGTTTTTTGCATAAAGTTTCGTTGATCAGGGTTTTTAAGGAATCCTTGGTATGGAAATCGCGCCCGGCGATAAGTTTGATGCCATTGGCTTTTACGAATTTTTCATCCGTATCCATATTTTGCGCATCAATAGCGGTTGATTGATTGCCTCCGGCCGGATACACGCCATGGTCGCGGCCGACAAACTGACTTAAGTAGTTGTTAGAGCGGCTCACGTATTTAACCTCTGATAGTTGTTGCAGATCAGTAGCCAGGGCTGTCATTTTTTGCTGTGCATCACCCGTATAAAAACTAAAAACCAGTTTCTGGCTTTTATCGAACCCAAGGTCCTTGTTTTTGATGTAGTTAAGCTGGCTGTAAATAATAATGATACTGGTAATTAGTACTATCGACAAAACAAACTGGAACACTACTAAAGTCCGCCGGATACCTGAGGCTGAAATCTGATTGGTGAAATTACCCTTCATCACTTTTATCGCTTCAAATGCTGATAGATAAAAGGCGGGATAACTGCCGGCAAGTACGCCTGTAAATAAAACAATTAAGCAAAGTGTTAACCATACGTTGATATGGTTGAGGAATGACAGCTGGATATTGGATTGGGTGATGTTGTTGAGGTATCCCATGGCAAAGTATAGCAGCGGAAGTGCAAGCACTACGCCGATCAGCGTCAACAGGAAAGATTCTCCTAAAAACTGTTTCACAAGATCGCTTCGGCCAGCACCAATAACTTTTCTGACGCCTATTTCTTTGGCGCGCTTAGATGCACGGGCTGTGGAAAGGTTCATAAAATTGATACAGGCTATTAATTGGATCATTACTGCGATACCTGATAATATGTAAAGTAAAGTGGGACTAACTGTTTTACTTATTTCAACCTCATAACCCGGTGTGGTGTGAATTGAAGAAAAGGGCTGCAAGTGCAGTGATTTGGTCATCCCCAACGATTTAAGCTGCTGCGCACCGTATTTATTCAGAAAATCAGGTAATTTTTTTTCCAATGCTGCGGCATCACCACCCGGCCTTAGTTTAATATAGGAAGCGCAATAATTATAACCTGCCCATGCAGTACTTGTAGCTGTAAATTCGCCAAACCCGCCGCTTCGCATGGTTGCAAAAATGTTGGCTGTAATACTCGTCTTCCCCAGGCTTTCGTCAACCACACCGGTTACCTTAAAATCACGCTTCCCATAACCGTTGTCAATCGTAATTACTTTATTTATCGGGTCTTCGGTACCAAATAGTTTTTCCGATACTGATCTTTTAAGCACTACCGTGTTTGGTTGCGACAGCAGGTCTTTGCTGTTATGACCGTAAACAAAGTGATAGGTAAAAACATCAAAAAAAGTTGAATCAACATAAACGAAGCTCTTCTCATAAAAGGATTTTTCCTTGTATTTAAGCATGTTTTTGGTATTGCCAAGCAAATCAGTTGCTACCAGCCGGGTGAACTGCTGCACTTCAGGAAAGTCGTGTTTCATAGTAGGCGCAATAGGTGGTGATGCAGTCGAATAATTATGCTTATCGCCGGGAAGTCCAAGAGAAGTCGTTATCCGATAAATATTTTGACCATCCAGATGATGTTGGTCATAACTGTACTGATCCTGTACATAAAGTAAAATGTACAGGCAGCATAATGTACCAATTGCTAAGCCGAAAATGTTAATGAGGCTGAAGGATTTGTTCCTTAGCAAAAATCGATAAGCGGATTTTAAATAACTTTTTATCATAACAATAGCTATTGACGTGAAGAATTTGCTAAACATAAGACGCCAATTAGATACCAAATATGTATATTATTGATAAATAGATATTTATGGTATTTTAAAATAGGAGATATGTTCGGTTTTGATACATCAGGTGTTCGGTTTTGGAGCAGGAATGGTTAACACAGTTTTATTCCCTGCCGAAAGTGAAAAATTGTCTTCAGGATATCCGTCGAAGGGCGAAGCGTGTAGGGCCTTTACGCACGTGCTGTGACAAGCTCAATATTACCATAACTCTCGGGACGTACAAAAGAATCCTGAAATCCTTTAATCCTACGAATCCTGGTTCAGACAAAAGCACGTGCCAATCTCTGAACCGCTGAGTCGTTTGATTTTACTGATTAAACTGACATTTAGCATTCAACGTAATCACTAAAATCACACGAATCAGCGGTAAACTTCCTTATTTGCCGACGCCAGCGTATTTTTCAATAATCCGATGATCGTCATTAAGCCTACGCCTCCGGGAACAGGGGTTATATAAGAAGATATTGGGGCTACATTTTCAAAATCCACATCGCCATAAAGTTTGAAGCCTGATTTTGTTGCCGTAGAAACTTCACGGTTCATACCTACATCAATAACAACGGCGCCGGGTTTTACCATATCAGCAGTGATGAAATTCTTTTTGCCGATGGCAACGATCAGTATATCTGCATCTAAAGTAAAGCTTTTGATATCGGGTGTGCGGCTATGACAAAGCGTAACCGTACAATTGCCGGGGTAGGTATTACGAGCCATCAGGATACTCATAGGCGATCCTACAATATTACTGCGTCCAACTACTACGCAGTGTTTGCCCGATGTTTCAATATTGTATTCTTTCAGCATCAAAGTAATGCCATAGGGGGTAGCGGGTATAAACGATGGCAAATTACGCTGCATCCGTCCCAGGTTAATAGGGTGGAAGCCATCGACATCTTTTCGGTAATCGATACACTCGGTCACTTTATCCGGATCGATATGTTTGGGTAAAGGTAATTGTACAATGATGCCATCAATATCAGCATCAGCGTTCAATTCTATTACTTTAGCCAAAAGCTCTTCTTCCGTAACGGTCGACTCATAGCGCACCAATGACGATTTAAAGCCAACGGCTTCGCAATTTCGCATTTTGCTGGCCACATAGGTTTCGCTTCCGCCATCATGCCCAACCAATACGGCTACTAAATGGGGTTTGCGGCCTGTTCTTTTTAAAATTTTGGCGGCTTCAATGGCGATCTCTCCCTTGAGTTTTTCTGATACGTATTTACCGTCGAGTAGTTGCATGTTAGTGATTTGTGATTGGTGATTTGTGATTGGGGAGGCCCAATACAAGTACTAAATCGGGTTATTTTGGTTTTGCTGTTTTGAAAACCTATTCCAAAACAGCAAATTATCAATCTAATTTCAGCACCGCCATAAAGGCCGATTGCGGTATCTCCACATTACCTACCTGGCGCATGCGTTTTTTACCTTTTTTCTGCTTTTCGAGCAGTTTACGTTTACGCGAAATATCACCACCATAACACTTGGCAGTAACGTCCTTACGCAAAGCTTTCACAGTTTCCCGTGCAATGATCTTGGCACCGATAGATGCTTGTATGATGATCTCGAATTGCTGGCGTGGTAATAACTCTTTCAGCTTCTCACATATCTTTTTGCCGAAATCGTACGCATTAGTGCGGTGGATCAGGGACGATAATGCGTCAACCGGCTCGCTGTTGAGCTTAATATCCAAACGTACCAGGTCCGACTGCCTGTAACCGATCTGGTGATAGTCAAACGAGGCATAGCCTTTGGATATCGTTTTCAATTTATCGTAAAAGTCGAATACGATCTCGCCCATCGGCAACTCAAAAGTCAGTTCAACCCTATCGGCCGTCAAATACGACTGGTGGGTGATGATACCCCGCTTCTGTATACAAAGTGACATCACCGGCCCAACAAATTCAGATTTGGTGATGATGGATGCTTTAATATAGGGTTCCTCTACGAAATCGATTTTGCTTGGATCGGGGAGATCTGAAGGGTTATTCACCTGCATTTCTTCGCCGCGGGTGGTAAACGCTTTGTAAGATACGTTTGGCACGGTAGTAATTACCGTCATGTCAAACTCACGTTCCAGACGTTCCTGGATGATCTCCATGTGCAGCATCCCAAGGAAACCGCAACGGAAACCAAAACCAAGGGCTGCCGACGATTCCGGTTCAAAAACCAGCGAAGCATCGTTCAACTGCAGTTTCGCCATTGATTCGCGCAGTTCTTCGTAATCGTCTGTATCTACCGGATAAATACCGGCAAAAACCATCGGTTTAACTTCTTCAAAACCCTGAATGCCCTCGGCACATGGGCGATCGATATGGGTGATGGTATCGCCTACTTTTACTTCCCTCGCTTCTTTGATACCCGAAATGATATAGCCCACGTCACCTGTTTTAATCACGTCTTTAGGTAACTGGTTCAGCTTCAGCGTGCCCACTTCATCAGCCAGGTATTGCTTTTCAGTTGCTACGAATTTAACTTTTTCGCCTTTGCGGATCTCTCCGTTCACTACCTTAAAATAAGCGATGATGCCACGGAAAGAGTTGAATACCGAGTCGAAAATTAAAGCCTGCAATGGTGCTTTCGGGTCGCCGACAGGGGCGGGAACGCGCTCGATGATGGCGCGTAGAATATCGTAAACACCCAAACCTGTTTTACCGGAGGCGGCTATGATCTCCTCGCGTTTACAACCGATGAGGTCGACGATCTGGTCCTTTACTTCCTCCGGCATAGCACCGGGAAGGTCCATTTTATTGAGCACCGGGATAATTTCCAGGTCGTTTTCCAGTGCGAGGTATAAATTGGAGATGGTTTGTGCCTGTATACCCTGCGCAGCATCAACAATCAGCAAGGCACCTTCGCAGGCAGCTATAGATCGCGAAACTTCGTAGGAAAAATCTACGTGGCCGGGTGTGTCAATCAGGTTAAGTACGTATTTCTTACCATCCAGCTCATAGTCCATCTGTATTGCATGGCTCTTGATGGTAATACCCCGCTCGCGTTCCAGGTCCATATCATCCAGCAGCTGTGCCTGCGCATCGCGCTTGGAAATGGTATTGGTATATTCCAGCAATCGGTCGGCTAAAGTACTTTTACCGTGGTCGATATGCGCTATGATACAAAAATTACGTATGTGCTCCATTGATGGCGCAAAAGTAGCGTTTTAAGGCGAGATTTTATCATCCAGACCGAGATAATCCTCTGCCTTAAAGCCGGACGAATTATGCTTTTACAACCTCCAAAATAGCAAACAATGGCGAATGGGTATGGATCACCCTGGATAACTTAAGACCGGAATAGGATAGCAATTCGTTAAATTCTTTTTCGGTACGCTCTTTGCCTCCGGTCATCGCCATCATATTGATATCTAAATACTTGCCCGGGTGTGGTTCGTTACCTTCGGGTATCAGGGCCTCTATGATCAGTAATTTGCTGCCCTTCTTTAAAACTTTGCTGATATTGGTTAATATCGTGATCGCTTGCAAGTCGTTCCAATCGTGTAGGATCTGTTTCATCAGGTAAGCATCAGCATCGGCAGGTACATGGTTGAAAAAGTTGCCTGCTTCTACATTAGCTCTTCCGGCCAGTTCATTTTCAATTAAAATAACCTGCGTTTTTTTAACTACATATTCTTCATCAAATACTACTCCGCGGGCGTGTGGTGCTGCTTTTAAAACTGCAATCAACAGGGCACCATTACCACCACCAATATCTACGATATGTTTAAATTGACTAAAATCATAGGCAGGTATAACGGCAGCGATGGCTTCTCCACTCAGATCAGACATTGCCTGCATAAAATTTAAGCCATCCGCCGGATGCGTTTCATAATATTTCCAAACGGATGTACCAACGGCATCGTCAAATGCAATACCACCGGTTTTTAAGCTGTGGTGTAAATTACCCCAGGCTTTAAAATGATCTCCCAGCTGCGCCTTTACGAAAGCCTTCATCGAACCTTTTACACCTTCGCGTAAAGTTTCACTCAGCGGGGTATTGGTAAATTCTCCGTTTTCATTCTCGGCAAATATGCCACTACCAGCCAATGCCCTTAAAAGCCTGTACAAAGCCGGTCCATGGCTATGCGTTTTTTTTGCCAGGTGTTCGATCGACTTCGGGCCATCGGCCAAAAGGTCGGCAATATTTAATTTAGCTGCATTGTAGATACAATTGGAAACCCAAAAGCCGCTGATCATTTGCAACATCTGGGCAGGAGGTGGTGGGGTGTGATGGAGATCGCTCATAAATATAAAGTGATATAATTTAGCCTGTTTAGGAATTACCTAAGGTAAATAATTGAACTGAAATGGCAAACACGTATAAAAAGTTAATTTCTGCAAATCTTAATCGCAGTTTTAAGTAATGATCTCCAGCGGGCATTCAATTTTTTTTAGATATGTTTATTATTCGCCCCGTTTTAAACCGTATTTTTCGATCTTGCTATATAAATGACTGCGCTGAATATCAATATCATCGGCAGTTTTTGACACATTCCAATTATTCTTCTCTAATTTGAATTTGATGTACTCCCGTTCGGCGTAATCTTTATATTCCTGAAAATTTGTGAACTGATCAAAATCCCTGTCAGTATTTGCTTGCCCCGTGCTATTTGATGATACTGTTCCGGATGGATTGGCGAAGGCCCGTATATCTTCTTCAGTAATGGTTTTATCACTCAAAATGATCAACCTTTCAGCCATGTTTCTCAGCTCGCGGATATTACCTGTCCACGGCAGTGATTTAAGCGCTTCCAGGGCGGCTGCTGATATTTTTTTAACCGGCATACCATAATCATTACAGATCTCCTCCAAAAAATTGCTGGTCAGCAATGGGATATCATCTTTACGTTCGACCAACGGAGGTACGTGGATCAAAATGACACTGAGTCTGTGATACAGGTCCATCCTGAAATTTCCGGCTTCTATCTCTTTTAGCAGGTCCTTGTTAGTAGCTGCTACCACACGCACATTAACTTCTATCTCTTTTTCGCCGCCAACACGGGTGATCTTATTTTCCTGCAGTGCCCGCAATACTTTGGCTTGTGCTGATTGGCTCATGTCGCCTATCTCATCAAGGAATAAAGTTCCACCGTCAGCCGATTCAAATTTCCCGATCCGCTGTTTTACGGCGGAGGTGAAGGATCCTTTTTCGTGACCAAATAATTCACTTTCGATCAATTCGGATGGGATCGCTGCGCAGTTTACTTCTATCAAAGGTGCATTTGCCCGGTTTGATTTTTCATGGAGCCAGCGCGCCACCAGTTCTTTGCCGCTGCCATTGGCACCGGTAATTAAAACCCGGGCTTCGGTGGGTCCGACCCGGTCGATAGTCTCCTTGATCTTCCTGATAGCCGGCGACTCGCCCAAAATCGGACGTACTTTTGATACTTTGCGTTTAAGTACCTTGGTCTCGCTCACCAAACTTCCACGATCAAGCGCATTGCGCACCGTGATCAGCAGGCGGTTCAGGTCGGGCGGTTTTGAAATGAAATCAAAAGCGCCTTTTTTGCTCGCTTCAACGGCCGTTTCAACGGTACCGTGACCTGATATCATGATAAAAGGCAGGTCGGGTTTTAAGATCAAACCTTCGGTCAGCACTTCCATGCCGTCCATGCGATTCATTTTGATATCGCACAACACCAGGTCGTAGTCGTTTTCGCCGATCATGCCAACACCGTCTACACCGTTATCAACGTCATCAACCTCGTAATTCTCGTATTCCAGTATTTCCCGCAGGGTATTCCTGATGGAACGTTCATCATCTATGATCAGAATTTTTGCCATGTAATTTCAATAGGGGGTAGTATAGATAGGATGCTAAGGTAGCTGAATTGTATAGAAAAATAAACACTTTAGGCAAAAATAAAGCCCAACCGTTAAGGATGGGCTAAAATTCAGCAGCAAAGCTGTAAGCCGGGTTCTGTATATTTCTATCATTGATCTGGCCCTGTCATTGCTGACAGGTTCAAGCAACCTACCCATCCTGGTTGTACCGGTATCCCGATAGTTATCGGACGGCACATGAAGCGAGCAGCTTCTGATCCAGGACCTATTTGGTCTTTCAACTCCTGGGGTTTACCGCGATCCCGGTCGCCCGGGAAAGCCGTGAGCTCTTACCTCACATTTTCACCCTTACCCCGATCAGATCGGGGCGGTTTATTTTCTGTGGCACTTTCCGTCGCCGGCTGAACGGCGCCTTCCCGTTAGGAAGCAGGATGCTCTGTGTTGCCCGGACTTTCCTCCCCGGTTTTAAAGCGGAGCGATAGAACGATTTGCATGGCAAAGATAGTGTATTGAGTTGGAATAAGTTGGATTGAGTTGGATTGGGTTGGATTGGGTTGGATTGGGTTGGAATAAGTTGGATTTGGTTAGAATAAGTTGATTTAGTTGGAATAAGTTGATTTAGTTAGAATTAGTTGATTTAGTTGGAATAAGTTGGATTGGGTTTTCCTGATAGTTATCGGGAGGGTTTGATGATTAATTGAAGGTAATTGGAGCCTGGTATTAACTTACAGTTCTTCAGATCCGCTTCCACCTCATCCATGGTAACGATACCCAATTGGTTACCGAACGAGTTGTTCATATAGGTGATCACTTGTGCTATTTCCATTGGTGCCAATTCGGCGGCGGGCATATTTTCTTCGTATGCTTTGCCGTTGATGGTGATAGCACCTTTCATTCCATAACGGATGGCACAAGCCAGGGAGGATTTATTCTTTTTTAAAAATGTTGAATCATTGAGGGCAGGTATCAGTGCCGATAAGCCTGCACCATCATTACCATGGCAATTCTGGCAGCGGGTTTGGTAAACTTCGGCACCTTCTGAGTAATAACGTTTAAATTCCAGGCTGGTATTGCTTTCGCAGGAAACGATAGAAAGCGTTGCTATGGAGAGTGTTGATATCGCTGCAATGATCCGGCTATACTTCATTGTGCGGTTTTTGAGCTTGCTTCGGCCTGTAACGTTTTAATATCTGCAATCAACTGATCAACCTGCTTTGGTTCGGTTCCGTCGTATGCCCCTCTGACCCGTTTTTGCTGATCAACCAAAACAAAATAACCCTGGTGCACATAACCACCAGCGGCCGAACTGTCTTGTTTTACTGCCACCAGGTAGTTTTTTTCAGCGATGCTATAAACATCTTCCTTTTTTCCCTGCAGAAACCACCAGGTATTACCACTTACCCCCAATTTGTCAGCGTATTTTTTGAGCACGGGTACACTGTCGTGCTTTGGATCGATGGAATGCGAAAGTATCCTGACATCAGCTGAATTTTTGTAAGTACCGTATACCTTTAGCATATTTCGCGCCATTTGCGGACAAATTGAGGGGCAGGTAGTAAAGAAGAAGTCGGCTACGTAGATCTTTCCATCCAGATCTTTATTGCTGATGCTGTCGCCGTATTGGTTAACAAACTTAAATTTTGGTATGGTTTGGTAAA
This sequence comes from uncultured Mucilaginibacter sp., assembly GCA_903863845.1. GTDB lineage: Bacteria > Bacteroidota > Bacteroidia > Sphingobacteriales > Sphingobacteriaceae > Mucilaginibacter. The sequence continues at coordinate 9,749 of CAIPDP010000127.1, read as the reverse complement.
TGGTATCCGTAACCGATTTACCATCAACTATTTTGGTAACCGCCTGCCGTGTGCCATAAATAGGCAGAGAAGTTTTGCTATCATTTGATTTACAGGTAGAAAATGCAGCTATCAACAGGAATCCAATTGTCAGGTTTCTCATTTTATTTATGTGCAGAGAGGTATTTATTCGATTCATTGATGGCCATATTGATCTGTGAGTCGACGGCCAGGACAAGTTTTTTCTGATTGTTATAATAGCTGATCACCTCGTCGTGCGATTTGCCCGTCATGTCGGGTTGAAACTGGCTCATCCATTTATCCATCGCGTCATCCGCCGAATTCAATTTTGCAACCAGTGGTTTTAAGACAAGTGTATCCTTTGTTTGTTTTAAAAGCGTGTCCAACTTCATTTTATTTTTCATCAGTGCCTCGTCATTGTTCATCATTTTTTCATGCAGTGAAATGATGTCGTTCTTCAAATCACTTTCCTCTTTGGCGTTATTGGAGCAGCTGTTCAATAGGAAAAAGGCAAACAGGATATAAGCTATGTTTTTCATACAATTCGATCTTGGGCAAAATTAACATTTATGCGTAGGATATATCCATATTTCAACAATTTTAGCTGTTTCTGGTAAATGCGATAAAATCTGTAAAAGGCAGCACTACACCCTCTTCTTTCAGGTACAAGCCGATCTGCGCCCTGTGGTGGGTGCCGTGGTTGATCACATGCGTTATGATATCACTTTGCTGATCTTCAAAATGTTCGCCTTTCGAATTTTGGTAGGCGATCATTTTATCGAAATCGCCGGAATTGCGTGTTTCAAGAAAATCGACCCAGTTTTGGTGGTTTTCAATGATCTGAGACTTTAACAGATCCGCCTGCCTATCGGGCCATACAGCAAAATTGTCTGTCGGCTCCAATTTTGATCTGGTCAGCCATATCCTTTGCGAAGCCAATAAATGAGCCATTGTTTTCCCTGTCTTTTCCTGGTTGCTGGTTTTCAGGATCAGATCTGTCAGCAGCAGGTTAACGTGCTTATCATAATCAAACAGCCGTTTGAAATAGGTTTTCATGCTTCAAATTTAATAAACGAACTGTTTTGTCAATATATTTAGTTCAAGTGATTAAACCTATAAGCAAAAAAATTTAACATAAACATCATATAAGCATGATGTAAGCTTCATACACTTAGGGGATATTTATTGCGTAAAACTGTTTGTTATGAAACTCAGTATCAATTTTGCAAAACTCATCCGGAACTTCCGTGAGTGGATGATCACCAGGAGTCTGAGATCATCTTTCATTCACTGAGTAATTTGCCTTTGTTTTCCTGCTATTCATTTAAGTTGAAAAATTTGAAGTTTGTTTTTATTCAAACTTTCGACGTTTTTTGCGCTATTGCTGTGCTTGATCTATGGATAGACTAACCCGGACTTTATTTGGCAGCGAATTTGAATGGGGCGTTTCTACTGCTGCCTTCCAAATTGAAGGTGCCACCGATGCCGACGGAAAAGGTGAATCGATTTGGGATGCTTTCACTGCAAAAAAGGGAAAGATACTCGGCGGACACCATGCCCATACAGCCTGTAATTTTTATTATAATTTTAAAGAGGATATCGACCTTTTAAAGAAGCTCCATATTCCTAATTTTCGTTTTTCAATTGCCTGGACCCGCATTTTACCTGATGGCACCGGTCAGATCAATCAGGAGGGTATCAATTACTATAACCGCGTGATCGATTATTGCCTGGAGCAGGGCATCGAACCATGGGTGACAGTTTACCATTGGGACCTGCCGCAAGTGCTTGAGCTTCAGGGTGGCTGGACCAACCGCCAGGTTGTGGATTGGTTTAGCAACTATACAGAGATTTGTGCCCGGCATTTTGGCGACCGGGTAAAACATTGGATGGTGATGAACGAGCCATCGGTATTTACCGGTGCCGGTTATTTTTTTGGCATTCATGCGCCGGGCCGAACCGGGATCAGAAACTTTATACCGGTGATACACCACGTGGTATTGGGTATGGTGGCCGGGGCACGGAAATTACGCGAAATATTACCGGAAGCAGTGATTGGTACCACATTTTCCTGTTCTCATATCGAGCCATCGTCACAAAGCAAACGGGATATTGCGGCAGCTGTTCGCGCAGATGCCCTTGTTAATCGCCTGTTTATCGAGCCAATTCTTGGATTGGGTTATCCTGTTAATGAAATTGCCGTATTGAAGGATATGCAGAAATATATCCTGCCCGGCGATGAGGAAAATATGCATTTTGATTTTGATTTCATCGGTCTGCAGAACTATACCCGCGAGATCGTCAAATATTCATTCCTTACGCCTTATATCGGGGCAAAGCTGGTAAAAGCTGCCAAACGTAAAGTGCCATTAACAGCAATGGGCTGGGAAGTTTATCCCCGCGCTATTTACCATATATTGAAGAAATTTGGAGCCTATCCGCAAATAAAAAAGATCATTATTACTGAAAATGGCGCCGCTTTCCCGGATGAAATCATTGATGGTAAAGTGGCCGATGCGCAAAGGCTGGATTATATCCGCGAAAATTTGAAGCAGGTGCTGGCCGCCAAGCAGGAGGGCGTTAATGTTCAGGGTTATTTTGTTTGGACCCTGGCCGATAATTTTGAATGGGCCGAAGGTTATCACCCCCGCTTCGGCCTGATACATGTGGATTTTGAGACACAGCAACGCACCATCAAATCATCCGGCTATTGGTATGCGGATTTTTTAAAAGGCGAGTAAAATCGGTTTTTCCCTATTTGAACGCGTCTTCACCAGTAATATCCATACCGGTGATGAGCAAATGGATATCATGGGTGCCCTCGTAGGTAATAACCGACTCCAGGTTCATCATGTGGCGCATGATTGGGTACTCGCCGGTAATTCCCATGCCGCCCAGCATTTGCCGCGCTTCACGGGCTATATTGATGGCAGTTTCAACACTGTTTCGTTTAGCCATTGAAATCTGGGCAGCAGTTGCACGATTCTCACTTTTTAATACGCCGAGTCGCCAAACCAGTAACTGGGCCTTGGTGATCTCAGTGATCATTTCAGCCAGCTTTTTCTGCTGCAACTGGAAACCCGCGATCGGGCGGCCAAACTGAACGCGCTCTTTTGAATAACGAAGCGCAGTATCATAACAATCCATCGCTGCACCGATGGCACCCCAGGCAATACCATAGCGGGCCTGGTTAAGGCAGCCAAGCGGACCTTTCAATCCTGAAATATTAGGGAATATATTCTCTTTGGGAACTTTAACATTATCGAACACCAACTCACCGGTTGCAGATGCACGCAGCGACCATTTGTTATGGGTCTCGGGTGTTGAAAAACCTTCCATGCCACGCTCTACTATCAAGCCGCGGATCTTGCCGCTTTCGTCTTTGGCCCAAACCACTGCAATATCAGCAAATGGCGAGTTGGAGATCCACATTTTGGCACCGTTCAGAATAACGTGGTCGCCTGCATCTTTAATATTGGTGGTCATGCCGCCGGGGTTAGAGCCGTGGTCAGGTTCTGTCAATCCAAAGCATCCGATCAACTCACCTGCAGCCAGTTTAGGCAAATATTTATGCTTTTGTTCTTCCGAACCGTAGGCATAGATAGGATACATCACCAATGAGCCCTGCACAGAAGCAGTCGACCTTATACCAGAATCGCCCCGCTCAATTTCCTGCATGATGATTCCATAGGCAATATAATCGAGCCCAGCGCCACCATACTCAACCGGTATGGTCGGGCCGAAAGCACCAATTTCTGCTAAACCTTTTAATAATTGTTTAGGGAATTTAGCCTTTTGGGCATAATCCTCAATAATGGGACTCACTTCTTTTTTAACCCAGTCGCGCACCGTTGCACGTATCAGTTTATGCTCGTCAGTCAGTAATTCATCTATCAAATAATAGTCGGGAGCCTCGAATAGATCAGTTTTAGCCATTGGAAATAGAATTGGTTGGGCAAAGATAGGAGATTAGTTGTATTGGTTGTATTAGTTGTATTGGTTGTCCCGATAGCTATCGGAATAGTTGTTTGGGTAAGTTAATGCAACAAAATTTAGATAATTGATATCATGGTGATCCTCAAATCAAAAAAATCATGGTTCAGACAGATAGCAATGCCCCAAGCCTAATACCTGATACCCAATACCTAATATCTAATACCCGATACCCAATACTCAACCACAAATCACTAAATTTGCCCCATGATCAATGTAGCCTTGCATGGGGCCGAATTTTACGGCAAACATGGTTTTTATCCCGAGGAGCAATTGCTGGGAAGCAGGTTTGTGGTAGATATTTCAGCAGATTTTGAGCCGAAGGGTGAGTTATTGCATGATAAATTAACGGATACAGTTAATTACGAGCATTTGTATGAATTGACCTACGCTCAAATGCAGAAGCCGCGCAAATTGATCGAAAGTTTGTGCCAGGCCATTATCGACGATGTGGTACATCACTACAGTTTTGTTGAAAAAGTAACGGTGACCATCAAAAAGCTGTACCCGCCGCTGCCCGGCAAAGTAGCACATTCAAGTGTTACCATAACCTACCAAAAGCACTGAAATGGAATACAATACTATAAATGCTGAGCTGCTTGCTGAGATCCGCGCAATTGTTGGCGAAGATGCGCTGATAACTAACACCCTTGACCTGGAGCCTTACAGTCATGATGAGACTGAAGATCTTCATTTTTACCCTGAAGTTGTCGCTAAACCCGGCACAGTCGAACAGGTTTCGGCCCTGCTCAGCTTGTGTAATGAGAACCGGATAGCTGTTACCGCCAGAGGAGCAGGAACTGGATTAAGTGGTGGCGCATTACCCATTAAAGGCGGCCTCCTGATCGCGATGGAGCGATTTAACCACATTTTAGAAATTGATGAGCAGAATTTGCAGGCAACGGTAGAGCCGGGGGTGATTACCGAAGTATTTATGGATGCGGTTGCCGAAAAAGGTCTGCTTTACCCGGTCGATCCGGCCAGCAAAGGTAGTTGTTTTATTGGGGGTAACGTTTCGCATGGCTCGGGTGGCCCAAGGGTAGTAAAATATGGTACTATCCGCGAATATATACTCAATCTGCAGGTAGTTTTGCCAAATGGTGAAGTGATCTGGACCGGTGCCAATACCCTCAAATATGCTTCAGGTTACAATCTAACCCAGTTGATGATCGGCTCGGAAGGTACGCTGGGCATCATTACTAAAATAGTAACCAAACTGATACCCCGGCCTACTCAGGATGCCCTGCTACTGGCATCCTTCGCTACCAATGAGAGTGCCTGTGGGGCGGTATCGGCCATTTTTAGGGCAGGCGTTATTCCTTCGGCGCTCGAGTTCATGGAACGCCGCGGTGTAGAATGGGTAATGGAACACGATCAGCTCAGCTTTGATCTGAAAGATGACATTGGTGCCTTTTTGCTGATAGAAGTAGATGGCAATAACCAGGATACCATTTTCGCGGATTGCGAGAAGATCAACACGGTACTGGAAGAATTTGAATGTAAAGAAGTGCTTTTTGCGGATACTGCTGCCCAAAAGGAAGAACTTTGGCGCCTTCGCCGGACGATGGCAGTTTCTGTTAAATCAAATACGGTTTATAAAGAGGAAGATACTGTAGTGCCACGGGCGGCATTGCCACAACTGATCAAAGGGATCAAAGCAACCGGTGCGAAATATGGCTTTGAGTCGGTTTGTTATGGGCATGCTGGCGATGGCAATCTGCACGTCAACATCGTTAAAGCCGGTATGAGCGATGAAGATTGGAACAACAACCTCAAAGCCGGCATCCGCGAAATATTTGAACTAACGGTTTCGCTTGGCGGTACTTTATCAGGCGAACACGGTATTGGCCTTGTCCAAAAAGAATTCATGCCGATTAAATACTCAGAAGTGCATTTTGAATTATGGCGCGGTATCAAAAAAGTATTTGACCCGAATGGGATTTTAAATCCTGGAAAGATATTCTAAACAAAGACACGATTTTGGGATTTTAGGGATTTGTTTGATCCAGGCGCCAGATCTTAAAAATCAAAAAAACCAATCAATCGTGTCTTAATCGATGTTTTATTTGGTGTATTAGTTCGTGTTCAATATAAGTCCCGGCCTATCATAGGCGATCATTCTTTCGCGCTGTTCTTTTGGTATTTTAACCGGCTTGTGGACGCTGTAGTCATAGCTGATGCAAACTGTTTTGCCGGTTGTGCAAATTTCCTCGCCTTCATCTGTCACTTTTACCAGCACATGCATCACATCAAAACTACTGTTACCAATCCGGGTAGTGCGAACATAGCAGGCGATCTGGTCGTTGCGGGTAATCGGCTTCAGGTAATTCACTTCCGACCGCGCCAGAATGATGCCGTTATGGTTCCAATCCCATTGAACAACCTCGCGCCAATAATCAGAGCGGGCGATCTCGAAATAGGTTAAATAGACGGCGTTATTCACGTGCCCATAGAAATCCAGGTCCGAAAAACGGATCGGAACCGGGGTTCTAAACTTATAATCTGCTATATTTTCACTCATTTTGTGTCATTATGTCTGTAAAGGTACTAACAGAAGCGACATTGTGTCTTAAAATCCCAACTTTTGCCCCTTGGTATAACTGTTGATCTATCCCCTGCGAAGTTAATAAACTAAAAAATAATAAACTCTGGAGGATATCAATATGACACTCGTAAAATTTAACAACGGACAAAAAAGCGTAGTTAACCCATGGTTCAACGATGTATTCGATTCTATCGTTAACGATTCGTTCTTTAACGACAGGTTTGTAAGCAAGGTGCCTGCTGTAAATATTGCAGAAACCGAAAACGAATTCCACATAGAACTGGCAGCACCAGGCTTGAAGAAGGATGATTTCAAGATCAGCCTGGAAAAGAACGTATTGAGCGTTTCTGCTGAAAAGAAAACTGAAAATGTGGAAGAAGGCAAGAAATACAGCAAACGCGAATACAGCTATAACTCTTTTGTTAGGTCGTTCACTTTACCTGAAACTGCCGATTATGCCAAAATTGAGGCAGAATACAACGACGGTATTTTAAAACTGAACGTGGCTAAAAAAGAAGAAGCCAAAATTCAATCACGCGAAATTAGCGTAAAATAATTTGACCGGGTGCCGGAGGCAGTGAGATTAATGTTGTGATTTGTTGAGAGCCCGAGGCCCCGGAAAAAAAAACCAGTTGCGCTGGTTTGAACAATGCAAAAGAATGTTTTCATAATAAGTTGTTGGTTTAGTTTGATGTGAGCTCTCCGGATATTTTCGGGGAGCTTTCTTTTTGTGATCGGTAGTTTCCTTTCAGGCTGCTTCATCGGTTTAAACGTATCCTCCATCACTGATCGCAGGGTATTTATCGATTCTTTTTGCCGATTCAGTTCTATATACATACCTTTAGTTTGTGTCTTTTTCACACAATCAATTAAAAACCCATTATCTCTTTTGTTATGAATATTTTCAACTTCCGGAATGCCGTTTATTTTATCGGCTCACTCTCGATGCTGCTTTTTGCTGTTACGATATGCAGCAGTAAAAACGACCAGATACGCTGGACTGCCAGTGATGAAGGCGATGGCATTATACTCGTGAAAAATCAAAACGGTCCTACGCTTGGTTATTCAAGCAGTTCGGGTGTTAAAATACTCACTGTGGACGGTCTTGCTTTTAAGGACCTGAACAAGAACGGTAAACTGGATAAATATGAAGATTGGCGTTTACCCGTTGCAGAGCGTGCCAAAGACCTGGCCTCGCAACTCTCTGTAAATGAGATAGCCGGTTTAATGCTTTATAGTATACACCAGGCTATTCCGGCCATGTCTGGCGGTCCTTTTGGTGCAGGTACTTACAATGGTAAAAAATTCAATGAAGGTGGTATTGATCCCTCAGATGTGACCGATCAGCAAAAAGACTTTTTATTAAAAGATAACCTGAGGCACGTATTGATCACTTCGGTACTAAGTCCTGAAGTTGCAGCAAAATGGAACAACAAAGTACAGGCGCTGGTTGAAGCCAGTACATTCGGCATACCAGCCAATAACAGTTCGGATCCACGCCACGGAACCAATTCCGGGGTGGAATATACGGCCGGAGCAGGAGGAAAAATTTCGCAATGGCCCGATCAGCTGGGACTCGCAGCCACTTTCGATCCTGATGTGGTATTACAATTTGGCAACATAGCGGCGCAGGAATACCGTGCTTTAGGTATAGCTACAGCTTTGTCGCCTCAGATCGACCTTGGTTCTGAACCACGTTGGGCACGTATCAATGGTACTTTTGGCGAAGACCCACAACTGGATGCCGATATGGCGCGGGCCTATGTAGATGGCTTTCAAACTTCGACAGGTGATAGTGAGATCAAAGATGGTTGGGGATACCATAGTGTGAATGCCATGATGAAACATTGGCCAGGTGGTGGTCCCGAAGAAGCTGGTCGCGATGCGCATTTTGCCTATGGCAAATTTGCGGTGTACCCGGGTAATAATTTTGATGAACACCTTATTTCATTTGTTGATGGTGCATTAAAACTGAAAGGGAAGACAGGTATGTCAGCGGCTGTTATGCCTTATTATACCATATCCTACGGAAGAGATACCAAAGACAAGGAAAATGAAGGGAACAGCTATAATAAATATTTGATCACCGATTTGCTCCGCACAAAATATCATTATGATGGTGTGGTTTGTACCGACTGGCTGGTAACTGCTGATGAAGGTAAGAAGCCTGATGAATTTATGGGCAAATCCTGGGGTATGGAAAACAAGACAGTTGCTGAAAGACATTATAAAGTTTTAATGGCCGGGGTAGATCAGTTTGGGGGCAATAACGTAGCCGGACCAGTATTGGAAGCATATCAAATGGGAGTGAAAGAGCATGGAGAAGCATTCATGCGTGCCAGATTCGAGCAATCTGCTGTGCGTTTGCTGACCAATATCTTCAGAACAGGTTTGTTTGAAAACCCTTATTTAAATGTTGCCAATTCCGTTGCTACCGTAGGTAAGCCAGATTTTATGACCGCAGGTTACGATGCCCAATTGAAATCAATTGTGCTGCTAAAAAACAGTAAGCAGATTTTGCCTTTGAAAAAAGGACTCACTATATATCTTCCAAAAAAATATACGCCTTCTGTAAAAGGCTTTTTCGGTCCGCCATCTAAGGAACATTGGGATGAAGCTGTTAATCCGGCTTTATTCAGTAAATATTTTAATGCGACAGATGATCCCTCAAAAGCGGATGCGGCTATTGTAATTGTGAGCAGCCCGAGTGGTGGTTCGGGTTATGATGGTGCTGATACGGTTAAAGGAGGCAATGGTTATGTGCCGATCACCTTACAATATGGCGAATACAAAGCTACCTATGCGCGTGCCCATAGCATTGCAGCCGGAGATCCTTCGGAACCTAAAGTGCACGACCGTACCTACAAAGACAAAACTATTACAGCCGCAAATTATAACGACCTGAAAACCATATTGGAAACCAAAAAGGCAATGAATGGTAAACCGGTTATCGTAATACTAACAATGACCAAGCCGACCATCCCAGCCGAGTTTGAGCAAGATGCAAATGCGATCGTGGGGGATTTTGGTGTACAAAACCAGGCGATACTGGACGTTTTGACCGGTGCTTTCGAGCCTTCAGGTTTATTACCATTTCAGATGCCGGCCAATATGAAGACGGTGGAGTTGCAGGATGAAGATATACCTCACGATATGATCCCTTATACCGATGCTGATCACCTTTCTTACGATTTTGGATTTGGTATGAATT
>CAIPDP010000126.1 GCA_903863845.1 uncultured Mucilaginibacter sp. | reverse complement strand
CGAACACGGCAAGCAAACAACAATAGTTTTTCTGTTATATTTACTAAAGTGTAAACTAAATATAGGACTAAGAAAAACTGTAAACCAAACACAGGATTATTAATTAAAAAGTGTAAACTTTTTTCAGGACGATACAAACGATTAACCCACAACTATCTTTACCCGCAATACATATACTTCGATACCCAATGACCAATGACCATCCCTACAACCAACAAAAAACACCCTATATTAGGCTATTAAAATTATAAACTTCTAACACCATGTTCAGTAACCTCGAACAAACCTTCCGCTGGTATGGCCCATCCGACCCGGTTACCCTGCAAGCCATCCGGCAAACCGGGGCCACTGGCATCGTAACGGCATTGCACCATATCCCGGCAGGTAATGTTTGGACCAGTGATGAGATCGAAAAGCGGAAAAACATGATCGGTGCAGTCGGCCTGAGGTGGTCGGTTGTTGAAAGCGTGAACGTACACGAAAGCATCAAAACCGCCTCAGCCGAACGTGAGCAGTATGCCGAGAAATATATCGTCACCTTAAAGAACCTGTCTGCGCAGGACATCCGCATTGTTTGTTATAACTTTATGCCCGTGCTCGATTGGACACGCACAGACATCGATTTCAGGCTGGACAATGGCGCCTCGGCTCTACGCTTTCACGCACCTGCTTTAGCTGCGTTTGACCTGTATATCCTCGAACGCGAAGCAGCCTACCAGGAGTTCAACAGTAAACAACAAGCCGAAGCCAAAGTATACCTGGACAGCTTAGGTCCGGAAGATAAAATGTTGCTCGTCCACAACATCATGGCCGGGCTTCCCGGAACAAAAGACGTATTAACACTTGAGCAATTCAAAACTCACCTTGAAAAATATAGGGGTATCGATGCTGCACAGTTGAAAAGAAATTTAGCCTGGTTTCTGCAAGCAGTTATCCCCGAAGCGGAAAAACTGGGCATCAGCTTATGTATCCACCCAGATGATCCGCCCTTCCCGATCTTAGGTTTACCACGTGTGGTGTCAAAGGAAGAGGATTTGCTGGATGTGATCAATGCCTGCCCCTCAAAAGCCAATGGCTTAACATTTTGTACCGGCTCGCTTGGCGCAAGAGGTGATAACGACCTGCCAGCCATGATTAACCGCCTGGGTCAGCATATCCATTTTCTGCACCTGCGTAATGTAAAACGCGAAGCTGATGGCAGCTTTTACGAGGACAACCACCTTGAAGGGAGTTCAGACATGTATGCCATCATGAAAAGTATTCTGGGCGAACAAAAACGGCGTTCCGATAGCGGGAGAACCGATATTGCTATCCCGATGCGCCCTGATCATGGTCATAAACTTTTAGACGATTTTAATTATGATACATTTCCTGGCTATTCGGCAATTGGCAGGCTAAAAGGACTGGCTGAATTGCGGGGCCTTGAAATGGGTATCAAAAACACATTATACCAATAAATATGAAAGCATTTTTGGATGATGATTTCCTATTAAATGGCAAAACAGCACAAAGGCTGTACCATGAGTTTGCTGCCGGATTACCAATTATCGACTACCATTGTCACCTGCCACCGGATGAAATAGCAAAAGACATTAACTTCCGCAACCTGACCCATGCCTGGCTCGATGGCGATCATTATAAATGGCGGGCGATGCGCGCAAACGGCGTCAATGAACACTTCGTGACGGGCAAGGCAACAGATGAAAAGAAATTTGCTAAATGGGCCGAAACCGTACCCTATACCCTGCGTAATCCACTCTATCATTGGACACACCTGGAATTGAAAAGGTATTTTGGCATAGATAAAATATTATCTCCAGCCACCGCATCTGAAATCTATCACACAGCTTCAGAAAAATTGCAAAGTCAGGATTATTCGATCAGAAATCTGTTGCATAAAATGCAAGTGGAAGTGGTTTGTACGACCGACGATCCCCTGGATTCACTTGAATATCATCAGCAACTAAAAACTGAGGGATTTGCCATTAGTATTTTGCCCGCTTTTCGTCCGGATAAGGCGATGCAGGTTGAAGATACCATAGCATTGAACGCTTATATCGACCAGCTGCAAAGGCTTGCGGGCCTCGTGATAGATGATTTTGATACCTACCTCGATGGGCTTAAAGCCAGGCACGACTATTTCGCAGCCAATGGCTGCAAACTATCCGACCATGGTTTAGAACACCTGTATGCCGAGGATTTTACCGAAACCGAGATCAATGCGATCTTTAAAAAGATAAGGCATAATTACAGTCTGATGCCCTTGGAGATATTGAAATTAAAATCTGCAATGTTGTATCATTTTGCGCTTTGGGATCATGAAAAGGGCTGGGTGCAACAATACCACCTGGGAGCGCTGCGTAATAATAATACCCGTGCCCTGAACAACCTCGGACCTGATACAGGATGGGACTCTATCGGCGATTTCAGCCAGGCCAGATCCCTATCCCGTTTCCTTAATAAATTGGATAAAGAGGATCGGCTTACAAAAACAATTATCTATAACTTAAACCCGGCTGATAATGAAGTTATCGCTTCAATGATCGGAAATTTTAATGATGGTTCGGTTGCCGGTAAAGTACAATTTGGCTCGGCCTGGTGGTTTTTAGATCAGAAGGATGGGATGACCAAACAATTGAACACTCTGTCAAATATCGGCTTACTTAGCCGGATGGTAGGCATGCTGACCGATTCGCGCAGCTTTTTATCTTTCCCAAGGCACGAGTATTTCAGACGCTTACTTTGTAACCTGTTCGGGGAAGATATTGACCGGGGCGAATTGCCGCATGATATCGAGTGGACAGGAAAGATCGTCCGCGATATTTGTTATTATAATGCCAAAAACTATTTCGAATTTTAGGAGATGGCAGCGGCAATAAAAATAGATCCAAAGGGTAAGGTGCTCAGCTTTGGTGAACTGCTTTTACGGATATCGCCCGACGAAGAAGGCCTTTGGCTGAACAACAACCAATTGCCATTTTTTATTGCCGGTGCAGAATTAAACGTTGCCACCGCTTTGAATCTTTGGGGTATACCGGTAAGGTATCAAACTGCCTTGCCGGATAATGGATTGGCCAGACAGGTTGTGTCTTTCGAGGAAAAGCAGGGAATTGAAATGGCTGTCGATTATCGCGGTCAGCGCCTCGGGTTATACTTCCTGACTAAAGGCCGGGACCTCAAAAACGACGCACTCATTTACGATCGCGCTTACTCTGCATTTTCGGAACTCAAGCCGGGGATGATCGACTGGGAAAAGGCATTTAAAGGTGTAAGCTGGTTCCATTTTAGCGCTATTTGTCCGGCGATCAGTCAGGATATTGCTAATGTTTGCGAAGAAGCCCTTAAAGTTGCTTCTGAAAAAAATATCATCGTTTCTATCGACCTTAATTACCGATCAAGACTCTGGAAATATGGCAAAGCGCCCGAAGTAGTATTGCCAGCACTGGTTCAGTATTGCGACCTGGTAATGGGCAATATCTGGGCAGCCGAAACTATGCTTGGAATTCCTGTTTCATCAGGATTAGTTGAATCGAGCCAAAAAAACAACTACCTCAAAGCGGCAAAAGAAACTTCCGAAGAAATCATCCGGCAATTTCCAAAATGTAAGGTTGTTGCCAACACATTCAGGTTCGATGGGAACGGGAATGCAAATTACTATGCGGCACTTTATACCAGCAACGATCTCTATGTTTCATCAGCATACAATGCAACACATATCATCAACAAGGTAGGTAGCGGTGATTGTTTTATGGCCGGATTGATCTATGGTTATTATCAAGATAAGGAGCCCGGTGAAATACTTGAATTTGCTACGGCAGCTGCCTTCAAAAAATTGTATATTGAAGCTGATGTGACTAATTTGGGGGTCGAAGAAATATTATCTGATATAGCGCCACGGAGTTAGCGTAGGAATATATATTTTATAATGAACTAATGAAAAACAAAGAAACCATCCTCAATAGCATTATCAAACAGGGCATGCTGCCATTGTTTTTTTATGAAGATGCTGAGGTAAGCCTTGAGGTAATACGTACACTTTATCGCGCCGGGGTTAGGGTGATGGAATATACCAATAGGGCAAAGGGGGCATTCGATAATTTTAGGATTTTGAAAGCTGCGGTTGAAAAGGATATGTCCGATTTCTATTTTGGTGCTGGTACAATCACAACTAAGGCAGATGCGATAAGATTCACAGAAGCAGGTGCCGATTTTATTGTGGCGCCTAACCTTAACCCCGAGGTTGGCAAAATAGTAAACGACCTTGGCGGATTGTGGATACCTGGTTGCATGACGCCCAGCGAAATTCACAATGCAAGAGAATATGGTGCTGCATTGATCAAGTTGTTCCCGGCGAATGTATTGGGGCCCGGCTTCGTGACTGCCGTTTCAGACGTGTACCGGGGGCAATTGTTTATGCCAACCGGTGGGGTGGAGCTATCCTCCGAAAATATAGGAAACTGGTTTAAAGCCGGTGTTTGCGCCGTAGGTATGGGTAGTAAATTGATCAGCAAAAAGGTATTGGAAGAACGTCTATATGAGCAATTATATGCTGATACCGTGAACGCGCTTACTTTAGTGAAAAACGCAAAATCATGACCAGGTCAAATACCGGGAATTACCGTTGGGTGATATGTGCGCTGCTTTTTTTTGCCACCACCGTCAACTACCTGGATAGGGCGGTGATCAGTTTGTTAAAAAACACACTCACAAAAGATTTCCGCTGGAATGACGGCGACTACGCCAATATCGAGATCGCATTTAAGATCGCTTATTCATTGGGATTACTTTTTGCAGGCCGGCTGATCGATCGGCTCGGAACAAAGCTTGGCTATTTTATGGCAACCATTTTATGGAGTGCTTCTGCGGTATTGCACGCTCTTGTCAATAGTACCTTTGGGTTTATTTTCGTGCGTTCGGCTCTCGGGCTAAGTGAGGCAGGCAATTTTCCGGCAGCTATCAAAACGGTTGCTGAATGGTTCCCAAAAAAAGAGAGGGCTTTGGCAACGGGTATTTTTAATACCGGAGCAGGTGTAGGACCGATAATTGCACCTTTAACAGTCCCTTTTATTGCGGCTGCCTGGGGTTGGAGGATGGCCTTTGTTATTACAGGCTCAGTTGGCTTTATCTGGCTGATCCTATGGTTGCGATACTACGAAATCCCATCTCGGCAGAAGAGGGTATCAACCGCTGAATTGGCTTACATCTATAGCGACGACGAAGTCAAGAGCGATGACGAAGAACCATTGCCTCCGGTTTCGTGGCACCGGCTCTTAGGCTTCAGGCAAACATGGGCCTTTGCGATCGGCAAATTTTTGACCGATCCTATCTGGTGGTTTTATCTTTTCTGGCTACCCGATTTTTTGCAAAGCGAGTATAAATTAACGCTGAAGGCTATCGCTGTACCGGTTGCCGTCGTATACCTTATATCGATGGCAGGAAGTATTTTTGGAGGCTACCTGCCCAAACAGTTGATTGAACGCGGGTGGCCAGTGTTCAAAGCCAGGAAAACCTCCATGCTTATTTATGCTTTTGCCGTCGTGCCGATCATATTTGCTCAGGTTTTAGGTAGTATTAATATGTGGCTGGCGGTATTGATCATTGGCCTTGCTGCAGCTGCTCACCAGGCCTGGAGTGCCAATATCTTTACAACCGCATCTGATATGTTCCCGAAACATACTGTCGGCTCTGTTACCGGACTCGGGGGCATGGCCGGATCGGTAGGAGGTGTATTTTTGTCGCTCATTGTACAAAAGGACATGTTCGTGCATTACCGGGCGTTACATCATATCGAGGTAGCCTATTACATCATGTTTTTTGTTTGCGGTAGCGCTTACCTGTTGGGCTGGTGTATCATGCATTTGCTGGTACCCAGGATGAAGCCCGTGCAGATCTAAGACCCAACACGGCTGCTTGGTTGATGCTTTACAGGGAAGTTTACAGAATTTGCAATAAAACAAAGCTCGCTTGCTTTATGGTGTAGCTGGTCGGCTTTTTCTAACATCGAAGCTTCTTTTACGGTGACGACGGGGTTGAGCACTACTTCAGTAAAATGCCCTCCGCCATCGGGTGTCTCGGCCATGGTCCCGGTAGCGTTATCATCGTAGCCTGTTACTACCACACCATTTAAAACACAAACATGCAGGTAAGATAACATGTGGCAGGTAGACAAAGCTGCTACCAAAAATTCTTCAGGGTTATGAAGCGTTGGATCACCCCTAAAAGCCGGGTCGGATGAGCCGGAAATTTCAACCTTATTTTCAACTTTGATGGTATGTTCCCTGCCGTAAGATCTGTAATCTCTGGTGCCTGTACCGCGATTTCCGGTCCACTTCACCGATAAATGATATTGATGTGCTTTACCCATATCCAAAATTAGCTATATTTTGCCTCAAACATCTTAATAACGCTATAGGAATCACCCTATTAGGGTGAGGTAATTATTTTTTAAATAAACGTTATTTGATAGTACATTTAGTTGATCAGGAATTTGGCGCAAACAGTTAACATAACAAGCCGATTTTGTACACCGCTTTTGTGCCGGGTGTTGGGCTTACTATTATTGCTATTTGCTGTCCTTAACGTTTGCGAGGCCCAAAAATATACGTTCACTCATTACGATATTGAAGACGGCCTGATTGAATCTCAGGTAAATAACCTAACGCTCGACCACGAGCATCGATTGTGGGTTGCAACATTTGGAGGTGCATGCCGGTTTGATGGTAAAGATTTTATATCCTATACCCGGCAGAACGGGCTTCCAACCAACTTTGTCAACTATGTATTTACTGATAAAGACGACAACCAATGGCTTGGAACCCAAAGTGGATTGGTAAAAGTTGTCAATAAAAAGCTGATCAATATCAAATTGCCTGATAGCCTCGATAATCGGCGGGTACGCAACATCGTTCAGGATGGGAGCGGAAATATTTGGGCCGGTATTGGTGGGCGTTTATTTAGAATTATAGGTGATACGGTAAAACTGCAGTGGGTGCAGGATACGATCAAAAATGCAGTTACGAGTATTGCTACCGACAAAGCCGGACGGCTTTATGCTTTTATTTTCAAAAAGGGCCTTTATTATTTTGAAAGAGGAAAATGGAACATCATAGCACAATACCCGAACGTAAAGCAATCATTTTACGTAGCACACATTTTTTTCGACAGGGTTGACGAGCGAAAAATCTTCCTGCAAACCTATACTGCAGTTTATACTATTGCTAATGGGCATCTGCAACCTTTTGAGGCCAAAGCGATGGCAGCTATAGCGCTTAACTCCTACTTGCTGAGTACCGCTTTGGATGCCGATGATAATTTGTGGATCGGGACAACCATCGGAGCTTATTTTATCAAAAATCATCAGATAACCCACTTTACAGCGATCAATGGTTTAACAGATAATTCAATTGCCGATGTTTATAATGACACCGATAATAATCTATGGTTTGCCACGCAGGGAAACGGATTGTACAAATATGAGGGACGGCGCTTTGTGATGCTCGACCGCTCGCAAGGGCTTCCGTTGAACCAAGTGGTGATGGCCATCAGTCGCGATAAAAAGGGAGACATTTTATTAGGAATGTATGGTGGGGGGCTAATGAAATATAATGGCAAGAAACTTTCAGCATTTGATCTGCAACAAAAGGATCCCGATCTGAAACGAATTCAGCATCTTTATACTGACAGCAAAGGCACCTTATGGATTGGAACATACAATGGGTTATGGAACTATAAAAATGGCATTGCCCACCGTATTAAGGGGTTAAACTATGCTGTGAACGGGATCGCCGAAGGTAGCGACGGTACGCTTTGGCTCACAACTGCAGGAGGTTGCTTTTATATCGACAAAGGTGTACCACGACGAATAGCCAATTTTTACCGTTATCTGTATTCGATAGTTACCCTGGGGCATGACTCGGTGATCGTAGGCACCAACGATGGAATTGCGCTGCTCGTAAAAAAAAACCTGGTAAAACAGTTTAAGCTGAGTCCCTTACGGACCTCAGCTGTTTTTTGCATCCTCAAATATAAAAGTGAACTAATTTTTGGGACTGACGATAGGGGTGTTTTTACCTGGAACCGGACTACAGGCCAATCTAATAACTATAGTTTGAAAGATGGCCTGAATTCAAATACCATATATAGCCTTGTGGCGGATAATAATGGCGTCATTTGGGCAGGTACCGGCCGTGGTGTTAACCGGCTATTGTTCAATAAAGAAAAGAGTCTTTTTGTGGTGGCAGGAAATGATAGTCCCCGTTCACTTATCCTTGAATCAAACCAAAATGCAGCAATGTATGCTGACCATAAGGTATGGATCGGCACAACCAAGGGTGCCGTTATATATAATACCGACTTAAAGCAAAGTGGAGCGAGTTCGCCACATGTCATCATACAATCGGCGCGGCTGGTTCCTCAATTAGGGTCGTCAAATGGTTGGGATAATAGCCAGGAGCTAAATGAAGGCGTTAAACTTTCGCATAACCAAAACCACCTCGCTATTTGGTTTCGCGGAGTCGACCTCAGTAATCCAAATGCGATCAGTTTCCGATATAAGCTCCGGGGGCTTGACTCCGCGTATTCAGCACCGGTGACAAATGATGTGGTCGATTATCCTTCATTGCCGCCGGGTAATTATACTTTTGAGGTGAAAGCATTCAGCGCCGCCGGCACACCGTCAGAAAATACTGCAAGCTTTTCATTTTCTATCACACCTCCATTTTACCAAACTACTCCCTTCCGGCTGGCTGCAATTCTTTGTTTTATCCTTCTTGGTTTTATCATTCAAAACTACCTGTATTGGCGCAAAATAAAACGACAAAAGATCATCGAAACCACCAAGCGCGCTGAAAGCCTTAGGATAAGGCAGCAAACTGCGGAAGATTTTCATGATGAATTGGGAAATAAACTCACACGAATTACGGTCCTTTCGGAAATACTGGGTACCAAAATGACCCCAGAACAGGCCGATCAGAAGAATCTGCTGGAACAGATCAGACTAAATGCATCTTCACTGTATAACGGAACCAAAGACATACTCTGGGCTCTTGATCCCAAAAGCGACAACCTGTACGAAATACTAAACCATATTAAAGATTTCGGCAACGAATTATTTCTGGATACAGCCGTAGAATTTGAATTTCAGGAGCTCGACGAATCGCTCAACGCGGTAAAATTGCCATTAGAGTACAGTCGCAATATTCCAATGATATTTAAAGAATTGCTCAACAATGTATTAAAACATGCTCAGGCAACAAGAGTAACATTAAAGCTCGATCATGTTGAAAAAACGGAAATCGAATTAACACTTAGTGATAACGGATGTGGCTATTTGCAAAACGGATTATTTAAGGGGCAGGGTATCAAAAATATCATTACCAGAACCCGGCGGATCGGAGGCAATATTGATATCAAATCCGACCTGGGCAAAGGCACTTTTGTAACACTAAAACTGAGCCTTTCAGGCGGAATAAAAGTTTAAATTTGGCACTATGGGAAAAGAAATCAGGATCGTAGTTATCGAAGACGATCAGATCATTCGCGAAGGCTATTCAATTCTGATCGGTCAAACAGAAGGCTACACGGTTGTCAATGCTTATGATTCTTTCGATAATGCTGCAAAAAGCATTTGCGAGGATAACCCAGACGTAATACTCCTTGATATTGAGCTGCCCGGAACTAATGGAATTGAAGCTATACCTCGTTTAAAACGCATGCTTCCCCATGCTTATATCCTGATCCTTACCGTATACGAATCTGAGAAAAATATTTTTGAAGCATTAGCGAACGGCGCTTCGGGCTATCTTACAAAAAATACACCGGCTGCCCGAATTGTTGATTCTATAAGAGAGGTAAAAGACGGGGGCGGCCCTATGAGTGTAAATATAGCACGCATGGTCATCAAATCTTTTCAACGCAACCAGGAGTCACCCCTATCAAAAAGAGAAACACAGATATTGGAACAGATAGCAGATGGCAAAAGCCGCAGTCAAATTGCCCGGGATCTATTCATCGACCTCGAAACTGTACGCAGCCACATCAAAAACATTTACCTCAAGCTCGATGTAAACTCGAGAGCGGATGCTATCAAAGCCGCAAAAGATAACAGGCTGATCTGATCAACTTATCCCTGAAGACCAGTTCCAGAAAATTTCTGTTTTATTTTCAAAATCCCCCCAATAGGGTGATTGGCCGCTACACACCGCTCAGTATCTTTATAATCAGCAGCATACAACATCGTAGCATGATGAATCAGACCAGGATATTGAGCAACAAAAACCGGCTTTTCAGCGGTAAATTTCAGGCAGCGGGACCTCAGATCGCACAGCGTTTTTCCCTCCGTTTTGTGTTTGGAGGTACTGAGCTTTGTAAAATTGGACGTCGCTTCTTAGGTATCCAAAATGATACCTTCATGGTTTTAAATGCCGGTACAAATTTTACAAGTACTTTGGAAGAAGGCGCCCGCATCCTTGTAATTGAGCTTGACGCAGACTATTTGAACTGTTTTCTTTCAATTCATCAAGAGTCTGAAACAATGTTCGTTGACGAGACATCCTTGATACCGTCATTGGCTGAAACAATCTACCCATTTAAAATGGAAGTAAAAAATGCTGTTTTACGCCTTAAAACGTATTTAGACGAAGGTGGCGATAATGAAGATCAATTGAACGAATACGTCGAACGTTGCCTCGCCGCTTTTTACAATGTGTACAGGGATGAGATATTGGAAAAAGCCAAAAACCTGAATTTCCTGCATTATAGCACACGTTTGGAAATACTTAGGCGACTAAACCTGGCTAAGGAATATCTTTATGCTAATTCAAGCAGTAACCTTAGCCTTGAGGACATTGCCGATCATGCCTGTTTATCGGTCAACCACTTGCTACGCACTTTTAAGTTAGCATATAATGAGTCGCCGCACCAGTTTCTTATTCAATTGAGGCTACAACGCGCACAGTTGCTGCTGGCAAAAACAGAATACCCAATATATACCATTGTCAATATGGTAGGCTTCAAGTGCACCAGCTCCTTTATCAGGCTATTCCGCACACGGTATAAAACCACGCCGCTCAAATACCGAAACGTTCTCGCTGCTTAATATTGCGGCCTTCAAATTTTACTTTTCTTCGATTGTGTAATTCGGCATTCTTCCTATATTTGCGCCCACGCCAAAGAGGCTTGATGCACGGCGGTTGGCGCATGGCTAAAAAACCATTGTCGTGTACCCACTACCAAATGCCTTTCAAAAGGCCCGTTCGTCTAGGGGTTAGGACGCAAGATTTTCATTCTTGAAACAGGGGTTCGATTCCCCTACGGGCTACTGAACATCAAAAAAGCCTTTAGCATATCGCTGAAGGTTTTTTTGTTTATATGATTTTGAGGGTGATACGTACTAGTAACCTTTTATCCATCGACATCCTGATCGATGGGCTTTCTGATATGGCAATTTGATAATTTACTCATTTGTTGCTTTTCTCATTATCAGGCATTTAATTCCCCATTTCACCATGCCTTTTTGGTGCTACTACCTGCTTGAAGTTCCAGAAAATGGAATTTTATGCCATAAATTGTAATACCAACCCTGAAGCAACTATTTGCTTAAAAAGAAAATAGTTGCTAAAAATGCGCTTTCTATTGTCAATTAAGCCTTTTCTGATAATTGCGCTATCAAAACAGGTGGCTTTAGTTAATCTGGCAGGCTTTTTGAATTTGTCTGTAGCCGAACCGGTTGATTACCAGTGAAATCAATGGCAAAATATTTGTCTGGTAAATGGTCAGGCATTTATTTAATGTTTTGACTAAAATAATGAAAGTGTGTTCGGCCTGCGATGGCCTGATCGGATTAAAATTAAATAACCATGTTAAACCTTAAACATCTAAAAGAACAAACTGAACCAGCGGCTTTTGAAACATTGAGCTTGTACAATTCGTATAGAACCTGTTTTCCTGCGGGAAAACGAACGCTAAACAACTATTTTATGAGCGGGCTAACAACCTCTGTTCAATTCTTATGCTCTGTCTTTTGCCCCTGGTTATTCACAAAAACCAACGGATCCAATCAATCTCGTTTAAAAAGTCCCCTGGATCTGGAATTAGAAAGCGTTGAAAATCAATTACCTGGAATTGGCTATTTAAAGCAAATTCAGTATTCGGTCAATGTTCTCGATAAAATTTCAATTCATCCAAGTCGCCAGCAATTCCGGTCGGACGCCGTAAAGCAAGGCAAAGTTTTCACTTCTGATCAATATTGAGTATGAAAAGTGCGCTATTTCTATATCACCAATTTTCAAAGCCGATCAAATACATTTTATTTTTGATATTAATGCCGCTTTTATTTGGAAGTTCGGCTTTTGCGGCTTACCGTGTAACTAACGTTGTTTACGGAAGTCAAACAGGCACAGCGACTGCCGGAACCGGAACTTCTGTGACCTACACTTTGACCTTATCAAAAACGGGAGGATCGTCTGGTTCAGCGGATAACATTCTCCTAACGTGGCCGTCGGGTCCGCCTACTGGTGTTACCTGGTCATTTACTTCGGCGCAGGAAACTATTTTGAATGGCACAACAACAACGCCATCGTTTACGCCTAGTAGTACTCAGCCAACAACAACAATAACATTTACTGTTACTACGACTGGCTCAACTCCAGCAGGAACTTATGGCTTTACCATTAAACTTACTGATAATAACCTTGGTGGCGGCCCATATAGTAGTGCAGGGCTTAACCTTCTTGTTGGCGCATTGCCAAATCCTACCATTAGTTACACCGGATCACCTTATACCTATTACACGGGTCTTGCTATTTCTAATTTAACGCCCTCAGTCACTAATAGTCCAACAAGCTATTCAATTTCACCTGCTTTGCCGGCTGGATTGTCATTCAGTACCACTACTGGTGTTATTTCAGGAACACCTTCTGCTATAGCCGGTGCGGCTAATTATACCGTAACAGCAACAAATGCCAGTGGTAACGGAACTACAACGATCAATATTAAAGTATTAGCATCCACTTTAAGTTACACAGGTACACCTTTTACCTATTACGCCGGTACGGCAATTGCTACCGCTTCTCCTACATTGGTGGGAGGCACTCCCACCAGTTATTCGGTAAGTCCTGCTTTGCCGGCGGGATTGTCATTTAATACTAGCAATGGCCAAATCACCGGAACACCAACAACAGCTGTGGCGTTAGCCAGTTATACCATCACCGCTAACTATTCTTCCGGCCCTGCTGCTACCACTTCAGTTAATATCACGGTTCTGTCGCCTACTATCAGTTATACCGGTTCGCCTTATACCTACACAACAGGTATTGCTATTTCGAGTTTGACACCGGCAGTAACCGGAACTCCGAGTAGTTATTCTATCAGCACGTCGTTACCTGCCGGTCTTTCTTTCAATACAGCTACCGGAGTAATATCTGGTACACCAACTGCTACGTCTGCTTCAACAGGGTACACCATAACGGCTAATTACTCCAGTGGTATTACAGCGACCACTTCTATTAATATCACGGTAAACCCTCCGGCACCTGTGATCAGCTATGCCGGATCGCCATTTACCTTTACAACTGGTATTGCTATATCGAGCCTGACACCAACCAATACCGGCGGCGCGGCTACAAGCTGGGCCATCAGCCCT
Organism: uncultured Mucilaginibacter sp.; assembly: GCA_903863845.1. Classification (GTDB taxonomy): domain Bacteria; phylum Bacteroidota; class Bacteroidia; order Sphingobacteriales; family Sphingobacteriaceae; genus Mucilaginibacter. The sequence goes on along the minus strand of CAIPDP010000126.1, from coordinate 2,029 downwards.
GCATTACCCGCAGGTTTATCATTTGATACAACCACTGGTATTATTTCGGGCACAACTACGGCAACTTCGACTCAAACAACTTACACTATTACAGCAACCAACGCTGGCGGTTCTGGCACTACGACCATCAAAATCACTGTCAATCCACCCGCGCCAGTTATCAGCTATAGTCCATCAACAAATGTTTATGTTGAACTGGCTGCTATTACGGCGTTAACCCCGACTAATACTGGTGGTGCCGTAGCGACCTGGTCGATCAGCCCTGGATTGCCCTTAGGATTAAGTTTTAATACATCAACAGGTGTGATTTCTGGTACACCATTGGCTGTATCGGCCATGACGACTTATACCGTTACCGCCACCAATGCAGGCGGCAGCGGGACTACCACGGTAAAATTGGAAGTGGATCTGCTTGCTCCGACGATCGCTTATACTCCGGCAACAAATACCTATACAGTAGCGCAGGCGATAGCAACCAGGAATCCCACAGTTTTAACGGGTACGCCTACAAGTTATAGTATCAGTCCGGGACTACCAGCAGGCTTGTCATTTAACACCAGTACTGGTGCTATAACTGGCACACCAACTGCTACTTCGCCTGCCACCACCTACACCGTTACTGCAAGCAATGCTGGTGGCAGCGGCTCAACAAGTATAACGATTACCTGTAATAACCCTGCTCCGCCAGCGATCAGCTATACACCTGCAGCTAATATTTACACGACCGGAGTTGCGATCAGCACCTGGACCCCAACAAATACAGGCGGTGCCGTTGTGAGTTACAGCATCAGCCCCGGATTGCCTGCTGGCTTATCATTTAACACAAGCACCGGTGCTATTACTGGTACGCCAACTGCGATAACTACGATTACTTCGTACACGGTTACCGCCACCAATGCAGGCGGCACCGGCAGCACATCTATCAATATTACGGTTAATCCACCAGCGCCTGTTATCAGCTATACTCCTGCATCTAATACATACGTAGCAGGTACAGCCATCGCTACCTGGACACCAACTAACACGGGAGGTGCAGCAGTTACGTGGTCGGTCAGCCCTGCATTGCCAACCGGTTTAACGTTTAATACTTCTACCGGCGCAATTACCGGCACACCTACAGTAATCACGGCCTCGGCCAGTTACACTGTAACCGCCACCAATGCCGGCGGTAGCGGAACTACTTCGATAACCATCGTGGTAAATCCACCTGCACCGATCATTAGTTATACCCCCGTTGCTAATACCTATGTTGTAGGTACTGCTATCACAACGTGGTCGCCGACAAATACCGGAGGTGCTGCAACCACCTGGTCGGTTAGCCCATCGTTACCTGCCGGCTTAACATTAAATACAACAACAGGCGTTATTACGGGCACACCAACCGCGGTTGCTGCTACAGCTACTTACACTGTAACTGCTACCAATGTAACAGGCAGCGGCACAGCAACAATTACGATCACCGTAAATGATATCGCTCCTGCTATCAGCTACACCCCATCGACCAATGTTTACACAGTTGGAGTAGCCATTACGCCTTTAACGCCGACCAATACGGGTGGCGCCGGCACGAGCTGGTCTATTGGCCCAAGCTTACCTGCAGGACTTTCTTTTAATTCATCAACCGGAGTTATCTCTGGTACACCAACAGGCACTTCACCAGTAACAACTTATAGTATTTCGGCCGACAATAGCGGAGGTACCAGTACAGCTTATGTCACCCTGAGCTGCGTAAATCCTACTCCGCCGGTCATAAGCTATACGCCTTCAAGTAATACCTATATTACCGGAACAGCTATTACAACCTGGTCCCCTGTTAATACCGGCGGTGCATCTAACAGTTGGACAATTAGTCCGACTCTGCCGGCAGGATTAAGCTTTGACCCTACAACAGGTAACATTACCGGTACGCCTACAGCAATTTCCGCTACAACCAGTTATACTGTAACAGCTACTAACACGGCAGGAAGCGGTACAACGAGTATATCTATAACTGTAAACCCAACCGCTCCGGCAATTAGTTATTCGCCGG